>NZ_JBEXZT010000020.1:0-151678 GCF_040631275.1 Streptosporangium sp. NPDC020145 | reverse complement strand
GGTTCGGGCCGACCGGTTACCGGCGCCGGTCGGCCCGAACCCGGCGGGCCCTGCCCGTCAAGGCCCATCAAGGCCCGTCAAGGCCCGTCAGGCCGTGAGCGCGGCGCACAGCCGGGGTACGGCCACGCCGATCGGGTCGTGGACGACCTCGTCGGCCATGTGGTCGTAGGCCGTCGGCTCCCCGTTGACGATGACCACCCTGGCCCCCGCCTCCGCCGCGATCGAGACCAGGGTCGCCGCGGGCCGTACCTGCAGGGAGGTGCCCACGGCGACGAACACCTCGCAGTTCCCTGCCGCCTCGACCGCCCTGGACAGGACATCCTGGTCGAGGGACTGACCGAACATCACGGTCGCGGTCTTCAGGATGCCGCCGCACGCGCGGCAGGCCGGGTCGTCCTCCCCCGCCATGATCCGTTCGACCGCCTCACGCGTCGTCGAGTCCGCCCCGCACGAGGTGCACACCGCGCCGAACATGTTGCCGTGCAGTTCGAGCACCCGGTCCGGCGGCGACCCGGCGCGCCGGTGCAGGCCGTCGACGTTCTGCGTGATGATCCAGGCGTCCGGCAGCGTGGCCAGGGCGCGGTGGGCGGCGTTCGGCTCGGCGTCCCAGGCTGGACTGTCGCGGCGGAACAGCCATGACCGCCGTCTGATCTCGGCGCTGCCCATGTAGCGGTGGTAGGTGACGAGCTTCTCCTGCTCCGGGTCCGCGCGCCACAGGCCGTTCGGGCCTCGATAGTCGGGAATGCCGGATTCGGTGGAGATGCCCGCCCCCGTCAGTACGGTCACCGTCATCGCCCAATCGTAGTCAGCCCTACGCGGTCCGGAGTGATTCGGAAAAAACCGGTGAGGTACCCCATGACGCGAAACGAGGGGGAGCGCCATGGGGACCGTCGCCGAGCAGTTCGTCCAGGTGTTGCGGCAGGCCGGAGTCGAACGGATCTACGGGGTCGTGGGCGACAGCCTCAACCCGGTGGTCGACGCGGTGCGCAGAACCGGGGGCATCGACTGGGTCCAGGTACGCAACGAGGAGGCCGGGGCCTTCGCCGCCGCCGCCGAGGCGCAGGTCACCGGGCGGCTCGCGGTGTGCGCGGGCAGCTGCGGGCCCGGCAACACCCACCTGGTGCAGGGCCTGTACGACGCCCACCGCAGCCGTGCCCCCGTACTCGCGCTGGCCTCGCAGATCCCCAGCCCGCAGATCGGGACGGACTTCTTCCAGGAGACCCACCCGGAACGGCTGTTCACCGAGTGCGCCGGCTTCTGCGAGGTGATCGGCACGGCGGAGCAGATGCCCAGGGTGCTGCGCGTGGCCGTACAGCGGGCGATCGGCGGCCCGGGAGTCTCCGTGGTCGTCCTGCCCGGCGACGTGGCGCAGCTGCGGGTGTCCCAGGAGGCCGGGCCGCACGACTTCCTCACCCAGCCGGGCACCCTCCACCCTCCGGCCGACCAGGTCTCCGAGCTGGCCGTCGCGCTGAACGCCGCCGAGAAGGTGATGCTGTTCTGCGGCGCCGGGGTGCGCGGCGCGCACGAGGAGGTCATGGCGCTGGCCGCCCGCACGCTCGCCCCGGTCGGGCACGCCCTGCGGGGCAAGGAGTGGATCCAGTACGACAACCCCTACGACGTGGGGATGAGCGGCCTGCTCGGGTACGGCGCGTGCTACGAGGCCACACGGGAGGCCGACCTGCTGGTGCTGCTGGGCACGGACTTCCCCTACGACGAGTTCCTGCCCGGCGCGCGGACCGTCCAGGTGGACCACGACGCGGGCAGCCTGGGCCGCAGGACGCCGCTCGAACTGGCCGTACACGGCGACGTCGGGGAGACGCTGCGGGCCGTACTGCCCGACGTGCGCCAGAAGCAGGACCGGCGCTACCTGGACAGGATGCTCGAACGGCACCTGAAGGCCCTGGACAACGTGGTGGACGCCTACACCCGGGACATCGAGCACCATGTCCCGATCCATCCCGAGTACGTCGCCGACGTGCTGGACGAGCTGGCCGGCGACGACACGGTCTTCACCGTTGACACCGGGATGTGCAACGTCTGGGCCGCCCGCTACCTGACGCCGAACGGCCGCAGGCGTGTCATCGGCTCCTTCAGGCACGGGAGCATGGCCAACGCCCTGCCGCACGCCATCGGCGCCCAGTTCGCGGCCCCCGGCAGGCAGGTGATCTCGCTGTCCGGCGACGGCGGGCTCGGCATGCTGCTCGGCGAGCTGCTCACCGTACGGGACCACGACCTTCCGGTGAAGATCGTGGTGTTCAACAACTCCTCGCTCGGCATGGTGAAGCTGGAGATGCTGGTCGACGGCCTCCCCGACTTCGGCACCGACTACCCCTTCACCGACTACGCGGCGATCGCCACGGCGATGGGCGTCGAGGCCGTGACCGTGCGCAGTCCCTCGGAGGTCCGCGAGGCGCTCGGCACGGCCCTGGAGGCCCCCGGCCCGTACCTGGTGGACGTCGTCACCGACCCGAACGTGCTGTCCATCCCGCCGCGCATCACCGGAGAGCAGGTCAAGGGGTTCGCCAAGGCCGCGAGCAAGGTGGTGCTGAGCGGCGGCGTCGGACGCATGATCGACATGGCGAGGGCGAACCTGCGCAACATTCCCCGTCCCTGATTCCCGTACGGCAGGCTGTCGGGGTGAGCAGACTGCAGCGGCGGATCACCGAGGCGGCCGAGGCCGCGCTCGCCCAGCGTGGGTTCGTCACCGTGATCGACGTGCTGACGGGCCTGCGCTGGCTGCGCGCCGGTCAGGTGGACACCTGGCGGCAGGGCGGGGCCGCCACGCTTGAGGAGCTGACCGCGGTCGACGGCGCCCGGATGACCGAGGCGGCCCTCCTGCTCAGGCGCTGGGCGCTCGAACGGGAGCTGACCGAGGGCGAGAGCGCCTACCTGTCGAGCGGCAGGGACCGGGGCGAGCTGCGTTTCCTGGCCGGGGGCGAGGAGTCGGTCTTCCGTGTCCACTGGGTCTCCCCCGACATGAGCGAGGCCAGGAGGAGGCGGCTGGCCGAACGGCAGGCCAAGGCCCCCGACCTGGTCGCGGTCGAGCCCCAGCGGGAGTGGAGGTGCGCGGGCTGTGGCGGGACGGGGCCGTACCTCATCATGGAGGGCACCGAGCCGTACTGCCTGACCTGCGCCGATCTGGACCACCTGGTCCTGCTGCCCGCGGGGAACGCGGCGCTGAGCCGCAGGGCGAAGAAGGAGAGCGGGCTGGCCGCCCTGGTGGTCAGGTTCAACCAACGGCGCAAGCGGTACGAACGCCTCGGCATCCTGGTCGAGGAGTCCGCGCTCGCGCTGGCCGAGGAGCAGTGCCTGGCCGACGAGGAGGTGCGGCTGCGCCGTCGCGAACGCGACCGGGAACGGCGCGCGGGCGAGGACGTGGAGTTCCAGGCGCGGATGGCCGCGGAGATCGTCAGGCTGTTCCCCGGCTGTCCGCCCGAGCGGGCCGAGGAGATCGCCCGGCACGCCGGTCAGCGGGGCAGCGGCCGGGTCGGCCGTACCGCGGCGGCCAGGGTCCTCGACGAGAACGCCGTCACGCTGGCCGTGATCGCCTCGGTGCGGCACCTGGACACCGACTACGACCGGCTGCTGATGTCCGGGGTCCCCCGGGCCGAGGCCAGGGAGCGCATCAGGAGCGGCATCGACCGGGTGCTCGCCCGCTGGCGGAGCGAGATTGTCGGTGCCGCTGGTCACAATGGGCGCCATGGACAGCTGGCGTGAGGTGCGGGAGACGATGCGCGGGTTCGCGCTGAGCCTTCCCGAGGCGTACGAGGACCACCCCTGGGGTGAGAGCGTCGTCAAGGTCAACAAGAAGATCTTCGTCTTCCTCGGCGTCGAGGAGCCGACCGACAGGTGGAGTCCGCACGTGGGCGTCAAGCTCCCCGAGTCGAACGGTCACGCCCTGTCCCTCGACGGCGCCAAGCCCTCGGGCTACGGCCTCGGCAGGGCGGGGTGGGTGACGATCCCGCTGACGGGCCCGCTGCCGGAGACCGAGGTGCTGCTCGACTGGGTCGAGGAGAGCTACCGGGCCGTGGCGCCCAAGCGGCTCGTCGCCACGTTGGACGCCTCGTCTCCCGGTGATGTGCCGAGCTGAGGGCTCCCTCAGTTGATGATGCCCCCGCTTCCTCTGCTGCCGCCCGGCGTCCTGTTGTCGCTGAGGTCGTCGTTGAGGATTCCGCCGGGGATGCGTTCCGGGTTCTGACGGTGGTGACGGTGGCGGTGACACTTGCCGTGTTTGCAGGGCTTCACGTTCTCTGTGACGCCCGGCGCGTCCACCTGGGCCGCCTGGGCCGGTGTCATGGCGGGCACGGCGAGGGCGCAGGCCCCCATCGCACCGGCCGCGAGAGCGTTCCTGATCCTGGTCATCATGGATGACTCCACGTGAATCTCAGACGGAACGCCGTGCCGCCACCGAGATGACGGCACGGCGTCGAACCGGAGACTTCCACGGTATGACCGCGAGGCCCCGGAGGCACCCCAGAGAGCCCCAAGGCCTCAGGCCCCTCGGATTACCATTCAGCCACTAAAAGCGATTACGCCAACACATTTAGCGACAGATCGTCTTTCATCCCCTGATTCCACCAAGTCCCACGGGTCAGGAGAATGTCCGCGAACCGCAATGGGCCGACCGCTTCGTGAGCAATGTGACCACTGACGGAAGAACGCCACCGCCACCTGCCTAGACGCCTTTCACCCGGCCTTTCCCTTTTAAAGAGACTTCGCGACGGCGTGGCGTCACACGACAACCATTGGCAACTGTAAGCATCCTTATCGTTACGTTGAGTCAACCAACGTAACGGGCACAGGCCGTATTTCGGTCAGATGGTTGGTCGCGGCCACGGGCCGCGTTCCGGAGAGAACGGTATCTTCCTATGTTCACGCCCATTCCCCGCACGGATGCCGTCGTAGCCCGCGCCAGGACCAGGTCCAGGGGGCTGACGACGGCGATTCTGGCCGGGTCCGCCTCCCTCGCGCTCGCTGCCTCCGTGTGCACGACCGTCACCGCGCCCGCCGCCCTCGGCAGCCAGGGTGACTCGGTCGCCGTCCCGAACCCGACGCCGACCATCCCCACGCTCAAGGAAGAGGCCCGCCGCAAGTGCAGGCCCCACAACTTCTTCAGGTTCCACCACTTCAAGCCGATCAACTTCTTCCTTCCCAGGACCCGCTTCATCGACGGCCCCGGCGGCACGATCACGGCGAGCGTCAGGCGGCAGTACCGCGTGTACTTCGAGGTGGAGATCGAGCGCGAGAAGCAGAGCGAGATCAAGCACGACATCGACCGCAACGCCCTGCACGAGGGAATCCTGCGCAGGCTGCGCAACAACGTCAACCCGCTGCTCGCCGAGGAGCACGTCGTCGAGGCCGGCCACCTGTACGCCAGGGACGTCACCCCCGGCAAGTACGGCAACCTCTGGTACCGCGTGTTCGGCTACCGGGTCGGCTGGTCGACCTGGAAGCAGCTTGAGGACTGCAGCGTCAACCACATCGCCACCGGCATCGCCAACGTCCCCGCCCGGGTCGAGGGCTGGCGCTACTGGGAGACCGACCACCCGATGTACCGCGGCCGCAAGCTGTCCGAGAAGTAGGACGCGGGCCGTACGGCGACGCCCGGGTGACCACCGTGCCAGGTCACCCGGGCGTCGCCGTACGCCCGTGAGGACAGAGGGGTCAGCGGCCGAGGAAGCGTACGGCGTTGCCGCCGAGCAGCCGCGCCCGCGCCTCCTCGGTCAGGAACCCGGCACCCCTGATCAGCGAGCCGACCGGCGTCTCCCCCAACGGGTAGGGGAAGTCGGAGCCGAGCATGACCCGCTCCTGCCCCATGGTGTCCACCAGCAGCCGCAGCGCCCGCTCGTCGAAGACCACCGAGTCGACGCTGAAGCGCTCCAGATAGGCCGAGGGCGGCAGCAGCGAGGTCCCGACCACGTCGTTGCGGCGGTGCCAGGCGTTCTCGAAGCGGCCGAGCCAGAAGGCGAACGAGCCGCCGCCGTGCGCGAAGCAGATCCGCAGGCTGTCGGGGACCCTGTCGAAGACGCCGCCCAGAATGAGGGCGAGCACCGACAGGTGGGTCTCCGCCGGCATGCCGACCAGCCACTGGGCCATCCAGCGCCGCAGCCGGGGGCTGTCGGCCATGTCCCACGGGTGGACGAAGACCGGCGCGCCGACGGCCGCGCAGTGCTGGAGGAACTGGACGATCCCCGCGTCGTCGAGGTCGAGGTCACCGACGTGGTTGCCGATCTCGACGCCCGCGTGCCCCGCCGCCAGGCACCGGTCCAGCTCCGCGCAGGCCAGGTCGGGGTCCTGCAGCGGCACCTGGCAGAACGGCACGAGCCGCTCGGAGTCGCAGATCTCCAGGGCCAGGTCGTTGAGGATCCGCGCCACCCCGGCCGCCTGCGCCGCCGGGCGCTCGTAGGAGAAGAAGACCGGCGTCGGAGAGACGACCTGGACGTCGATCCCGTCGGCGTCCATCCGGTCGAGACGGACCCGGGGGTTCCAGCAGTCGTCCTGGATCCTGCGGAACTCCCGGTCGCCGAGCAGGATCATGGCCTCCCGCTCCGACTCGACCCTGAGCCTGGGCGCCTGCGGCCAGCCCAGGTCGGGCCAGCCCCGGGGGACGTGGTGGGTGTGGACGTCGATGATCAACGGCTATCCCTTGCCCGGGTGGAGGGCGCCGCAGTCGCCGCAGGTACGGGCCTTCTCGTCGTCGTAGAACGCCTGGAAGATCGGCGGCAGGTCGGACACGATGTCACGGACCTGGAGCTCGACCTCGTGTACGACGGCGTTGCAGTCCTGGCAGTACCACCGGAACTTCTCCAGCACGCCCTCCGGCCTGATCCGCTCGACCAGGAAGCCGACCGACCCCTCCTCGGGGCGCTGCGGCGAGTGCGGCAGGTTCGGCGGGAGCAGCCACATCTGGCCCTCCTTGACGTGCACGGTCTCCGGCCCGTCCTCGGTCATGACGTTGATGTGCATGTTGCCGCGGACCTGGTAGAACAGCTCCTCGTACGGGTCGACGTGGAAGTCGGTCCGCGCGTTCGGGCCGCCGACGACCATGACGATGAGGTCGTTCGCCCCCTCGAAGATCACCTTGTTGCCCACCGGGGGCTTGAGCAGGTGGGCGTGCTCGTCGATCCACTTGGTGAAGTCGATGGGCGGAATCACTGGCTCTCCTCCTTGTAGGCGACTGCCTGGATCTCGATCAGAAGATGGGGGTGGGGCAGCTGGTGGACCGCGACCGTCGTCCTGGTCGGTCCGGTCTCGTCGAAGTACTCCGCGTAGACCGCGTTGTAGCCGCCGAAGTCGTTCATGTTCACCAGGTAGGCGGTCACCTGGACCAGGTCGGAGAGGTCGGCTCCCACGGCCTGGAGGATGTCACGGATGTTCTCGATCACCGCCCTGGTCTGCTCGGCGATGTCGAGGCTGACCGTGCCGAACTCGTCGGCCCGTGCCCCGGCGATCGTGTTGTCCGGCCTGCGGGAGCTGGTCCCGGACACGTAGATGAGGTCGCCGGCCCGCTTGACGTGCGGGAACCTGCCACGCGGCGTGGCCTTCCCGCCGACGACCACGCCCTCGCTCACGGCGCCTCCCCGTTGACGGCGCCCGCGGCGGTGAAGGAGACCGACCCCAGGTGCTGGGCCTGCACCCTGACGTGCGCGCCCGCCGGGAGCGGCTCGGCCGGGGTCGCGGCGCCCGCCAGCAGGATCCAGCCGGGCTCGATGACCACCCCGGCCTGTACGGCCAGCCGCGCGGCCTCGACCACGGCCCTGCGCGGGTCGCCGAGGATGGCTCCGGTCGATCCGGCCTGGACGACCCGGCCGTCGATCTCCAGCAGCACGCCGAGGTTCCACAGCGCCGGGTCGTACGGCCGCCACGGGCCGACGACGTAGCCCGCGGCCGAGGTGTTGTCGGCGATCACGTCGGGCAGCGAGAAGCGGAAGTTCTCGTAGCGGGAGTCGATGATCTCGATGCCGGGCGCCATGGCCACCACGGCACCGGGGGCGAGGGCGTCGGCGACGGTGGCGATGCGCCTGCCGACGAGGTAGACGACCTCCGGCTCGATACGTGGGTGGATATAGCCGGAAATATCAGCGTTTGAGCCGTCCAGGACCGCCGACGACTCCGGCACCCTGCCGAAGATCACGTCGTGCACGCCCATCTGGCGGCGCTTGCCCTCGCTGGTGAAGCCCAGCTTCACCCCGGCCAGCCGGTCGCCCCGGTCCAGGCGCAGCCGCAGCAACTCCTCCTGCACCCGGTAGGCGGTCGCCACGTCGTAGTCCTGCTCCGGCTGCCGTACGGCGCGAGCCGTACGGGCGGCCTCGTCGAGCACCGCGGCGAGCTTGTGGATGTCGGTCACGCGTTCTCCTTCGCGCGCGCCAGGTCCAGCGCGATGTCCACGATCATGTCCTCCTGGCCGCCGACCATCCGCCGCCTGCCCGCCTCCGTCAGGATGGCCCGGGTGTCGATCCCGTAGCGCTCGGAGGCCGCCTCCGCGTGACGCAGGAAGCTGGAGTAGACCCCGGCGTAGCCGAGCGTCAGCGTCTCCCTGTCCACCCGGACCGGCCGGTCCTGCAACGGCCTGATCAGGTCGTCGGCCGCGTCCATCAGGGCGTTGAGGTCACAGCCGTGCTCCCAGCCCATCAGGTCGGCCACCGCGACGAACACCTCGATCGGGCAGTTGCCCGCGCCCGCGCCCATCCCGGCCAGGGAGGCGTCGACCCGGAAGGTGCCGTTCTCCACGGCGACGACCGAGTTGGCCACGCCGAGGCCCAGGTTGTGGTGGGCGTGGACGCCGATCTCCGTCGCCTCGTCGAGCACCTCGCGGTAGGCCCTGACCCGGTCACGCACCCCGTCCATGGTCAGCCCGCCGCCGGAGTCGGTCACGTAGACGCAGTGCGCGCCGTACGACTCCATGAGCTTGGCCTGCCTGGCCAGCTCCTCCGGCGGCGCCATGTGGGACATCATCAGGAACCCGGCCACGTCCATGCCCAGTTCGCGGGCGGTGGCGATGTGCTGGGCGGAGATGTCGGCCTCGGTGCAGTGAGTGGCGATCCTGACCGAGGTCACGCCGAGCGCGTGGGCCCGCCTGAGGTCGTGGATGGTGCCGATCCCGGGCAGCAGCAGGGTCGTCAGCTTCGCCTGCCGTACGGCTCCCGCGACCGCCTCGATCCACTCGTCGTCGGTGTGCGCGCCCGCGCCGTAGTTGAAGCTGCCCCCGGCGAGGCCGTCGCCGTGGGCGACCTCGATGGCCGCGACGCCCGCGGCGTCCAGCGCGGCGGCGATCTGAGCCGCCTGCTCCGTGCTGTAACGGTGCCTGATGGCGTGCATGCCGTCCCGCAGCGTCACGTCCTGGACGTAGAGCCTCATGCGCCCACCTCCGCCAGCCGCTCGGCGGTGCGCAACGCGGCCGAGGTCATGATGTCCAGATTGCCCGCGTACGCGGGAAGGTAGTGGGCGGCCCCCTCGACTTCGAGGAAGACGCTCACCTTGACGCCGCCGGAGCGCTCCCCGGTCGGCAGCGGCTCACCCGCCGGGACGCGCTCGAACTGCACGTCCTGCTTGAGCCGGTAACCGGGCACATACCCGGCGACCCGCTCGACCATCTCCCGTACGGCCAGCTCGACCTCGGCCTCGTCACAGTCGTCGACGAGGCAGTAGACCGTGTCCCGCATGATCAACGGCGGTTCCGCCGGGTTGAGGATGATGATCGCCTTGCCCCGCGCGGCCCCGCCGACCTGCTCGATCGCCCGTGAGGTCGTCTCGGTGAACTCGTCGATGTTGGCGCGGGTGCCGGGGCCGGCCGACCTGGAGGAGATCGAGGCGACGATCTCGGCGTACCGCACCGGGACCCGCGAGGCCACCGCCGCCACGATCGGGATCGTCGCCTGGCCGCCGCAGGTCACCATGTTGAGGTTGCGCTCGCCGAGGTGGGCGTCCAGGTTCACCGGAGGCACCACGTACGGCCCGATCGCGGCCGGGGTCAGGTCGATGACCCGCTTGCCGTGCTCGCGCAGCACCCGGTCGTTGTGCACGTGCGCCCCGGCCGAGGTCGCGTCCAGGACGATGTCCACCTCGTCGAAACCGGGCAGCTTGACCAGGCCCTCGACACCCTCGTGGGTGGTGGCCACCCCGCGCCGCCTGGCGCGGGCCAGACCGTCGGAGTCGGGGTCGATGCCCGCCATCGCGACGACCTCCACCCGCCTGGACAGCAGCGCCTTGAACATCAGGTCGGTGCCGATGTTGCCCGACCCGATGATCGCGATCTTCACCGGCCCACCCGTGGTCACCGTCGTCATGAGAACACCGCCCTTACCGAACCGACGCCGTCGATGTGCGCCTCGAACACGTCCCCGGCCTCGACGGGCACCATCGGCCCGAGCGCGCCGGTCAGCACCACGTCCCCGGCCAGCAGCGGGAAGTCCTTGCCGCCGAGCGCGTCGGCCAGCCACACGGCCGCGTTGAGCGGGTGCCCCAGGCAGGCCGCGCCTGCGCCGGTCGAGGCCTCCTGGCCGTTCCTCGTCATGGTCATCCCGGCCAGCCTCAGGTCGAGACCGCGCAGGTCGACCGGGGTGTTGCCGAGCACGAACGCCCCGCTTGAGGCGTTGTCGGCGATGGTGTCCACCAGCGAGATGTTCCACCCGGCGATCCGGCTGTCCACGATCTCGATGGCCGGGAGCACGAAGTCGACCGCCCTGATGACGTCCGCGACCGTGAACGGCCCGCCGACCAGGTCGCTCTTGAGGACGACCGCGATCTCCGCCTCGGCCTTCGGCTGCAGGAACCGGGAGGCGGGCACGGGCAGCCCGTCCAGGCAGGCCATGTCGGCGAAGAGCATCCCGAAGTCGGGCTGGTCGACGCCCAGCTGCCGCTGGACCACGGTCGAGGTCAGGCCGATCTTCCGCCCGACCAGCCGCCGCCCCTCGTGCAGCGCCCTCCTGGTGTTGATCTCCTGTACGGCGTAGCCGACCTCGGCCGTCCCGCTCGGCAGCGTCTGCCGTACCGGGGGACACGGCTTGCCGTGGCGCGCCGCGTCGAGCAGCTGGTCGGCCGCCTCGGCGAGCGCGTCGGTCGCCTCGCTCCACTCACTCATGTTCCGGCTCCAGCTTGATCGTGATCGTGGTGGGTTCCGAGTAGAAGTCCAGGGAGTCGGTGCCGCCCTCCCTGCCGATGCCCGACAGCTTCACCCCTCCGAACGGGGTGCGCAGGTCGCGCAGGTACCAGGTGTTGACCCACACCAGGCCCGCCTCAAGGGACTGGGCGACCCGGTGCGCCCGGCTGAGCCGCGAGGTCCACACCGTCGCGGCCAGGCCGTACTCGCTGTCGTTGGCCAGTGCGATCGCCTCGGCCTCGGTGTCGAACGGCGTGACGTGACAGACGGGGCCGAAGATCTCCTCCCGGTTCACCCTGGAGGTCGGCGGCAGACCGGTCAGCACGGTCGGTTCGACGTAGTACCCCCCGTCCCGTTCGTCGCCGAAGCGCGGCACGCCGCCGCCCGCCCTGAACTCGGCGCCCTCCTTCTCGGCGAGCCGGTAGTAGGTCAGCACCTTGTCCCGGTGCTCGGCGGAGATCATCGGCATCATCGTGGTGTCCTCGTCCTCGGGACGCCCGAACCGCAGCTCCCCGGCCCGCTTGGCCAGGCGCGTGACGAACTCCTCGAAGATCGGCCGCTCGACGTAGAGCCGCTCGGTGCACAGGCAGACCTGCCCGCCGTTGGTGAACACCGAACGCACACTGCCCTCGACGGCCGCGTCCAGATCGACGTCCGCGAAGACCAGCCCGGCGTTCTTGCCGCCCAGCTCGAACGAGACCGGCTTGACCCGGTCCGCCACGCCCTTCATGATCGTCGATCCGGTACGGCTCTCGCCGGTGAAGGTGACCGCGTCCACCCCCGGGTGCTCCACGAGGAACTGGCCGGTCGAGCCGCCGCCGAAGCCGTGCACCACGTTCAGGACACCCGGCGGCAGACCGACCTCGGCGGCGATGTCGGCGAGCACGGCCATCGAGCCCGGCGTGTGCTCCGACGGCTTGACCACGATGGTGTTGCCCGCGACGAGCGAGGGGCCGATCTTCCAGGTCGCCAGCAGGAACGGCAGGTTCCACGGCACGATCACCGCGACCACACCGAGCGGCCTGCGCACCGTGTAGCTCAGCACGTCCTTCAGATGGAAGGCCTCGTCGGGGCGCTGGGCGGCGATCTCGGCGAAGGAACGGAAGTTGGCCGCGCCACGCGGGATGTCCAGCGTACGGGTCTGTGTGATCGACTTACCGGTGTCCGCGATCTCCGCGGCGACGAGCTCCTCGAACCTGGCCTCGATCGCGTCGGCGAGGCGGCGCATCCATCCGGCCCGCTCCGCGATCGGCAGCGCCGCCCAGCCGGGCTGTGCCGCGCGGGCGGCGGCGACCGCCTTGTCGACGACGGCCCGGTCCGCCTCGTGGACCAGGCGGACCACCCCGCCGGTCACGGGGTCGTGCGTCTCGAACGTCGCCCCCTCGGCGACCTGTACCCCACCGATGAAGTGGGTCACCTGGTCAGACAAGTCTTCTCCTCACGAAAGGACCACACCTGGTCACTACGTACGGGTATAGGCGCGGGGACTCCGTTGAGCAAGAATGAGTTCCGTGAAACGGAACACCGACCGGCTCTCGATGCTGGAGAAGTCCTGGCTCGTGCTCGACGCGTTCCGCCCCACGGGAGGCCCGCTGCGGCTCACCGAGGTCGCGGCGCGCTGCCATCTCCCCAAGACCACCGCCTTCCGGCTGCTCACCGAGCTGACCGAGATCGGGGCGGTCACCCGCCGGGACGACGGCTACTACCTCGGCCGCCGGCTGTTCGAACTCGGTAGCATCGTGCCCCTCGAACGCGACCTGAGACACGCCGCGCTGCCCTTCATGCACGACCTGTACGAGGCCACCCACGAGACCGTGCACCTGGGGGTGCGCGACGGCCTCGACGTGGTCTACGTCGAGAAGATCCGCGGCCAGGAGTCCTTCGCCCTGCCCTCACGTGTCGGCGGCCGTCTCCCGCTGACCTGCACCGGCATCGGCAAGGCGCTGCTGGCCTACTCGGGGCCCGGCCTCATCGAGGAGGTTCTCGGCCGTCCTCTGCGCCGCCTGACCCCGCACTCGATCGTGGACCCCAAGCGGCTTGAGGAGGCACTCGGCCAGATCCAGGCGGCGGGCCTGGCCTACGAGCGTGAGGAGTCCCAGCTCGGCGGCGCCTGCATCGCGGCCCCGGTCTTCGGCGACGGCGTGGCGGTCGCCGCCCTGTCGGTCTCCGTCCCGCTGGCCCGCTTCCAGCCCACCCGCCTGGCCCCCGCCGTGAAAGCCGCCGCCCTCGGAATCTCCCGAGCCCTGACCCGGGGCATCTGAGGTGACTTTTCAGATATTTTCGATCACTGACAGTGAGGAAATGCCATAGGCTCCCCGCGACGCCGCTCGGCGCCGAAGGGAAGGCGGGGTTACCGTGAGACCGAGAGGGGGTGGGTGCGACCATGACGGCACGACATGGCGATGCCTCGCCGGATTTCTCGATGAGCGTCCGGATCAGTGGACCCGCCTCCGAGGACGGACGGCTGCCGCTGGCAGAGCTCGCCCGCATCGCGGGCGGCCTGCAGATGACTCTGGAACGGCTGGCCCTGACAGGGCTCGGCACCTCCATCAGGCCTGGACGCAGGCCACGCGACGTGGTCGAGGCCGTACGGCTCGACTTCACCGGGTTCAGGCGAGGGTCTGCGATCCTCGATGTGACGCGCCCCCCACAGGCCGAGACGAACGACCTGCTCCAGCAGTCCCTGCGCATGCTCGACGAGGGCATCGAGCACGTCCGTCAGGGCCGGGGGCTCCCCTCCCACTTCACTCCTCCGGTGGTCAGCGGCCTTCGCCAGCTCGCCGGGGGAATCGGCTCAGGAGGAGTGAGCAGGATCGAACTGCTCCGCCCAGGAGGAGGCTTCGTGATCGACTCCGTCTTCCGTGAGGCACTGCGCGAAGCGCCCGCCCAGGCGACGGAAAGGGAGGTCACAGTGGTCGGCCGTCTCCACATGGGGGACTTCTCACCGGCCACCCTGCGCTGCCGGATAGACACCTACGCGGGGAGCATCCTGGCCGACTTCGACGGTGACCTGCGTGATCTCGTGCTCGACGCGATGGACCAGCTGGTCATGGCCGGCGGCAGAGCCGAGCTTCAGCCGGACGGCACCACCGTGCGGGTCATGCACCTGGAGACGGTCAGGCGCCTGACGAGCGCTCCCTCGTCTCCTCTCGGAACCCTCGCCCACGAGCAGGGTGTCTCCCCCGTAGGCGACGTCGAGGAGCTACAGGGCGAGGCCATCGACGACTTCGACGACTTCCTTGAGGCCATCAGTGCCGCGCGCAGAGGAGAGGGATGAGATACGTCTTCGTGGATACGGACGTGTTCTCGTACCTGTGGCAGGGGATCAACACCGACCAGTACAGACCACACCTCGAAGGCGCGGTTCCCGCGCTGAGTTTCGCCTCGGTCGGAGAGCTGTACTACGGAGCCGCCAAGAAGAACTGGGGGCCGAAGAAAGTCCAGGCGCTTGAGGAGGCCGTCCGCCGCTACCTCGTGGCTCCCTATCACGAGGATCTCGCGCGTCTCTGGGGCACTCTCAGGGCACAGGCCGTCGCCCAGGGCCATGCCCTCGGCGCCGCTCACCAGGTGAACGATCTGTGGGTGTGCGCCACGGCGATGTACCACGATGCTCCCCTGCTCACCGGGAACCGGCGCCACTTCACCGACTTCCCCGGACTGTCGCTCCTGGTGTGAGCCCTCAGGGGGAGATGCGGTTCACTGGGCTGAGGTGTCGGATGGCTCAGGAGGATCGTGTGGAGACCCGTGTTGAGAAGGTGGCCGTGGCGGACGGGTCCTTCGATCTGCATCTGTGGGTGCCCGAGGGCGGTCATGGCCCGGTCGTCCTGCTGATCCAGGAGATCTACGGGGTCGGGCCCTACATCAGGGGGGTCGCCGAGGAGCTCGCGGGGCTGGGGTACGTGGTCGGCGCGCCGGACCTGTTCTGGCGGATCCAGCCCGGCTGGGTCTCCGCCCACGACGAGGCCGGGACCGCGGAGTCGATACGGGTCGGCGCCCGGTTCGACGTCCCCCGGGGGGTCGCGGACGCGGCGGCGGCGCTGTCCCTGCTGCGCGAACTGCCCGAGGCGGACGGCCGTGCCGGGATCGTCGGGTTCTGCCTGGGCGGCTCGGTGGCCTACCTGCTGGCCGCCTCCCTGGAGGCGGACGCGCGGACGGACGCGGTGCTGTCGTTCTACGGCTCCGCCGTACCGGACGTGACGGGGTTGATGGAGCGGATCGCCTGCCCGTTGCTGCTCGTCTTCGGCGGCTCCGACCCCTACATCCCCCGTGACCGGGTCGCCCTGGTCGAACGGGCCGCGGCTGAGCGGCCGAACGTGGAGGTCCACGTGGCGGAACGGGCCGGGCACGCCTTCCTCAACCACGAGGCCCCGCAGTTCCACGATCCGCAGGAGGCACCCGCCGTCTGGGCGCTCGCCCTGGACTTCCTCGGCCGCCACCTGCGCTGAGTCGGGCCTTACCTGAAGGTCATCTTCCTGTACCCCGGCATCATTACCCCATGCGACAGGTCTGGGCTTTATGGGGAGATGTCATCGTCGTGAGCGCCCTGGCGGTCCCGCTCGCCCTGCTCGCCGTCCGCCTCCTGGCCCGCCGCCGCGCCCGTGACGGCCACCCCCACCCCACCCGTACGGCCGCCGCCGACGTCGCCATGGTGGCCGGGACCGTCCCCTGGATCTGGATGATCCTCACCCCGCGACCGGCCCCGAGCACCGTCAGCCTGGTCCCGCTCCGCGACCTCGCCGAGCTGTTCGGCAGCCCGGCCGTCACCGTGTTCGTGCAGGTCGGAGGCAATCTCCTGGTCTTCGCCGCGCTCGGCGCCCTGCTGCCGACGCGCGTGGCGCGCCTGGCCTCCCTCGCCCGGATCGCCGCCGTGGCCGCCTGCGCGTCGTGCACGGTCGAACTCCTCCAGTACGGCCTGCGCCTGGGCCGGGTGAGTTCCGTCGACGACGTACTGGTCAACACGGCGGGCGCCGTACTGGCCGCGATGGTCACGCGGAGGTGGTGGGCGTCACGGACGGCGGCCGAGACGGGTGTCCGGTAACGGACCGGGTAATTCCCGTCATTCGTCACACGGGTACGATCCGCTCAAAAGAAGCACGGGACCATCGTCTGCATCTGTGCGATCGTGGACAAGACGGGGCAAGTTCTCTGGAGACGCCAAACCCGGTTGGTGACAGAGGGTGATATAACGTGCAGCAATCCCCGGTTCCTCCCGAGCCCCCGATCTACCGGCGCATCGCCGACGGGCTTCGCGAAGCGATCCTGTCCGGCGCGCTCAGAGACGGGGACCGGCTTCCGGGCGAGAACGCCCTGATGGCCGAGCACGGCATAGCCCGCGCGACCGCCAGACAGGCCCTGTCCGTGTTGATCAACGAGGGCCTGGCCGTACCGAAACGCGGTTCGGGAGTCTACGTGCGGCTGTTCCGGCCGATCAGACGGCACGGCTCACGCAGGCTCGCGCAGCGGCAGTGGGGACAGGGCCAGGCGATCTGGGACTCGGACACCTCGGGGCGCCCCTACGCCGTCGACGAGGTGGAGATCGGCAGGGAGGCCGCCGAGGAGGAGGTCGCACGTGTCCTGGGCAGCGCCGAGGTGTGGGTACGGCGCAGACGCTACTCGGTCGACGGCAGGCCCGTGCAGCTGTCGGTCTCCTGCTTCCCCGCGGCTCTCGTCGAGGGCACACCGATCACCCTGCGGGACACCGGCCCCGGCGGCGTCTACGCGCGCCTGGGCGACCTCGGCCACGCCCCCGCCCACTTCACCGAGGAGGTACGGGCCCGCATGCCCCACCCCCACGAGACCGTCCAGCTCGACCTGCCCGCGGGGACCCCGGTCATCGCGATCGGCCGTGTCGCCTACACGGCGGACGGGACAGCCGTCGAGGTCAACGAGATGGTGCTGGACGCCGCGTCCTATGTACTCCAGTACGACTTCGACGCATAGATCAAGGCGACTCGTCAAGCGATAGGTTGACCTGTCCCCCACGATCATTGATTTCTCTAGAGAAGTGCATCACCGTCGAGAGGTGGACGTCGCGAGGGCCTGGGCGCGGGGAAGGTGCATAGATGTCATTCGATCGGCATCTGGCGGAAATCGCCCGGGAGTTTCCCGCGTGGACGATCTGGCGGAGCGACGCGGGTCGGTGGTGGGCAACCCGCCACCACCCGCTGACCTCCGCCCAGCGTGACCTCGGATGCGCGATGACCATCGACGCGGACGACCCCGAGAAGCTGCGCGAGCAGCTCCATCGTCAGCAGGACCTCTCCGAGCGGCCGGACGGCCCGGACGAGGACTCCTGAGGAGCCGCCCGGTGCCTGGTTCAGCGGATCGCGCGGCCCCGGCACCGGGCCCCCAATCGCGAAAGGCCCACGACCCATCGGGGGCGGGGGCCTTTCGCTTGATCACACCAGCTTGAATTCGCGGCCCGCACACCGGTGGGATGTGACACCACACGGACCGGGCCATCCGCCGGACGTCTCCTCGCCCGTCATGGGGCGCCCCGGACACAGGACGCCCCGCAGCGGAAGGGCTACGAGCGGGCGACGTACTCGTCGTTCCCCGTCCGGCCGCGCCGTTCCCGGCCGTCCCCGTCGTCCTCGACGATCACGCGGACGGCCTCGACGTCCGACTCGACGACGAGCAGGGTCTCCTCGTCCTGCCCGTCCCTTGCCTGGTCGGGGGTGAAGTCGGCCCTGGGGGTGAAGAAGTCCTGCCCGGAGAAGTCACCCTCCGCGCCGTCCTGGCCGTCCTGAGCCTCGGCGGCGGCGAGCTCGGGAGCCCGCGGGGCGTCCGGGGCGGGCAGGGCCTGCTGCGCGGGCGCCGGGGGCAGCACGGAGGCCTCGTCGATCAGCGGGCCCGCCGCGCCCTCGCGGTGGATCAGGTCACCGAGGACGGCGCCCATCTCGTTGAGCCGGCGCATGACCTCGTGGTGGGTGTCGGTGAGATATGTCACCCGGCGCCCGGTCGTCTCGTCCAGGATCGTGGCGCGCTGCTGGGCCGCCGTCAGCGTGGCGTGGGCCTCGGCGTTGGCTGAGGTCACCGTGGACTCGGCCTCGGTGCGGGCGCTGTCGATCATCCGCTCGGCCTCGTGCCTGGCGGAGGTGAGGATGCGGTCGGCCTCCGCACGGGCCGAGCGCAGGGTCTCCTCGGACTCGGCGCGGGCCGCGTTGACGGTCTCCTCCGCCTCGTTGCCCGCCTGGGAGAGCATCTGCTCGGAGGCGTTCGTGGCCTCGGACACACGCCGCTCCGCCTCCTGCTGGGCGGCGTTCAGAATGCCCTCGGCCCGCTCCATGGCGGAGGTGACCATCCGCTCGGCCTCGGTGGCGGCGTCGTCGCGGAGCTTGGTCGCCTCGGCGTCGGCGACCTGCCGCTTGGCGGCGGCCTCCTCCTCGCCCAGCTTCAGGATCTGGCTGAGCCGCTCGCCGAGCTCGTCGTAGTCCTGGGGGGCGTCGGAAAGCCGCCGACGAGCGTCAGCCAGCTCCGCACGACTCTGTTCCACCTGGTCGATCGCCCGTGCGAGCCGTTCCTCCAGATCGCGGACCTGGTTGCGGGTGCGGCTCATGTAGTCGTGGACCTGGCGGCGGCTGTAGCCGCGCATGACGACCTCGAACGAGTCTTCATGCATCAGATCGGGAAAGCTCTCGTGCTGGTTTGTCATCGCGCTACCCGTGGAGGTTGTGTTACGGAAAAGGAGACGTCAGGAGACGACTTTCCTGCTTACTGCCCAAGACCGCAACCGGAACGCGCCACCGGCCGCCGAAATATCGGGCATCCGGCCCCCTCGTACCATCGATGCATGAACGCCTCCCCCTACGTCGCGGCCCTCGACGGCGACGCGACCCCCCTGATCCACCCCGAGGCCTACGTCGCCCCCGGAGCCGTGATCGTCGGCCGGGTACGGCTCGGCCGCGCCGCCAACGTCTGGTACGGCTCGGTCCTGCGCGGCGACGACGAACTCATCGAGGTCGGCGAGGAGTGCAACATCCAGGACCTGTGCTGCCTGCACGCCGATCCGCGTGAGCCCGCCGTGCTTGAGGACCGGGTCAGCCTCGGGCACAAGGCGATGGTGCACGGGGCGCACGTGGAGACGGGGGCGCTCATCGGCATCGGGGCGATCGTGCTCGGCGGGGCCAGGATCGGCGCGGGCTCGCTGGTGGCCGCCGGAGCGCTGGTCGGGCCGGGCAAGCGGATCCCGGCCGGGGTGCTCGTCGCCGGGGTCCCGGGCAGGGTCGTCCGCGAGCTGACCGACGAGGACCGCGCCTCCTTCGCCCGCACGCCGGACAACTACGTGGCCAAGGCCGCCAGGCATCGGGCCGCGGCCGTCGTCCAGCCCGTCTGAGCGGCCCGTGGCCGTTGTAGGGCGCCCGCCGGGGGTGGATGGGTAACATGACCGCCGTGCGGCACTGGGACGGGTTTGACGCCATCGAGAGGGATCTGCGTGCCCTCGTGGGCGATCCCCGGTGGGGGACGCTGCCCCCCGTCGCCCGCGCCGAGGCCGTCTCCTCACGCGTCCTGGCCACCCCGGACGGGGGGCGCTGGCTGTTCGGCGCGCGCGCCCGGTGGTACCGCCAGGACCCGGCCGACGGCCGCTGGCACCTGACGGCCCCGCCCGCCGATCCGGCCCTGCGCACGGGCGCCCAGGTGGTGCGGACGCCCTCGCTGGTCCCGCCGCAGCTGGTCCCCGGCATCCACGACCTCACCGCCGACCGTGGCTCGGTGCAGGGGTTCGTCGGTCCCGACGTGCCGTACGAGATCACCGAGCGGCTGCGCGACCTGGTCGTCTCCCAGCGGGGCAGGCGCGTCCAGGACTTCCCGCTCACCGGTCCCTTCACCGAGTTCTTCGCCGGGGAGGTCCCCAGCCCCGTCGCCGCGATCTGGGGCACGCTCATGTGGTGCGCCTACGCGCCCGCCTTCGACGGCAACGAGGTGCTGCTGTCGATGTTCGGCGAGTTCCTCGCCCGCCCGCTGCCCGGCGACGAGTGGGTGCGCTGGCTGCCTCCGGCCTCGCTGGCCGACCTGGCGGCCCTGTACGGCGAGCGGGTCAGGGCCGGTCACCCTGAGGCGGGTCTGCGGCTGGTGGCGTTGATGGCGGACACGGCCGCGACCATCAGGTACGACGCGCGCTTCCGGCCCAGGGCCGACGTCCTGCTGGCCATGATCGACCCGGTGCTGCGCCGTACCGGGCCTGACCCGTCGGTGGCGCACTACGGCGACGACGCGGTACGGCAGGCGTGGCTGGCGCGGTGCCCGCCGCACGTGACGTTGCCCGACGACTCCCCGGGGGAGCACTTCCAGCACGCGATCTACGACCTGGTGGGGACGCTGGGGTTCCTGGTGCCGAAGGGCGCCGAGCCGCGGGCGGTCGCGGCCTCGCTGCTGGCCGCCGACCTGTCGGCCTTCGGGCCCAGGGCGGCCGACCCGCTCTATCCGTGGCTCGATCCCGAGTTACGGCACATCCTCCACGTGGTGCTCTCCGACCCCTCGCATCCGTTACGGGGGTGCTGGCCCCGTTCGGGCAGGCTGCCCTCCGCGCTCAACCCACCCGACAGGGCGGGGGCTGCGGCCTTCCTGGGGGCCGCCTACGCCATGGGGCTGGCGTGGTGCAACCTGACCGGAACACCGGTGCCCGAGCGGGGGTTCACCACGGCCGCCGCGGTCGTGCACCGTCTGACGCACGAACGTGACGATCCCGTCCCGGGTACCTCGGGAACCTTCCCGCGTCACTTCTGACACGGTTCAGCGCGATTAACTCACAGATTTAGTTATTTCACTCCCGTCACTGCTGTATCTCTTGGACCCCATATATATCTGGCAATTTGCCGAATTGTGATCTCAAAATCGGGAAACGATCCCGTTGGGGCTGTGGTGGTGTCGTGAGGAATGGTCCCGATGGGCCATGGGCACGAAAGTCCGCCCACCGTAACCTCGGAGAGGGTGTGGGCTGCGGAAGGAAGGACGACGCGGTGGGGCACGACGACCTGGACTCAAGGGTCCACGACCGTGTCGCGTTGGACGAGATCGCGCTCTACGCGGAGGTGCTGAGCGCCGTTGCCACCAGCGAACGGCCGCTCACCTTGGCGGAGCTCGACAACGCGCTCGGATTGAGCGCCTCGGCTGTTTGCTGAGGCCGATGAGAGAACCATCTGAACGACCTAGTCCCGGACTCCCCCTTCGGAGTCCGGGACGTAGTTCGTGAAGGGGTCCTGTGACTAGTTATGACCGGACGAGCCTGGCGATCGCCGCCGAGGCCTCTTTGATCTTCTCCTGGGCCTCGGGTCCGCCGGAGTTGACCGCGTCGGCGACGCAGTGCGAGATGTGGTCCTCCAGGAGGCCGAGCGCCACCGCCTGGAGCGCCCGCGTCGCGGCCGACACCTGGGTCAGCACGTCGATGCAGTAGGCATCCTCATCGACCATCCGCTGCAGGCCTCTGATCTGTCCCTCGACCCGCCGCAGCCTGGTCAGATAGGCCTGCTTGTCTCCGCTGTAGCCATGCATGTCCCAACGGTACCCGTGTCGCGCCCGACGGGAAGAGGCCGTGATCGAGCACTTGTCCCGCCGTGGACGGCCTTCAGGAAGAGGAGGAGGTCAGCAGCCTCTCCCACTGTTCGGCGACCACGGGCGCCGTGTGGACCGCGGCCGCCCCGAGCGCGCCGGCGGCGAGTTCCCTGCGCCGCCGTTCGTCGTCGATGAGCGCCAGCAGCGCGCCCGCGTAGGCCTCGATCTCGGCGCCCCCCTCGGCCACCAGGACCCCGCTGCGCCCCTCGACCACGAACTCGCCGGGCCCGCTCGGGCTGTCGAAACCGATCACCGGCACCCCGCTGGCCATCGCCTCGATCACCGTCATGCCGGGCGTCTGCGGCGTCTCGGCCCGCGAGGTCACCGCGACGATCGACGCCTTGGCGAACTCGCCGCTCAGGTCGGAGGTCGTGCCCATGAAGTAGACGTGGTTGTGCAGGTTCAGGTCCTGCACCAGGGAGCGCAGCCGCCGTTCCTCCGGGCCGCCTCCGTACAGGCGCAGGCGCCAGTCGGGGCGCTTGTCGGCGACGACGGCGAAGGCGCGGATCAGCCGGTCGTAGGCCTTGACCGGCACCCAGCGCCCACCCGCGGCCACGATGCGGTTGTCCATGCGGGAGCGCGGCCACGGCCCCGCGGGCAGCGCGTCGGGGATCAGCCTGACGTCGGCGCCGCCGTGCAGGAGGTGGTCCCAGTCCTGCCTGCCCCGCTCGGTCGCGGCGACGACGGCGTCGAGCCGGGGGTAGAACTTCGTGATCGGCCCCGGCGGGGAGGGACGTCCCCACTCGCGGGCGACGCGTACGGTCTCCCGGGGGACGTGCCGGGCGACCTGGACGCTCAGGCCGGGCCTGGTCGAGACGACCGCGTCGGTCCGCAGGGCGCGCAGCCGCCGCCACAGGGCGACCTCGGCGTGCACCTGTCCCCTGGGCAGCAGGTGCCGCACACCGGGCCGGTCGTCGACGACCCAGGACAGCCGCACCTTGGCGGAGATCGGGAAGAACGGCCTGTCGCGGTGGCGCCGTACGCTGAGGATCTCCACCTCGTGGCGCTCGGCCAGTTCACCGGCGAGGTTGACCACGGACCTGACGTCTCCGCGCATGCCACAGATCGAGGGCACCAGCAGGCAGATCCTCATCCACCGACCTCGATCGTGAGCTCGTCGTCGGCGGTGTAGCGGGGGCGGATCGGCACCCCGTCCACCCGGGTGGCCGGGTAGTGCAGGCGGCGGCGCTTGCCGTTCACGTCGTCGAGCCGGGAGGCCAGGCGCAGCGGGGCGGGCAGGCCGTCGATCTCCAGTGAGGGCGCCCAGGCCGTCGGCTGGGTGGGGTCTCCGGCCACCACGTCGCACAGGTCGCACAGGGAGAGCGCGGCGTGGAAGCGCACCCCCTGGACGGTCGCGGCCGCGGTCAGCGCGGAGCCGGAGGCGTCGTGGCGCAGCGAAAGGCGCGCCTCGTGCCGGGACTCGTCGTCGTCGAGGCCGGTGAAGGCCAGCAGGCCGGTGACCTCGAAGCGGCCCTCACGGAACCAGACCGCGCGGACCTCGGCGACCGGCTCCGCCTCGTCGATCTTCAGGGCCAGGAAGCCGTTGCGGGTCCGGTAGGCCCGGTAGGACATCGTGCGCCTGCTCAGCGCGTAGGCGTCGATGTGGTCCAGGGAGAAGCCGGGGTCGACGCTGTGCAGCCTGGTCCGTGACCCGTCCTGGTTGAGGTAGGTGTCCCAGCGGCCGGGGCTGAGCGGCAGCGGGGCCAGGGAGAAGGCGAGCGTCGCGTCACGCGCCCCGGCTCCCGTCGCCCCCAGTGCCAGCGTGTGCTCGACGGCCGTGCCCCGCTGACGCAGGACCAGCTCACTGCCCTCGCTGAGCGGTTCGTCGATGGCCAGGCGGAGGGACAGGACGTCGGCCAGGGTGACCTCGGCATCGGTTACGACGACATGCACCGTTAGCCCCCTCCCCGTCGAACGGCTGCCGCGACGTTGAGATTACCGTGATTTTTCTGTTATAGACAGGATAAGTTTCCGACCATCTGTCCTTTTCGCGCAATCTTGACCCCATGTCAGGTACGGCCCGCAAGTCGCAGGCCGTACCTGGACGGCGAAACCGGGGTTCCGGCCTACCCCTTGATGGACTTGATCAGCAGCTGGGAGACGTCGACGACCTCAAGCGTCTCCTTGGCCTCGCCGGCGTTCTTCTTCTCGTTGATCGAGTCGCCCAGCATGACCAGGCAGAACGGGCAGGCGGTCGAGATGGTGTCCGGGTCGGTGGTCAACGCCTCGTCGACCCGCTCGGTGTTGATGCGCTTGCCGATCCGCTCCTCCATCCACATCCGCGCACCGCCCGCGCCGCAGCAGAAACCCCGCTCCTTGTGCCGGTGCATCTCCTGCGCCTTGACGCCGGGGACCTTGGCCATGATGTCGCGCGGCTGGGAGTACACCTTGTTGTGGCGTCCGAGGAAGCAGGGGTCGTGGTAGGTGATCTTCTCCTCGATCGGCGTGACCGGGACCAGCTTGCCCTCGTCGACCAGCTTGGCCAGCAGCTGGGTGTGGTGCACGACCTCGTAGGTGCCGCCGAGCTGCGGATACTCGTTGGCGAGGGTGTTGAAGCAGTGCGGGCAGGTCGCGACGATCTTCTTGACCCCGGCCTCGTTGAGCGTCTCGATGTTCTGCTTGGCCAGCATGTCGAAGAGGTACTCCATGCCCAGGCGGCGGGCCGGGTCTCCGGTGCAGGCCTCCATCGGACCGAGCACCGCGAACTTCACCCCCGCGATGTGCAGCAGCTCGGCGACCGCCTTGGTGGTCTTCCTCGCCCTGTCCTCAAGGGCTCCGGCGCAGCCGACCCAGAAGAGGTACTCGGTGTCCTCGGGCATCTTCTCGTCGACGAGCTGGATCTCGATGGGGTCGTCCTCGCGCCCGGCCAGCTCCTCGATCCAGTCGGCCCGCTTCATCTCGGACATCCCCCACGGGTTGCCCTTGTTCTCCAGGTTCCTGACCATGACGCCGGCCTCGGACGGGAAGTTCGACTCCACCATCGCCTGGTAGCGGCGCATGTCCAGGATGTGGTCGATGTGCTCGATGTCCACCGGGCACTGTTCGACGCAGGCGCCACAGTTGGTGCAGGACCACAGCACGTCGGGGTGGATGACGCCGTCCTCGCCGACCAGCGGCTTGTCCAGCAGGGCCAGCACGTCCTCGTGCAGGTCGGCGCGCTGCTCCTGGGTCGCCGACAGGTACGGCGCGATCTTGAAGGCGTGGTCGCGCTGGTCGATGATGAGCATCTTCGGCGACAGCGGCTTGTCGGTGTTCCACGCCGGGCACTGCGACTGGCAGCGTCCGCACTCGGTGCAGGTGTAGAAGTCGAGGAAGCCCTTCCAGGTGGTGTCCTCGACCTTGCCCCGGCCGAGCCGGTCACCGTCGAGGTCCTCGTCCTCGAAGTCGACGACCTTGCCGTCGATCCGCAGCGGCTGGGCGGGGCCGTTGCCGTCGGGGCGGCGGGAGAACAGCACGTTCAGCGGCGCGGTGAAGATGTGCAAGTGCTTGGAGTTCACCACGATGATCAGGAAGACCAGCATGACGCCGATGTGCAGCAGCAGTCCGACGCCTTCGAGGACCTCGTTGGCCGTCTCACCCAGCGGGTGCAGCAGCGCCGCGGTGGCCTCGGAGGCGAACGCGCCCGAGGCGTAGGGCAGGTTGCCGGTGTTGTGGGCGGCCCCCCTGAACAGGAACATCGTCCAGATCACGTTGAAGATCATGAAGAGGACGAGCCAGGCTCCGCCGAGGTGCGAACCGGAGAAGCGGGACTTGCGGCCCAGCTTCTTCGGCGAGTTCCTCACCCTGATGACCGCGAAGACGACCAGGCCGACCAGGGCCGCGACCGCGATGAAGTCCTGCAGGAAGCCGAGCACCGGCCAGGTCCCGATGATCGGGATGTGGAAGTCGGGCGTCCCGGTGATCGCGCCCTGGATCAGCGTGCCGTACGCCTCCAGGTAGACGGTCGCCAGGATGAAGAAGGCCCACATGACGAAGAAGTGGGCGGTGCCCGAGGTGGTCCACTTCAGCAGTTTCCGCTGACCGAAGACCTCGACGAGCTGCGCCTTGATCTCGGTGCCGACGTTGTCCCTGGCGTACTCGATCCGCTCGGGGGCCGGTGCTCCCACGGTGGCGAGTTTGTAGAGGAACAACACACGACGCGCGGCGAGCGCGAGCGCGACGGCGGTCATGATCAGCCCGATGATCGCTACCCAGAGCACGGGTCCTCCCACAGACGGCGGTGGCTGTCAGGCGTACGACCGCGGCCCGTCCACGGTTGCGACGGATCGTCCCGCGCCGCCGCGATGCCGTGCGACGGACGGCGACACACGACGACCATGGCCACCATACGGTCAACCTGTCCTGTAGAACAATAATCTGTCCACCGGACCGCATCAGGACACGGGGTCGAGATACCCCTGGATCGTGGGCGCGAGCAGCCCGACCAGTTCCTTGACGTCGACCGAGGCGATCGGCTCCAGCCTGAGCACGTAACGGGCCAGCACCACGCCGAACATCTGGGCGAAGGCCAGCTCCATCCTGATCGGGGGGATGCCCAGCGCCTGCGCCACCCTGTCGACCAGGGCGTGCGTCATGAACTCACGGATCAGGGTGGCCATCTGCTCGTTGGTCATCGCCGTGCGGACCAGCGCGAGCAACGGCTGACGCGCCTGGGCGTGCGAGGTCATCGTCAGCACGAACTCGGCCAGCCGCTCCCCCATCTCCTCGCGCGGTCCGGCCAGCAGCATGGGGACCACGTCCTCGGGGTCGATCGGCAGCTCCATCGCCGCGACGAACATGCCCTCCTTGCTGGTGAAGTAGTGGTGGACCAGCGCCGGATCGACCTCGGCCCGCCGGGCGATGCCCCGCACCGTCGCCTTGTCGAAGCCCTTCTCCGCGAAGGTCTCACGGGCCGCCGCGAGGATCTGCCCACGCGTGTCGGCCGACCCCGGCCTGCGCCCGAGGCGCCGCCCGCCCGCCGTACGGCCCGCGTCCCGCCCGGTGTCCTGTTCCGTGCCCCGCTCGGCGCCCTGCCTGACGCTCCGCCCTGCGGGAGCCGTACGGCCCGCGCCCCGCCCGATGTCCTGTTCCGCGGGGGACTGCTGCTCGGTCACCCCTTCGAGCCCGCCGTTCCCGAGCCCTTCGCCCCCGACGCGTGCGAGGGGGCCAGGTGCCGCCGCGCGAAGGCCAGCGCCTCGGCGAGGTCGTCGATCCGCTCGGTACGGCCGCTCGCCTTGCGCGTGTTGATCTCCAGCACGACGAGGCCGTCGTAGCCGTTGCCCGCCATGCGCTCCAGGATCTCCGCGCACGGCTGGTTGCCCCGCCCGGGGACCAGGTGCTCGTCCTTGTTGGCCACCCCGAGCCCGTCGGCCAGGTGCAGGTGGGCCAGCCTGTCGCCGAGCTTGTTGAACATCTCCCTGGCGTCGACACCGGAGACCGCGGTGTGCGACAGGTCCAGGGTGACCTGGGGGAAGTCGTAGTCGATCGGGTTCCAGCCGGGAGAGTAGGGGACCACCTCGTTGCCCCTGGCCTTCAGCGGGAACATGTTCTCCACCGCGAAGACCACGTCGGTCTCCTCGCGCATCCTGGCCAGGCCGACCTCGAACTCGCGGGCGTAGTCACGCTGCCAGCGGAAGGGCGGGTGCACCACGACCGTCCTGGCGCCGACCCGCTCCGCGGCCCGCTGCGCCCGCTGGAGCTTGACCCACGGGTCCTTGCCCCACACCCGCTGGGTGACCAGCAGACACGGCGCGTGGATCGCCAGGATCGGCAGCTGGTAGTGGTCGCTGAGCCGTTCGAGCACGTCGACGTCCTGGCTGACCGGGTCGGCGCCGACCATGATCTCGACGCCGTCGTATCCCAGCCGGGCCGCCAGCTCGAAGGCGTCAGGGGTGCGTTCCGGGTACACCGACGCCGTGGACAGGGCGATCTTCGCGGTGGATGCTCGGGTAACGCTCATACGGATTCCTCGCCTCCCGGCCAGAGCTCGCGTGAGCGGGTCCCCCTACCGCCGTCGGTTCTCTCACTCACGTTGCCAGCCTAAGCGCGCTCGGGGAACGATGGCGTATCGCCCGCTTGACGTGGCGCGGATCACCCGGGCACCGTCGCTACGGTTGGGGGCATGCCGCGGTTTGCCAAGGGCGCCATTCCCAGCCCGAACATCTGGAACACCCCGCAGATCTACGAGCTGGAGAACCGCGCCGTCGATCCCGATGGGGTCGCCGACGCCGCGATGGCCGCCGTCAGACCGCTGACCGGCGCGACGGTCGTGGACATCGGCTGCGGGACGGGCTACCACCTGCCGTCCCTGTCCGCGCGGGCCGCCCGGGTGGTCGGCGTCGAGCCGCACGACGACCTGGTCGAGCTGGCCAGACGCCGCTGCCGCTCCCTGCCGAACGTGGACGTGCGCCGGGGAACCGCCCAGGACCTGCCGCTCCCCGACGCCTCGGCCGACGTGGCCGTCGCCCGCTGGGCCTACTTCTTCGGCCCCGGCTGCGAACCCGGCCTGAAGGAGCTGTCCCGGGTCGTACGGCGCGGCGGCACGGCCTTCGTCATCGACCTGGACGCCACCCGCGGCGCCTTCGGCCGCTGGTTCAGCGCCTCGCTCCCGTCCTACTCCTCCGCCTCCGTCGAGGAGTTCTGGCGGCGCAACGGCTGGCACACCCAGCCTCTCGACCTGCGCATGGCCTTCGAGCGCCGTACCGACCTCGAAGCCGTGCTCCGCATCGAGTTCACGCCGGAGGTCGCGGCGCGGGCCATCGCGGAGACGTCCGGGGTGGAGCTCGAATACCCCAACCTCCTGCGCTGGAAGCGGTTCTGACCTCGCCGGGAATGCGTTCCCCCGGTCCGGGGCTTGACCCTGACACTGACGTCAACGTTTACCGTGGCGCCGTAAGGAGGACCGGATGCGGATCGGGGAGCTCGCCAGACGGGCCGGGGTCAGTCCCAGGGCGCTGCGTTACTACGAGCAGCAGGGGCTGATCAGGGCTCGGCGGACGGCGAACGGCTACCGGGAGTACAGCGAGGCGGATCTCAAGCTCGTCACCGAGATCAGGTCGCTGCTCACGGTCGGGTTCACCCTGGAGGACGCCAAGCCGTTCGTGGCCTGCCTTCGGGCGGGGCACGAGTCGGGGGCCGACTGTCCCGAGTCCGTCGAGGTCTACCGGCGCAAGCTGGCCGAGATCGACGACGAGATCCGCGCGCTACTGGTCCGAAGGGCCGAGGTCGCCGGACAGTTGTCCACGGCCTGCCCCGGATGCGTGCTGACGAAACGGGAGTAGAAATGATCACCCTGACCGCGGAGAACTTCGCAGAACAGGTGCTGGAGAGCGACAAGCCCGTCCTGGTCGACTTCTGGGCCGAGTGGTGCCCGCCGTGCCGCATGATCGCGCCGGTCCTCGACGAGATCGACGCCGAGTACGGCGACCGCGTCACGATCGCCAAGATCAACTCCGACGACCACCCCGAGATCAGCGCCAGGTACGGCGTGCTCGGCCTGCCCACGCTCAACCTCTACAAGAACGGCGAGGTCGTCAAGCAGGTCGTCGGCGCCAAGCCCAAGCGCCTGCTCCTGGCCGAGCTCGAAGGCCACATCTGAGCCCGTGGGGCCCTTCCCGGTGATCCACGGGGAAGGACCCCACGACTCAGGCGGGGACCGAGCCGCCCCAGAACCCGCAGCACCGCCTGCACATGGCCGGCCTCCTCGCCCGCGCCCGGGACACGACGGGTGAAGTTGTCGGTCGGGACCGGTAGCCTCGCGGCCATGGCAAAGAGGGTCGGCTATCGCTGTGGTGAGTGCGGTTGGCAGACCGCCAAGTGGGTCGGTCGCTGCGGCGAGTGCCAGGCCTGGGGCACGGTCGAGGAGGAGACCGCGCGTGGCGGCGTCAACGTGGCCTCCGCGGGCGCCGTCTCCGCCCCCGCCGTCCCGATCGGCGAGGTCAAGGCCGAGGTCGCGCAGGCCCGCAGCACCGGGGTCGGCGAGCTCGACCGGGTGCTCGGCGGCGGCCTGGTCCCCGGCGCGGTCGTGCTGCTGGCCGGAGAGCCCGGCATCGGCAAGTCCACACTCCTGCTTGAGGCGGCGGCCAAGATCGCGCGTCAGCAGACCGTCCTCTACATCACCGGTGAGGAGTCGGCCTCCCAGGTGCGGCTCAGGGCCGACCGGATCGGCGCGATCCAGGACCGCCTCTACCTCGCGGCCGAGACCGACCTGGCCGCGCTGGTCGCCCATGTGGAGAAGGTCCAGCCCGACATGCTCGTCGTCGACTCGGTGCAGACGATCGGCTCGACCCTGGCCACCGGCGTCCCCGGCGGTGTCACCCAGGTCAGAGAGGTCGCGGGAAACGTGATCAGGCTGGCCAAGGAGCGCGGCATGTCCACGGTCCTGGTCGGCCACGTCACCAAGGAGGGCTCCATCGCGGGCCCCAGGACGCTTGAGCACCTGGTCGACGTCGTGCTCCACTTCGAGGGCGACCGCCACTCCCGGCTCCGCATGGTCCGCGCGATCAAGAACCGGTACGGTCCCGTCGACGAGGTCGGCTGCTTCGACCTGCACGAGAACGGCATCGAGGGCATCGCCGACGCCAGTGGCCTGTTCGTCTCCCACCGCAACGACCCGGTCCCCGGCACGTGCGTGACCGTCACCCTTGAGGGCACCCGCCCGCTGCCCGCCGAGGTCCAGGCACTGGTCGCGCGGACCGAGGCCCAGCAGCCGCGCCGCTCCTCCTCCGGGCTCGACACCTACCGCGTGACGATGGTGCTCGCCGTGCTCGAACGGCGGCTCAACGCCAAGCTCGGCGGCTGCGACGTGTTCACCGCGACCGTCGGCGGCATCAAGCTCAGCGACCCCGCGGTCGACCTGTCGGTGATGCTCGCCGTCGCCAGCGCCGCCGGGGACAAACCGCTGCCCCCCGGCCTGGTCGTGCTCGGCGAGGTCGGCCTGGCCGGTGAGCTCCGCCCGGTCCGCGACGTACGGCGCCGCCTGTCGGAGGCCGCCAGGCTCGGCTTCACCCGCGCCCTGGTCCCCTCCGGGTCCCTCGACTCGGGCAAAAGGCGCAACGGCGACCGCACCCTGGTCCCGGTCGGCGGCCGGGGCACATCCTTCATGCCAGGTTTCGATGTCGTTGAGGCGGAAAACGTCTGGGACGCCCTTACTCATGTCACTTAGGAGAGGCGATCCGGTGATTCCGGACTCGGGGGGACCTTCGCCGGTAAGCTAGACCTTATACGCGGACCACGGGGGTCATGTGGCAGCCACCTACAAAGGACTCGACGAACAAGGACTCGACGAACGCCGCAGAAGTGTCCTGGCCGCGGTCGCGCCGGGCACCGAGCTGCGCGACGGCCTGGAACGCATCCTTCGCGGCCACACCGGCGGTCTCATCGTGCTGGGCTACGACAGCACGGTCGAGGCGATCTGCAGCGGCGGATTCGAGCTGGATGTCGAGTTCTCCGCCACCCGACTGCGCGAACTGGCCAAGATGGACGGCGCCATCGTGCTGAGCTCCGACGACCACAAGATCGTCCGAGCCGCGGTGCACCTGATGCCCGATCCGTCCATCCCCACCGACGAGTCGGGCACCCGGCACCGTACGGCCCAGCGCGTCGCCGTGCAGACGTCCCTTCCCGTGATCTCCCTCAGCAAGTCCATGCGGATCATCGCCCTCTACCTGGGCGGCATCCGCCATGTGCTGGAGGAGTCGGCGGTGATCCTGTCGAAGGCCAACCAGGCGCTGGCCACTCTGGAGCGATACAAACTCCGGCTCGACGAGGTCTCGGGCACGCTGTCCGCCCTGGAGATCGAAGACCTGGTGACCGTCCGCGACGTGGCCGTGGTCGCCCAGCGCCTGGAGATGGTCCGGCGCATCTCCAACGAGATCGCCGGCTACGTGGTCGAGCTCGGCACCGACGGCCGGCTCCTCTCCCTGCAGCTCAACGAGCTGGTCGCCGGGACCGAGAGCGACCGTGAGCTGATCGTGCGCGACTACCTCCCCATCTCGGCACGACGTCCGCGCCGCTTCGCCGACGCCCTGCACGACCTCGACCAGCTCTCCTCCGACGGCCTGCTCGACCTGACGGCCGTCGCGCACGTGCTCGGCCAGTCGGGCACCGACGTCTTGGAGAGCCCGGTCAGCCCCCGCGGCTACCGGCTGCTGGCCAAGGTGCCCCGCCTGCCCGTGACGGTCGTCGACCGCCTGGTCGACCAGTTCGGCAGCCTGCAGAAGCTCCTGGCCGCCAGCATCGGCGACCTGCAGGAGGTCGGCGGCGTCGGCGAGGCCAGGGCCCGGCACATCCGCGAGGGCCTGTCCCGCCTGGCCGAGTCGTCCATCCTGGAACGTTACGTCTGACCCGCCCTACCGGGGTTCCACCGCGAACCGGCCCTCAAGCCGGTGCGTGCCTCGGCGATCTCAGGTGGGAAGACGGTAGGTCCCGTCGTCGAGGACCTCCGCCAGCCCGTCGGCGACCAGGCCGTCCAGCGCGCGCTCCCGCTGCGGGGCGTCGTCCCAGACCACGTCGAGAGCGTCCTTGGGGACGGGCTCGTGGGCCTGACGGAGTACGGCCAGCAGCCGCCCCCGGCACTGACGGTCCGTACCCGCGTAGGTCTGCCCCTTACGCGCCGGTCCCTCGTAGGGCGGTTTGCCCGCCAGCCGCCAGGCGCACAGGCCGACGACCGGGCAGTCGGCGCAGCGAGGGGCGCGAGCCGTACAGACCAGGGCGCCGAGTTCCATCACGGCCACCGCCCAGACCGGGGCGTCCTCCTCCCCGGGCAGCAGCGAGGCGGCGAGCTTGCGCTCGACGGGCGTGGTGGCCTTCGGGGGATACTCCTCCCCCCGCACGGCTCGCGCGAGGACCCTGCGCACGTTGGTGTCCAGCACGGCGTATCGCCCCCGGAAGGCGAAACTGGCCACCGCGGCGGCGGTGTACTCGCCGATACCGGGCAACGTCAGCAGCGTCGCGTGGTCGGAGGGCACCTCCCCGCCGTGCTCGTCGGTGATCACCCTGGCGCAGGCGTGCAGGTTGAGGGCACGCCGTGGATACCCAAGACGCCCCCAGTGCCGTACGGCCTCGCCCGGCGGTTCCTTGGCCAGGGCCGCGGGCGTCGGCCAGCGCTCCATCCACTCCGTCCAGATGGGAAGCACCCTGACCACCGGAGTCTGCTGCAGCATGATCTCGCTGACCAGGATCGACCAGGGGGAGGCGTCCTCGGCCCGCCATGGAAGGTCACGCGCGTTGTCGGCGTACCAGGAGAGGACAGGCTCCAACAGGAGGTTCGACTCGGGCACTCTCCGACGATAGTGCCGTTCCGGACGTGCTTCGCCGCCTTCGCCGGACCCCGCCCTCCGAAACGACGACCAGAGCGGCGGGTCGCCCTTCACGGCCCACGGAGAGTCACCATACTGTGCGTATGGATCCGGACACTTTCCGTAGTGATATAGGAGTGGACGTCTACTGGCGGCGGCGGATGGTCGCGCTCCTCGGTGTGCTCATGGTGGTCGCCCTGGTGGCATGGGCCTGCTCGGCAGGCGGACAGGACGACGACCCCCGGGCGAACGGCACGGCCACCGGGTCCCCGTCACCGGATCCGGTCCTGGCGCTTCTGCCCGCGGTGACGATCACCCCGACGCCTCCCGCCCCACGGTCCCCCGGGGCCACCCCCTCCCCGAAGGCCGCCGTCGTCAAGGCGAAGCCCAAGGTCCAGATCAGGCGCCCCGGCCAGACCTGCGACCCGTCCGACCTGGTCCTGGACATACGCGGACGGAGCGAGGTCTACCCCGGGGGCAGCCGACCCCAGTTCATCGTCACGCTGGTGAACACCAACAAGGTGATGTGCACCGCCGACGTGGGGGCACGGGCGCTTGAGGTCCGCATCACCTCGGGCGACGACCGGATCTGGTCGTCCGCCGACTGCGTCAGCGGAGAGGCCGAGGAGATCCGCCGGCTCGACCGGGGCATCCCGTACGTCCGGCAGATCGACTGGAACCGGCACCGTTCCGGCAGCGACTGCTCAGCCCATCGCCCCGCCGCCAAGGCCGGAACCTATGTGGCCATGGTCCGCACTCCCGACCTCAAGAGCCACAAGGCCGTCTTCCACCTCCGCTGACCTGCCCTTCCCCCCATTACAGTTTCCGAGGATTTTGCAACGCGGTTTCTCGGGGCTCACACCTTGGGATTCCGGGGCCGTGCCGCGGTTTTTTCCTGACCCGTCTACTTCTTCAGGACTTTTCCTGACCTGATAGGCCCACACCACCGCCCGCTTCTCAACCCGCCTCGGATTCCTCCAATTCACACCACCCAGATCGGTTTTCCCGGTTCTTCCACATAGCCTTTCCCGGCCTTCACCTGGCGTGCCCTCTCCACACTCACACACGGTTTCACCCTCCCGCGCCCAGGCCACGAACTCCCCCTGAAGCCCACCATCCGCCTCACGGGCCACACTCCGCTTCCCCCGGCCCTCACCCTGAAGCCCACCCTCTGCCTCACGGGCCACACTCCGCCCAGCCCACACCCCGCAGACGCGCAGCTCCCCAAACCGAGCCGTGGACCTCCCCTGGCTCCACACCTCAGCGCCCGCCGTCCACGCCACTCCCCATGCCGAGCCGTGGCCCTTCCCTGACTCCGTCCCGGGCCCCCATCCATGCCGCAAGACCCACCGGGCTGTGGGTTTCCCCTGGCCTCGTCCTGGCTCCCGCTGTGCGCACCGAGGATGGCGGCCTGGTCCGACGTGATCACTACCGAAGAACCGTTGACTTCGTCTGCCCAGTGCCCTCCAGCCCGCTGAAGCAACCCGCGCGACCCCCACCCGGAACCAACCACCGCAGCTGAAGCCCCCACGCGGAAAGGAGCGCATGGCTGAGCTGAAACCAGCACGAGCCCCACGAAACCCGGCCCATGCGCGCCAAAGGCAGTTCCGGCACCTTCCAACGCCCGAACCAAGGAAATTGGGCCTGTTGCCCTCGGTGCTCCCACCACCTGAGCCGAGGAAACCGACGCCCCCCACACCAGGAGTGAGGGGTTTTGCCTGTGCTTTACCGGTGCCAAGTGTGAGGGGTGTCGGTTCGGGTGCGCCGGCGCTTGGACTGAGGAGTGAGGGAGCGCAGCGGACGAACGACGAGGGAAAGCGTCGGCTCGAAGCACCCGAACCCGTGACGCCGAAGGCGGCGCAAAGAGACACGCCGAAGGCGGCGCAAAAGGTTACGCAGCGAGTGTCAGGCCCAGTGCCGTCAGGTTCGTCCTTGCCCAGTCGAGTTCCTCGGCGATCATGTTGACCAGGGCGCCGGGGCCCTTGGCGCGCAGCGGTACGGCCAGACCGTGGGTTTCGACCTCGATGTGGGCCGTGCCGTTCACCGCGCCGGAGAGCATCGCGGTGAGGGTGTCCTCAAGCACGGAACGGGTGCTGGGGAGCTCCTGGCAGGCGTCGCCGAAGTGGTTGTGGACGTGGCCGAGCTTGACGACGGGGGCACCAGCGGCGGCCAGGCCGCGCAGGGCGTCCTCCGGCTGCTCCGCGCCGCCCGCGAGGTGGCAGGCGTCGAGGCAGACGCCGAGATGCTCGGAGTCGATGCCGCAGACGCGTTCGAGGGCCTGCTTGGTGGTCTCCAGCACACAGCCGGGCCAAGGCTCGAAGCCGACCCTGACCGTCTTGCCGGTGACGCTGTAGAGGCCGCGCAGTTCGCGGGAGAGTCGTTCGAGGCGGCGGGCCGCGATGGCGTGCAGGTCGGCGGGCCAGTCACGGCGCCAGCCGATGGGGATGGTGGAGATGCTGCCGAACTGGACGTCGTCCGGGAGCAGGAAGGCCAGGATCTTGGCCAGGGACATCGTGTAGCGGTACCGCTCGGGCTTGGCCCAGTCGGGGCCGGGGCTCTCCTGGTTACGGCCACCGGTGCCGTTGAGGCTGACGACCTCCAGGCCGCGCTCCTCCAGGGAACGGCGCAGGCGGACCAGTTCGATCCGGTCGGCGATGAGGTGGTCGGCCACGCTCGGGGAGAGCCAGAGTCCGACGCCCATCCGCCCGACGCCGAGGCGCTTGCGCACCGGAACGGCGTACCTGGTCAGGTGGGCGATCAGGTTCTCCAGGTCCTCAGCGGGATGGACGCCCGCGTTGTAGGACAGGTGAACGAGAGTCCCGTCCTGGTGTCGCAAACGCATCCGATGCCTCCAAGCGTGTGGTGCTTTCGATCAGGTGGTCCTGGGACCCGCCTGGTGGGCCGAGCATCCCGCGCGGAGGCCGGTCACCGCGTCACCTCTGCAGGTGATTCGCCGGTACGCCGCGCGGCTGACCCCGGAAGGCGATCTCGCCGCGGAAAGCACGATGTGTGGCTCACTTGGTGAGCCTTGGCCAGGCTCACTCTACAGAGTGTAGTACTACCTTTGGTGGTAGGACACCTCCTTGTATAACAAATGAGCAGACCCCGCCGTGATGTCTCACGACGGGGTCTGCTTCAGTTCTCTGACCTGCCGGTCCTTCGGGGATGGAGCCCCGGGAACCGTTCGGCCTAGTGCTGGATCGGCTCCGCGATGGCGGCGGCCGAGTCCGGGACGCGGTCCGTGGGCGCGGCCTCGCCGACGAAGGTGAAGGTGGCGTTGTCACCCTCGCCCTCGACGCCGATCTTGACGATCTGGCCGGGCCGGAGCTCGCCGTACAGGATCTTCTCCGACAGCGTGTCCTCCAGCTCGCGCTGGATCGTACGGCGCAGCGGGCGGGCACCCATCACCGGGTCGTAACCGCGGTCGGCCAGCAGCTGCTTGGCGTCGTCGGAGACTTCGAGACCCATGTCGCGGTCCTTCAGGCGCAGCGCCACCTGGGCGAGCATCAGATCGACGATCTTGATGATCTCCTTCGGCGTGAGCTGGTGGAAGACCACGATGTCGTCGACACGGTTGAGGAACTCGGGCCGGAAGTGCTGCTTGAGCTCCTCCTGCACCTTGGCCTTCATCCGGTCGTAGTTGGACTCGTTGTCGTTGGCCTTCGCGAACCCGACCCCGATGCCCTTGGAGATGTCACGGGTACCGAGGTTGGTCGTCATGATGATGACGGTGTTCTTGAAGTCGACCACCCGGCCCTGGGCGTCGGTCAGGCGACCGTCCTCCAGGATCTGCAGCAGCGAGTTGAAGATGTCCGGGTGCGCCTTCTCGATCTCGTCGAAGAGGACCACGGAGAACGGCTTGCGCCGCACCTTCTCGGTGAGCTGACCGCCCTCCTCGTATCCGACGTAGCCGGGAGGCGAACCGAACAGCCTGGAGACGGTGTGCTTCTCCATGAACTCGGACATGTCCAGCATGATCAGCGCATCCTCGTCCCCGAAGAGGAACTCGGCGAGCGACTTGGACAGCTCCGTCTTACCGACACCGGAGGGACCGGCGAAGATGAACGAGCCACCCGGGCGGCGCGGGTCCTTCAGACCGGCGCGGGTGCGGCGGATCGAGCGGGACAGACCCTTGATGGCGTCGTCCTGGCCGATGATCCGCTTGTGCAGCTCGTCCTCCATGCGGAGCAGTCGCTGGGACTCCTCCTCGGTGAGCTTGAAGACCGGGATGCCGGTGGCGGTGGCCAGGACCTCGGCGATGAGCTCCTCGGTGACCTCGGCCACGACGTCCATGTCGCCGGCCTTCCACTCCTTCTCGCGGCGTTCCCGCTTGAGCTGGAGCTGCTTCTCCTGGTCGCGCAGCGCCGCGGCCTTCTCGAAGTCCTGCGCGTCGATCGCGGACTCCTTGTCGCGCCGCACGTTGGCGATCTTCTCGTCGTACTCACGCAGGTCCGGCGGCGCGGTCATACGGCGGATGCGCATGCGCGAGCCGGCCTCGTCGATGAGGTCGATCGCCTTGTCCGGCAGGAACCGGTCGCTGATGTAGCGGTCGGCGAGCTGGGCGGCGGCGACCAGGGCACCGTCGGTGATGGAGACCCGGTGGTGGGCCTCGTAACGGTCGCGCAGGCCCTTGAGGATCTCGATCGTGTGGCTGAGGCTGGGCTCGGCCACCTGGATCGGCTGGAAGCGGCGCTCAAGCGCGGCGTCCTTCTCCAGGTGCTTGCGGTACTCGTCGAGCGTGGTCGCGCCGATGGTCTGCAGCTCACCACGGGCCAGCATCGGCTTGAGGATGCTGGCGGCGTCGATCGCGCCCTCGGCGGCGCCCGCGCCGACGAGCGTGTGCAGCTCGTCGATGAACAGGATGATGTCGCCGCGGGTGCGGATCTCCTTGAGCACCTTCTTCAGGCGCTCCTCGAAGTCACCGCGGTAGCGCGAGCCCGCGACCAGGGCGCCCAGGTCGAGGGTGTAGAGCTGCTTGTCCTTGAGCGTCTCCGGAACCTCGCCCTTGACGATCTTCTGCGACAGGCCCTCGACAACGGCGGTCTTGCCGACGCCGGGCTCGCCGACCAGGACGGGGTTGTTCTTGGTCCTGCGGGACAGGACCTGCATGACCCGCTCGATCTCCTTGTCCCGGCCGATGACCGGGTCGAGCTTGCCCTCGCGGGCGGCCTGGGTCAGGTTGCGGCCGAACTGGTCCAGCACAAGGGAGGTCGACGGCGCCGTCTCCTGCGGACCGCCCGAGGCGGCCGGCTCCTTGCCCTGGTAACCGTGGAGCAACTGGATGACCTGCTGCCTGACGCGGTTGAGATCCGCGCCCAGCTTCACCAGCACCTGTGCGGCGACACCCTCGCCCTCACGGATGAGGCCGAGCAGGATGTGCTCGGTGCCGATGTAGTTGTGTCCCAGTTGCAAGGCCTCGCGGAGCGACAGCTCAAGGACCTTCTTCGCACGCGGGGTGAAGGGAATGTGCCCCGACGGCGCAGACTGCCCCTGGCCGATGATCTCCTCGACCTGCTGACGCACACCTTCAAGACTGATGCCGAGGCTCTCCAGAGCCTTGGCGGCAACGCCTTCACCTTCATGGATCAAGCCAAGAAGAATGTGCTCCGTACCGATGTAGTTGTGGTTGAGCATCCGGGCCTCTTCTTGGGCCAGGACGACAACCCGCCGTGCGCGGTCGGTGAACCTCTCGAACATCTCGTCGCTCCTCACAGAGCGGTCAGGCAGGTCCGGGATATCCGGGCCCTGTCATCCCGCATGGTAGCCCCGACCCGGCGACCGCTCTACGCAGAAGACGTTCCCCGAGAGCAGGGCGTTCACCCTCCATCCAACTACTTGCGGGGGGTGCGATGTTCCCGATACGCCGCAAGCGAACGACGTTTATCGGCCGCTCAAACGCGTCATGCGGTCATGGCCGCCACCGGACCCCACCGTGGCCGCCATAACCGCATGATTCAACGATCTAGTGAGCCGCTTCGTACTGCTCGACGATCTTGGAGGCGATTCGACCGCGCTCGCTGACGTTGAGGCCGTGGGACTTGGCCCACGCCCGGATGTCGGCGCTCTTCTCCCTCGTGAGTGCCCGGGTACCACCCGCACGACGACGGCGAGGAGCCAGAGCACCGGAACGACGGGCGCTCTGCACGAAAGGCGACAGGGAGTCGCGGAGCTTCTTCGCGTTTACGTCGCTGAGGTCAATCTCATAGCTGGTGCCGTCAATCGCGAAGGCGACGGTCTCATTGGCCTCGCCCCCATCGAGGTCGTCGATGAGTATCTCCTGGATCTGCTTGGCCATCTACGCAATCCTTTCGCGGAGTATTGTTTCATTCGCTAGCTAAACATATACCCGCAATCGGAGAGCGGCAATTCCAGGAGCCCGGCGATTCTCGTCGCCCCGCGAGCCCGGGGAGTGATCAACCGTTCTGCGACTCGACCTGATCCCGTCGTTTTGCCGGGCGACGGCCGGCGGCTTCACTCCGAAGAAGCTTGACAACTCCGTAGATGAAGGCCCCGCCGACGACCACCGGGGGTATCAACGCGGACAATACCTCGTTCATTCGTCCTCGCTCCGCACCGTGGGTAACTTTCGGAGACCATGGAAATTTTGCCTGCGACAACCCGGGCCACGCTGGGAGGACGCGCTCGATCGGTCCGGTTCCGTCCACGGATGACCATAGCGTCACCTGCGGTCGGTGGGTGTCACTGGGGCAGACAGACCTGCCGCTCACTACCTTAATGCTTCTCTCCAGCCGTCTTACCGGTTGCGCTCCGTAAAGCCGGAGGGAAAAACCGGCAGGGCGATCTTGTGATGATCACTCCACCGGAAAACCATTGCGGTCCCGGCTCGGCGACTGCGGAGCCGTACGGCCTCCTGCTCACGTAGCCCCTGGTGAGGGGTCTGGAAGGGAAGATCAAACGGGCCGTCCACGAAGCCGGAGATCACCTCGGGCGGGTTCACCGCCGACAATGCCCCCGGTGCGAAGAACACCCGTATGGATAGTTGCCCTCTTCATGTTGCGGGGGGCCGTGGTGCGACTCCGCCGACAGAAGAAGACGGATCTTCCTTGTTTTCTTACCAAGAGTACGTCCTTGTCTGGCATCTAGGACATAGTCGTAGACCTTATAACCACCAAACAGGAGCGGACTCCGTAACAACCATGTGACACCAGGACGCCTCCTGAGCCATCGCTAAGAAGCCTCGGGAAGGGGAAGTCGGGTGGCGGGACAATCCCTTGGGGGACGCGAAGTCGGCGCCGCCCGGGAGGATGCCCTCCCCCGGCCGCGATCCATTCGGCCGTCTGTCCGCGAACTCCCCGCGGCACGCGTTCTCCCTTTGGGGCCCCATAAGACCGTGTGGACGGCTGTCCAAAGGCCGCACCGCGTAGTTGTTCATCCCGCGGCCCTTGGGGGTGGGGGCGCCGTGACGTCCGTGGCGCACGGCGTTTGTCGGCGAGGGAGGGGGGTGGACGGCCATAACGCTCCTCGTGCCGCCTCGAATGGGTTTGCGCTTCCATCGCGTCCTGAGGGGCCCTCGTTACCGGGCACGCCCTCCGGCGTGTTTCCCGTCACACGCGAACGCGGACACGAAACCCGGCGCACCGGGACGCGGACACGAAAAGGGACCGGCGGTTCAACCCGCCGGTCCCTTTTCCCGCGACTACTTGGTCTTGACGACCACCGTCGCGGCGACCTTGTCGTGCAGGCACTGCTTCAGGGGCTTGTCCCACAGCTGCCAGAGCACGTTCACCAGAGTGAAGATGTTGAGCACGAATCCGACCAGCGGAATGCCGCTCAGCGCGTAGGGGCCGTAGGAGACGCCCGCCCGCTTGATGGCGACATCGGGGGAGAGACCGCCCTGCAGAGCGCCTCCCACCCGGACGACCTTGATACCCATGACCATCTTGCCGACGGTCTGACCGTTCTGCCGCAACATCAGGAACTCATAGGCGACATAGATCAGACCGGCGATGATGGTGGTCAGGAAAGTCGACAGGGCGTACCCCGAGGGCTGGGTGATCACACCGCTCTCAAGGTCGAAACCGCCGTTGGTGATAAGGATCGCCGCGAGCACAAGACTGAGGATCACCGTGGGGATCGCCAGAATGATGCCGTCGATCATCCTCGCCACCAGACGCTGCCACCATTCGGCCAGCGGAGCCGGCGCACCGGGGGGCGTGACCCCCTGGGGACCGTACCCCTGGCCGTACATGGACGCCTGGGCGCCGTAACCGGGTTGCTGGCCGTAGCCCTGCTGACCGTAGTCGGGCTGCCCGTAGGAGGGCTGCTGACCGTAGGACGGCTGGGCCGCCTGCTGACCGTAGTCCTGGCCGTAGGAGGGCTGAGCGGCCTGCTGGCCGTACCCCTGCTGCTGGCCGTAGTCCTGGCCGTAGGAGGGCTGGGCGGCCTGCTGGCCGTAGCCCTGCTGCTGGCCGTAGTCGGGCTGCCCGTAGGCACCCGTCCCACCCTGCTGACCGTAACCCGGCTGGGCGGCCTGCTGGCCGTACCCCTGCTGCTGGCCGTAGTCCTGGCCGTAGGAGGGCTGGGCGGCCTGCTGACCGTAACCGGGCTGGGCGGCCTGCTGGCCGTAGCCCTGCTGCTGGCCGTAGTCGGGCTGCCCGTAGGCACCCGTCCCACCCTGCTGACCATAACCGGGCTGGGCGGCCTGCTGGCCGTACCCCTGCTGCTGGCCGTAGTCCTGGCCGTAGGAGGGCTGGGCGGCCTGCTGACCGTAACCGGGCTGGGCGGCCTGCTGGCCGTAGCCCTGCTGCTGGCCGTACCCGGGCTGGGTCTGCCCAGGTCCGGTGTTCGGCTGTGAGGCCTCCGATCGATATCCCACGACTGTCACATCGGGATCGAGTTCTCCGGGGGCTCGACCCGCGTTCTGTCCGTATTGCGGATGCCCCGACGGTGTGCGGTCGCGCTCGGGATCATCCTGCGGATACGGTGGCTGTCCGGTGCTCACCGCGTCACCTCACTTCGACTGCGCATGTGGCACATGTCAGACTCACATGCTTGCTGGTGCACAACGTATCGACATAGGTAACAACAGTCACCTTTCCGATCAGTCAGCACCACGGTCAAGCTAGTGGCCCCGCGGTGTCAGATGGAGCAGCATCCGGGTGTTTCCCAAGGTGTTCGGCTTGACGTGCTCCAGATCAAGGAACTCTGCCACACCTTCGTCATAGGAGGCGAGAAGTTCCGCGTAGACCTCCGGCGCGACGGGTGTGCCCTGGATCTGCCTGAATCCGTGTCTCGCGAAGAAATCGATCTCGAAGGTGAGACAGAAGACCCTGCGCAGTCCGAGGTCTCCGGCGACGCCGATGAGACGGGAGACGATCCGGTGGCCGATTCCCATACCCCGGCAGTCGGGATCGACGGCGACCGTGCGAATCTCGGCCAGGTCCTCCCACAGGACGTGCAGTGCTCCGCAGCCGACGACCTTTCCCGCCACGTCGGCCACCCAGAACTCCTGGATGTCCTCATAAAGGGTGACGGTCGCCTTCTCCAGCAGGCGCGGCCCCGCTCCGGCGTAGGTGTCGACCAGGCGGCGGATGGCGCGGACGTCCGGCGTCCTGGCCCTGCGCACCGTGATCTCCGCCGACGATCCTTCCGGGACGTCGCCGGAGACCGCCACCGACTCCCCTTCCGGGGCCTCCGGGGAAACCGCGTCCCGGCCGGGTACGGCCCGCACCGGGGACTGTTGCGCAACCTGCTCCATGACTGATCAGAGTACGTCCTCGTCACCGCTTGTTTACGGCCTGCCCTTATCTCGGTCGCGGGGTCCGCCGGATGAATCTCGCCGTCTTCTTCGCGCCCCGGGAGGCCGCCCGGCGAGCGCGCCTCGACCGGCCTTGTCCGAAGGCCCGGACCTGCGAGAATCTCCACCCCCGCGCCGGGGGAGGCGGATGCCCGGCGTGGCACATATGTCGATCATGAAATTACGTGACCCGACCGTGACATTTCAGTTGCGAAAGCTCCACCGGCTTCACAGTTCTGGTTGAGCATGAACCGCCAATTGCACTAATGTCCGTCCTCGATGTCAGCACCCGTAAAGTGCTGCGCCGCCGAATCCCCGACTCGGGGAACCGGGGACCCACCCTCCAGCCGTCCCCCGGGGTGAATCCGATGTGCCACCGGCGCCTCGGTAGGGCTGCCTCCGGCCCGAACCCGTCAGCTAACCCGGTAGGCGGCCGAGAGAGGAGCCTGTTGGTGAAGCGCACGCGCAACCGTGGGAGAGAGAGCGCGGGCGGGAACGCCCGCCATCGAGAACACCGGGTGCGCAGGCCGCGGCACAAGGTGGTGATCGCCGGGCTCGCCTTCGCCTCCCTGCTCCTCGGCGCCCCCTTCGCCGCGACCGCGGAGCCGAAACCGAGTCTGCAGGAGCTCGCCAAGCAGGCCGAGAAGCTGCACACCGAGATCGAGACGCTCACCGAGCAGTACAACGGCGGGCGGGTCAAGCTCAAGCAGGCGCAGCGCGCCGCGGAGAGCGCGAAGAAGACCCTCGCCGCCAGCGAGTCGCAGCTGGCCGAGCGGCGCACGAAGGCCACCCTGCTCGCCCAGAGCACCTACATGGCGGGTGGGCTCGCCTCGGCGCTGGCCTTCACCCAGTCGTCCAACCCGGACACCTTCCTCGACCAGGCCACCACGAACTACGCGCTCCAGCAGCAGCAGAGCGAGGAGGTCGCGCAGGTCAGCAAGGCGATCGAGACCGCCCAGCGCGCGCAGGCCAGCGCCAAGGCCCGCACCGACGAGGTCAAGGACCTCCTGTCCGACCTCGGCGACCGGCGGACCAAGATCGAACGGCTGGTGAAGCGGGTCGAGAGCGACCTGTTCAGCGAGGTGCGTTCGCAGGCCGGGCGCAACCGGGGCAGCCGGGTCAAGGTCAACGTGCCGATCATCGGCTCGGGCAAGGCCGCCGAGGCCGCCCGCTGGGCCCTCACCCAGCAGCTCAAGCCGTACGTGTGGGGGGCCGAGGGCCCCAACTCCTTCGACTGCTCCGGCCTGGTGATGTGGGCCTACCAGAAGGTCGGCATCAGCCTGCCGCACTACACGGGCGACCAGTGGACCGCGGGCACCCACATCTCCTCAAGGAGCGACCTGCGCCCGGGAGACCTCGTCTTCTTCTACAGCGACCTGCACCACGTCGGGATCTACATCGGCGCGGGCCTCATGGTCCACGCGCCGCAGACCGGCGACGTCATTCACATCGCCCCGATCGACAACCGTCCCTTCGCGGGCGGGGTGCGCATCGCCGACTGAGCCGCCTGAACCGGCCGGACCGCCCGGACCGGCTGGGCCGGCTGGACCGCCCCGAACCGCCGACGGCGGTTCGGGGAAGGACGCACCCGGGTCGCGTACGGCCGCAGCGGCCCCTCAGGGGGCCCCTGCCGTACGCGGGGGTCCGGGACGGCATCGGGTAAGGGCTCGCCTCAGATGAGGCGTCTGCGGGCCGCCCAGGCGACGGCCTCGATGGCCGTCGCCACGCCGATGCGGTCGCAGATTCCGCGGAGTCTACGGCGGACCGTTCTTCCGCTGATGTCGAGGCGGCGTCCGACCCGGTCGACCGTGACGCCCTTGGCCAGCTCCGCCAGCAGCACGAGGTCCTCATCTGTGAGGCCGACCTCGCCCATGCCCAGGAGGCTGTCGCCGCGACGGGAATCCACTTCGGGATATGCCATCTGGAGTCGCTCCCCCCGCACCTGCTAATCGAGGCGTGAGTTGTCTGGAATCAGTGTCGCCCGTCAGGAACGGTAAACGGCTTGTTCAAAGGTCGTCAAGTTCCACACTTCATAGAGGTAGCACGCGCTGTTGACATAGTGGTCGCTACGTGAAGTACTCATGATATGTCGGCGCCTTTATGGTTAAGTCACGGACAAGTCAGGGTCCGTGGCCGGGGGCGCCCGCCGCGCGCCACGTCCTCGCAGACCAAGGTTTCGCCGGAGCCCCGCCGACCACGGCCCCGGCGCCGGCCGGCCGTATGGTTATGACCTATATGTGAATTTCGCCGGAAAAAGTGGAGCCCTTCCGCGCGCTTCGCCGAGCGCCTCACTACCCCTTGACGTGGCGGTTGGAAACCCTCCGCAATGGGAGGATGCCATGCCCCAGATTTACGGCATTCGGCGCAAATCTGGCGTAACATGCCGTTTACCGTACGGTATCGAACACACTGGAAATAGAGTTTCCGTCCTCCGTTTGGCCCCAATCAAATCACCGGGCTCCGGGCCCCACATGAGACCGGGCCCGCCGCCCGGCCCGCCGTGAGGGGAGCCGGGCAACGGGCCCGGTGCAGGGAAGGAAGGGTCAGCCCGTGGGCTTGACCAGCGGGAACAGGATGGTCTCGCGGATGTTCTTACCGGTGAAGGCCATGATCAGACGGTCCACGCCGACCCCCACGCCACCCGTCGGCGGCATGGCGTACTCAAGGGCGGTGAGGAAGTCCTCGTCGAGCTGCATGGCCTCCGGGTCGCCGCCCGCGGCGAGCAGGGACTGCTCGGTGAGGCGGCGGCGCTGCTCGATCGGGTCGCTCAGCTCCGAGTAACCGGTGCCGAGCTCGGTGCCGAACCCGATCAGGTCCCACTTCTCGGTCAGCAGCGGGTTGTCCCGGTGCGTCCTGGCCAGTGGGGAGGTCTCCAGCGGGTAGTCCATGACGAACGTCGGCTGGACGAGGGTGTGCTCGACGAGCTCCTCGAACAGCTCCTGCACGAGCTTGCCCTGGCCCCACTTGGCGTCCCAGTGGATGTCGCGCGCGTCGGCGAGCTTGCGGACCTGGTCGAGCGGGGTCTCGGTCGTGACCTCCTCGCCGAGCGCCTCGGAGACCGAGCCGTAAACGGTGACCCTCGGCCACACCGGCAGCCCCAGGTCGATCTCCTGGCCGTCGTGGACCACCACGGAGTGCCCGAGGGCGGCCACGACCGCCCGCTGGATCATCCGCTGGGTCAGGTCGGCGATCCCGTTGTAGTCGAGATAGGTGCCGTAGGCCTCCATCATCGTGAACTCGGGGTTGTGGGTGGCGTCCGCGCCCTCGTTGCGGAAGTTGCGGTTGATCTCGAAGACCTTCTCGATGCCGCCCACCACGAGCCGCTTGAGGTAGAGCTCGATCGCGATGCGAAGGTAGAGCTCCATGTCGTAGGCGTTGATGTGGGTCCTGAACGGCCTGGCCGCCGCCCCGCCGTGGATCGGCTGGAGCATCGGCGTCTCGACCTCCAGGAACCCCTCCTCGTGCCAGAAGTCACGGATGGACCGCACGACCGCGCTGCGGGTGTAGGCCATCTTGCGCGCCTCGTCGTTGACGATGAGGTCCACGTAGCGCTGGCGGACCCGCGCCTCGGGGTCGGTGAGCCCGGCGTGCTTGTCCGGCAGCGGACGCAGGCACTTGGAGGTGATCGTCCAGCTGTCGGCCAGGATCGACAGCTCGCCCCTGCGGGAGGTGATGACCTCGCCCACGACGCCGATCTGGTCGCCGAGGTCGACGTCGCGCTTCCACGCCGCCAGGGACTCCTCGCCGACCCGGTCCAGGGAGATCATGACCTGGAGGTCGGCCGAGCCGTCGCGGATCGTGGCGAAGCAGAGCTTGCCGCCCGTGCGCGACAGCATGACCCGACCGGTGACGCCCACCCTGTCGCCGGTCGCGGTGTCGGCGTCGAGGCCGGCGTATTTCTCGCGGACGTCGCCGTTGGTCGCGGTGCGCGGGAAGTTCACCGGGTACGGCTCGACGCCCTCCGAACGGAGACGGTCGAGCTTCTCCCGGCGCACGCGCATCTGCTCCGGCAGATCGTCGGCTGGGGTGGTCACTTCATCGGTCACAGGACAAGGTTACCGATGTCCGCCAGAGGGTGTTTCCCGCTTTTTCTCCGCGAAGGAGACCGGGCCTCAGGTGGTGTTGCGGTGGTAGATGAGCCGCAGGCCGATCAGCGTGAGCCACGGTTCGTGCACGTCGACCGAGCGCGCCTCGCTGACCACCAGGGGCGCCGCGCTGCCGGTGGCGACGACGGTGACCTCGTCGGGGTCGTCGGCCAGTTCGGCCGCCATCCGCTCGACGATGCCGTCCACCTGCCCGGCGAAGCCGTAGATGATGCCCGCCTGCAGCGCCTCGACCGTGTTCTTGGCGATCACCGAGCGCGGCCGGATCAGCTCGACCTTGTGCAACTGCGCCCCGGCCGCGGCCAGCGCGTCCACCGAGATCTCGATGCCGGGGGCCGTGACCGCCCCGACGTACTCGCCCTTGGCCGAGACCGCGTCGAAGGAGGTGGCGGTGCCGAAGTCGACGATGACGCACGGCCCGCCGTACAGCTGGATGGCGGCCAGGGCGTTGACGATCCGGTCGCTGCCGACCTCCTTCGGGTTGTCCATCCTGACCGGGACCCCGGTGCGGATGCCCGGCTCGACGATCACGGCGGTGACGTCGCCGTAGTAGCGGCGGCACATCTCCCGCATCTCGTTGAGCACGGACGGCACGGTCGAGCAGAGCACGATGCCGTCGACGTCGGTGCCCTTGAGCAGCGGCGACTGCCCGAGCAGCCCCTGCAGCACGACCGCGATCTCGTCGGCGGTGCGCCGGGCGTCGGTGGCGATCCGCCAGTGCTCGATGACCTCCTCGCCCTCGAACAGGCCGAGGACGGTATGGGTGTTACCGACATCGATGGCGAGCAGCATCAGTTCCCCCGAAGGTCCAAGGCGATGTCAAGGGCCGGCGCCGAGTGGGTGAGCGCGCCAACGGCAAGATAGTCAACCCCTGTTTCGGCTACGTCACGAGCCGATTCCAAGGTCAACCCGCCGCTGGCCTCAAGCCGGGCCCTGCCCGCGACCAGCCGTACGGCCCGCGACATCTCCTCGACGGTGAAGTTGTCCAGCAGGACCTCCTCCGCCCCCTCGGTGAGGACCGGCTCGATCTGGTCGATCCTGTCCACCTCGACCTCGATCGGCAACCCCGGGTAGGCGTCCCTGACCGCGCGGAAGGCCTCGGCCACCCCGCCCGCGGCCACCACGTGGTTGTCCTTGATCAACGCGGCGTCCGAAAGGGACATGCGGTGGTTGACGCCGCCGCCGCAGCGCACCGCGTACTTCTCCAGCGCCCGCAGCCCGGGAAGCGTCTTGCGGCTGTCCCTGATCCGTGCGCCCGTGCCCTCGACGGCCCGCACCCACCGGTCGGTCAGGGTGGCCACGCCGGACAGGTGGGTGAGCAGGTTGAGCGCCGTGCGCTCGGCCGTGAGCAGGTCGCGGGCCGGGCCGGAGACGGTCATCAGCACGTCACCCCGCGCCACCCGTTCGCCGTCCTTGGCCACGCGTTCGACCGTCATGCGGCTCCCGCCCACACGGGCGAACACCCCTTCGGCCACGGCCAGTCCGGCCACGACGCCGTCGGCCCTGGCGACCACGTCGGCGGTGGCGGTCAGCCCCTCGGGGATCGTGGCGAGGCTGGTGACATCACCGGCCTCCTGGAGGTCCTCGGCCACGGCGACCTCGATCAGCGCCGCGACCTCGGCCGGTTCGACGCCCACCTCGGTCAGGGCCGCCTCGACCCGCGGCGGCAGCGCGTCGGAGCCTCGTCCGTGCGGCACATATGTCATGGTCGTTCCCTCCGCTGTCAGGGTCACGTCGAGGTGCCCGAGCCACCATTCATCGTTCCGTCCGGCGAAGTCATCACGCCAGTGCGACCCGCGGGTCTCCTCCCGGTCGCGGGCCGCGGCGACCAGCGCGGAGGCGACCGTCAGCAGGTTCGTGGTCTCCCACGACTCCGTGCACGGCTCGACCGCGACCGGGGTCCACCGGACGTTCAGCAGCGCCTTGGCGGTCTCGCCCAGGGAGGCGCCGCTGCGCAGCACCCCCGCGCCCATGCTCATGTGCCCCTGGATCCTGGGCCTGGCCCTGGGGTCGATCAGCCCGGCCTGGCGTCCGTCGTCGACGGGCTCACCGGGCGCGGGCCGTACGGCGCGCTCGGCGTGGATGTCGTCGGCGATGCGGCGGGCGAAAACCAGGCCTTCGAGCAGGGAGTTCGAGGCCAGCCGGTTGGCGCCGTGCACCCCGGTGCAGGCGACCTCGCCGCAGGCGTACAGACCGGGCACGCTGGTACGGCCCCGCAGGTCGGTCCTGACGCCTCCGCTGGCGTAGTGGGCGGCCGGGGCGACGGGGATGGGCTGGGTGACCGGGTCGATCCCGTGTTCGAGGCAGACCGCGAGGATCGTCGGGAAGCGGGTGCGCCACTTCTCCGCGCCGAAGTGCCTGGCGTCGAGATACATGTGGGCGGCGCCGGTCTCACGCATTCGCCGCGTGATCGCCTTGGCCACGACGTCGCGGGGAGCCAGGTCGGCCAGTTCGTGGACGCCCTTCATGAAGCGGTCGCCCTCGGCGTCGATCAGGACGGCGCCCTCGCCCCTGACCGCCTCGGAGATCAGCGGCTGCTGGCCGGTTGAGTCCTCGCCGAGCCAGAGCACGGTCGGGTGGAACTGGACGAACTCCACGTCCCTGACCACGGCCCCGGCCCGCAGCGCGAGCGCGACGCCGTCCCCGGTCGAGACGACGGGGTTGGTGGTCGCGGCGTAGACCTGGCCCATGCCTCCGGTGGCCAGCACGACGGCGCGGGCCCTGACGGCGCCGACGCCGTCGCGTTCGCCCTCTCCCATGACGTGCAGGGTCACCCCGGTGGCCCGGCCGTCGGCGTCCTTGAGCAGGTCGAGCACCAGGGCGTGCTCGATGACCTGGATGGACGACTCGCCGACGGCCTTGACCAGCGCCCGCTGCACCTCGGCCCCGGTCGCGTCGCCGCCCGCGTGCACGATGCGGTCGCGGCGGTGGCCGCCCTCCCTGGTGAGCTGCAGCTCACCCGTTTCGTCGGTGTCGAACCTGGCGCCGGTCGCGATCAGCTCGCGCAGCGCGTCCGGCCCCTCGGTGACCAGGACGCGTACGGCCTCCTCGTCGCACAGGCCGACGCCGGCGACGAGGGTGTCCGACAGGTGCTCCTCGGGGGTGTCGGCCGGGTCGAGCACGGCGGCGATGCCGCCCTGGGCCCAGCGCGTCGAGCCCGCCGAGAGCACGTCCTTGGTGACGACCAGGACCTTCGCGCCGGGGTCGAGGGCGGCGGCGCGCAACGCGAGGGTCAGCCCCGCTACGCCTGAACCGACCACGACGACGTCGGCCTCGACCGTCCAGCCCGGTGGGGGCGCGGTCAACTTCAGGGGAATGGCCGGGATCGTCACTGCCGCCTCCTTGTGGGGATCGCTAGAGGCACCTCTATTTCGTCAATGTGACGATAACGCCCTCCCGAAAACCCTTGTTCCCCGGGTCCCCCTTTTCGGTCGTCCCGTTCTCAGGGGGCCGGGGGAAGCATGGAGCGGCGGCCGGGGGCGGCCGGGGACTGGGTGGTCATGCCGCCGTCGACGACGAGGACCTGCCCCGTCAGGTAGCGCGACTCGTCGGAGGCCAGGAAGACCATGACGTGGCCGATGTCCTCGGGGGTGCCGAGGTAGGGCAGGGCGTTGAGGCGCAGGAGGTCGTCCACGACGTTCCGCGGGAGGTTGTCCAGCAGCGCCGGGGTGACCACCGCCCCCGGCGCCACGGCGTTGCAGCGCACGCGGTGCGGGCCGTACTGCACGGCGATCGACTTGGTGAGGTTGATGACGGCGGCCTTCACCGCGCCGTAGGAGATCTGCAGGACGTCCCCGACCAGTCCGGCCACCGAGGCGGTGTTGACGATCGAGCCGCCACCGGCCTCGATCATGTGGGGAAGGGCGTACCGGCAGCCCAGCAGGGTGCTGCGCACGTTGAGGGCGACGGCCCGGTCGAACTCGGCCATGTCCAGCCGCAGCAGGTCCAGGTCGGTGCGCGGGTCCGTGCCGCCGACGTGGTTGCAGAGCACGTCCAGGCGGCCGAACTTGGCGACCGTGGCGCCGACCATGGCGGCCACGGAGCCCTCGTCCATGACGTCGACCGACACCGCGAGGCCGCCGTCGATCATGTCGGCCGTCTCCCTGGCGGCCTGTCCGTCACGGTCCGCCACGGCGACCCGGGCGCCCTGCGCGCCCATCAGCAGCGCGGCGGCGCGGCCGATGCCGCTGCCCGCCCCGGTGACCAGCGCGACCTTCTCCTTGAGGCGGTCCATTCGCTCCCCCGATCAACTAGTCCTATTTATGAGACTAAAGGGGCATTTGTCGGCTTTATCGACCGCGTGTGGGCGACCCGCCCCCGACGGGTCGCCTGTCGTTGGAGATCAGGCGCTCAGGGCCGTCTCCGCCGTACGGAGGGCGTGGTCGGGCAGCAGGGCCAGGAGTTGCCGGGTGTGGCCGGGGATCTCCACCTCCGCGAGGCCCTTGAGGAGGACCCTCAGCGGCATGGGCTGGTCGACGAGGACCGTGCCGTTGGACAGCAGCAGGGTGGGCACCTCCGTGTCGAGTTCGGCGTCGCTCAGCGTGGACCCGGCGAGCGCGCACAGGGCCTCCCCCTGGAGCCGGATCCGCTCCCGGAGCCCGGCGTCGCCGCCGGAGAGCGCGATGACGCGGTCGAGGTTCCAGGCGTAGAGCGCCGCGCGGTTGTCGTAGGTCGCGTCCACCCCCGCCGCGACGTCGGAGACGGTGGCGAGGGTGACGGCGTTGACGATGACGACGTGCGCCAGGATCTGTTCGGCGCCCCATTCGTCAGGTGGCGGAACGGGTCTCATGCCGGAGTCCGCGACCGTGGCCGCGGCTTCGAGCAGGTCACGGCAGGCGTCTCTGAGCGGGGTCGTGTCGAGCATCTCTTCCTCCTGATGGGTCCGGAACGTACAGGGGTCAGACCTCCAGCCGGGGCATGTCCCACGGAGCCTGCGGGAGGGCCTCGCCGGTTTCGAGCAGGGTCTTGAGGCCGGCCAGCACGGCGGGCCAGCCGTGCGCGATGCCGCGGTACATCTCCCGGTCGGGGAGCTTCTCGTGGGTCACGGCCAGACGGACGATGTCCTGGTGCGGTTCGATGACGAAGGTGACGACCGACGCCTCCCGGTCGGCACCGGGTTCGTCCTCGAAGGTGATGACCAGGCGTCTCGGGGGTTCGGCCTCAAGCACCTCGCCGACGACCGCGACGGTGTCCGATCCGTCGAGGCGCCGGTGCTCCCAGGTCGAGCCGGGCAGCCAGTCCGAGACGTTGGCGTGGTACCAGTAACGCGCCGTCAGATCCGCGTCCGTCAGCGCCCGCCACACCTGCTCCGCCGTCGCGCGGATGTAGGTGACGTAGACATAGCTCGGCATGGATGTGGATTCGTCGGTCATGGCGTACTCCTCTGCCCTGTCCTTGATGGCGGTCAACGCCCATAGGCGCGGTTGGTCGAATCCCGAGATCCACCGCTGCTCGATCTCGTGGATCGGCACCGGGTTGAGGTAGTGAAGCCGCTCCCTGCCGCGCCGTACGACCGTGACGAGGTTGGCCCGCTGGAGGATGTCGAGGTGCTGGGTCGCCGACTGGCGTGCCATGTCCAGACACTCACACAGCTCACGCAGCGTCTGGCCGTTGTGCTCACGCAGCCTGTCGAGCAGGAGCCGCCGGGTGGAGTCGGCCAGCGCCTTGAACGCCAGGTCCATCTCTGTCACTTCGGGCTTCACGGCCCAATTATGCAGGCATTTGCCTGCATAACGTCAAGCACGGCCTCGAACACCCGTTCAGCCGGGTCTCATGGGCTTGAACCGCCGGTGAAGCCGGGTGCCCGGCCGTCCCGTGAGAGGGACGGCCGGGCACCTCGTCGCTACATATGTCGGAGCCCGGAGGAGGATCAGGCGCGGATCTGGGTGGCGGGGTGGCCCTGCAGGGCGGTCCGGGTCGGGGCGAGGGTGGCGGCGTAGGCGAGCCCCAGGGTGATGGCCGCTATGGCCCCGTACGTCAGGTACGGCACGTGCGGCAGCGGCGACCCCGTGATCCCGTAGCTGAGCGCCATCAGGGTCGGCGCCGTGATCAGGGTTCCCGCGACCACCGCGAGACCGCCGACCAGCAGCGCCTCCCAGCGGACCATCCCGCGCACCTGCCGCCGGGTCCCCCCGACCAGGCGCAGCAGCGCGAACTCCCGCACCCGGGCGCCGGTGGCCGTCACCAGCGTGTTGACCACCGAGATCGCGATGAACACGATGATCATCCCGACCACCAGGAGGTTGGCCCAGTCGCTGAACTCCTGGACGGCGTTGACCGCGGCGCCCGCGCCGTCCCGGTCGAGGACGGTCAGGCCGGGGGCCAGCGCGGCGAGCCGCTCCTTCGAGCCACCGGTGACGTAGAGGCGCTCGGCCATCCCGGTCTCCGAGTGGTCACGGACCACCTGGTACGGCAGGGCGACCTCGCCGTACCCCAGGCCGCGTTCGTAGACGGCCACGACGGTGCGGGTCAGGCGAGTGCCGTCGCCGAGCAGCAGCCGGACCTCCTGCCCGACCGTGGCGCCGAAGCCGTCGGCGGCCAGCCTGCTCAGCGCGACGCCGTCGCCGCGCAGCCGGTCGAGGGAGCCGGAGGTGACGCCGAGGTCGATGCCGTGCGCGGGGACGGTCAGGCCGACGGCCCCCATCGGCTTGAACGTGCGCTCGCCCAGCTCGACCGTGTCGGCGAGCACCTGGGTCCTGATCGTCTCGGTGACGCCCGTGACGCCGGGCAGGGCACGGGCGGCCCCGGCGACCTCGGGGGACAGCCCGGGGCTCGCCTCAAGGACGTAGTCGGCGCGGTTGCCCTCGATCGCCTGCGTGGTGGTCGCGTGTCCCACGGTCGACTGGGCGAACAGGGTGGTCGAGGTGAAGGCGAACATCAGGATGAGCGGGCTGGCGACCGAGGCCAGCCGCTTGGCCGCGGTCCTGGTGTTGGCGACGGCCAGGTAGCCGCCGACCGGTGAGGTCCGCCTGACCAGGCCGCCCGCCAGGGTCGCGGCGAGCCGTACCAGCCAGGGGCCGAGGAGGGAGGCCGCGGTGATCAGCAGGAGCACGATCGCGCTCGCGCTCATCGCGGCCGTCTCCCCCGCGGCGACCATGGACAGGCCGGAGGCGGCCACGCCCATGCCGAGGAAGACCAGCCCGGTGATCATGCGGCCCCTGCCGAGCTCCCTGCGCTCGGCCATGGCCTCGCCCAGGGCCTCGGTCGGCTTGATGCTCGCGGCCCGCCGTACGGCTCCGCGGGCGGCCAGCCAGGCGGTGAGCAGGCCGAGGGCCGTGGCCGCGAGCAGCGGGATGGGGCCGACGACCGGGGCGAACCCCTCGGGCACCATGCCCCGGGCCAGGAACTGGCCGAACATCCACCTCCCCAGCACGACCCCGAGCGGCAGCGCGGGCAGAATGGCCGCCGCGGCGACGACCAGCGCCTGCCTGCCGATCATGGCGCGGACCTGCCTGGGGGTGGCGCCGACCGCCCGCAGCAGGGCGATCTCCCGGTCGCGCTGCCGTACGGCAAGGCCGAAGGCGCCGGAGACCACCAGCACCGCCACCATGACGACGATGCCGATGAGGCTGCCGCCGAGCCCGATGAGCATCTCCCTGCCCTCGTGCGCCGAGGGGGTCTCGGCCAGGCCCCGCTGGTCGCCGGAGTAGACGGCCACGGAGTCGCCGAGCGCCTGTTCGACCCGGTCGGCCAGCCCGTCACCGGTGCCGAACACCCCGAAGGCCGACACCTTCCCCGGCCTGGCGAACAGTTCCCCGGCGCGTTCCCCGGTGAAGAAGACCGACGGCTGCCGGGTGAGGCCGGGTCCGGCGACACCGGTCACGACGTACTCGCGGAGGCCGTCCCTGCCGGCGACGCCGACCTTCTCGCCCACCTTCCTGCCGAGCGTGACGTCGGTGACGACCTCTCCGGCCGTGGCAGGCGCGCGCCCCTTGACCAGCCGGTACGGCGTGAGCCCCGCCGACCCCCAGGAACGGCCGACCACCCGGCCCTCGGTGCCCGTCAGGCCGACAGGGAAGGCGGTCTCGGGCACGACCCCGGTGACACCGGGCACCTTGCCGATCTTCTCGGCGAGGGTCGCGGGGATCGCGACCGGCTCGGAGAGCGGCAGGCCCATGTCGGCCTCGCCCTTCACGAAGGTGATCTTCTGCTGGCCGGCGACCACGACCGGGGCGGCGCCGTAGCGTTCGGTGGGGATCCTGGCGCGTACACCGCTCTCCAGGAGCAGCCCGCACGAGACGACCAGGACGACCGCGAAGAACAGCGCGAGGAACGACCCGACGAGGGAGATCGCGCGGCCACGCGAGGTGGCGAAGGCGAGTTTCAGCACGGCACGGCCCTCAGGCGGCCGAGCGAGGCCATGCGGCCCGCGATGGCGTCGGGTCCCGCGGCGTACATCTCGTCAACGAGCGTGCCGTCGGCGAGGAACAGCACCCGGTCGGCGTAGGAGGCGGCGACCGGGTCGTGGGTGACCATCACCATGGTCTGGCCGGTGGTGTTCACCACCTGGCGGAGCAGCGTGAGCACCTCGGCGGCGGTCTGGGTGTCCAGCGCGCCCGTCGGCTCGTCGGCGAAGACGACCTCGGGCCTGGTGACCAGGGCGCGGGCGATGGCCACCCGCTGCTGCTGGCCGCCGGAGAGCTGGGAGGGGCGGTGCCCGGCGCGGTCGCCGAGCCCGACCCTGCCGAGCACCTCGGCCACCCAGGCGTGGTCCGGCCTGGTGCCCGCGAGCCGGAACGGCAGCAGGACGTTGTCGGTCACGGTGAGCGAGGGGATCAGGTTGAACGCCTGGAAGACGAAGCCCGCCCTGTCCCGGCGCAGTTCGGTGAGCTGGGTCTCGTTCATCCGCGACAGTTCGACGTCGCCGATGTGGACCGTGCCCGAGGTGGGCGTGTCCAGTCCGGCCGCGCAGTGCAGGAAGGTGCTCTTGCCCGAGCCCGACGGCCCCATGACGGCGGTGAAGCCGCCCCGGGGCAGGTCGACCGTGACGCCGCGTAGCGCGTGCACCTTCCTGCCGTATGTCTTGGTCACCGCGTTGAGGCGCACCGCGTGCGTCGACACCTGTCGTCCCCCGTCTTCGAATTCACTGCCTTGCAGGAGCAACGCTACGAATTCGGACAATACGGAAACGAGCCAGCGAGCTACCCAACCGATGGTAGGGATTACCCCCCTACGGCCGCCCCGTGGATCTCGTCCCCGCGCAGCAGGCCGTCGGGGGCCCCGGCGGGGTCGTGACCGAGGTCGACGACCCGGTTCTCCCGGTCGACGTGCACGATCCTGGGCTGGAAGACCCTGGCCTCGGCGTCGTCGAGCTGGCCGTACCCGATGATGATCACCAGGTCGCCCGGATGGACGAGATGGGCGGCGGCGCCGTTGATGCCGATGACCCCCGAACCCCTGGGGCCCGCGATCGTGTAGGTCACCAGCCTGGCGCCGTTGTCGATGTCCACGATGTGGACCTGCTCCCCGGAGAGCAGCCCGGCCGCGTCGAGGAGGTCCTCGTCGATGGTCACCGACCCCACATAGTGCAGATCGGCCTGGGTGACGGTGGCCCGGTGGATCTTGGATGTGAGCATGGTGCGGAGCATGCGTCGGATCACCTCTCGCTCGGTCGCGCCACCGGTCGGCGTGCGCGCCTGCGCGGAATATATCCGACGCCGGACACACCCCCAAGAGAGTCAGCGGGTGTCAGAGGGTGACGGTGACGTTGTCGATGAGCCTGGTCGCGCCGACCCTGGCGGCCACGGCGAGGACGGCCTCACCCCGGTGGTCGTCGCCGACCTCGGTGAAGGTCGCCGGGTCGACCAGCACCAGATAGTCGAGCTCGACCCCGGGCTCGGCGTCGAGCACCGCCCGCGACTCGGCCAGGACCTCGGCGGGCGTACGGCCGCGGGCCCCGATGAACAGGGCGCGGGACAGGGAGAGCGCGGTGTGCCGTTCGTGCGTGGACAGATAGCGGTTCCTGCTGGACAGCGCCAGGCCGTCCGCCTCACGGACGGTCGGCGCGCCCATGACGGAGACGGGCACGTCGAGGTCGGCGACCATCCGGCGGATCATGGCCAGCTGCTGGGCGTCCTTGCGCCCGAAGACCGCGATGTCCGGCTGGACCAGGTTGAACAGCTTGAGCACCACGGTCAGCACACCGTCGAAGTGACCGGGTCTGAACGCCCCCTCGACGATCGTGCCCATCCGCCCTGAGGACACCGAGACCTGCCGGTCCGCGGCGTACATGTCGTCGGCCGAGGGGGCGAAGACGATGCTCACGCCCTCGTCGGCGCAGGTCTCCAGGTCGGCGTCAAATGTCCGGGGATAGCGGGAGAAATCTTCGTTCGGCCCGAACTGGAGGGGGTTGACGAAGACGCTCACCGCGACGTGGTCGGCCTGCTCACGGGCCAGCCGGATCAGTGAACGATGGCCCTCGTGCAGCGCGCCCATGGTCGGCACCAGCGCCAGCGTCGCCCCGGACGCGCCGATCCCCAGGCTGTGCTTCGCCTTGACCAGCCCGGCGCGGTCACCGGCCACGATCACGTCCATATGTTCCCTCCCAGGGCGTCGAGGAGGCGCTCGGCGGCCTCGGGCTTGAGCAGCCCGGCCGCCAGCGCGCGGTCCGCGGTGAGCCTAGCGAGGGCGACGTAGGCGTCCGCCGCCTCGGGTGCCGCGAGGATCAGGGCGTCGACGTGCTTGCGGACCGTCCCGGCGTCGCCGCGCACCACGGGACCGGTCAGCCCGGAGATGCCCAGCCGCAGCACGTTCTCCAGCGCCGCCCCAAGCAGTGGCCCGAGCATCCGGCCCGGCTGTTCGACACCGACGCGTTCGAGCAGCTCGGAGGACTCGGCGACGAGCGTGACCATGTGGTTGGCGGCGCCCGCCAGGGCCGCGTGGTAGAGCGGCCTGTCGTCGTCGGCGATCCAGACCGGCTCGCCCTCCATCTCGATGACCAGCGCCTCCGCCACGGGCCTGAGCATGTCGGGGGCGGTCACGCCGTACGAGATGCCGGTCAGGCGGCGTAGGTCGTCCTCCCTGCCGGTGAAGGTCATCACCGGGTGCAGGGCCAGCGGGAGGGCCCCCGCCCTGATCGCGGGGTTCAGCACGGCCAGGCCGTACGCGCCGCTGGTGTGGGCAACGAGCTTGCCCTGGAAGGCGGCGCCGGTGCCCGCCAGCCCGGAGACCAGGTCGGGCAGGACGTCGTCGGGGACCGTCATGAGAATGAGGTCCGACGTGGCCACCACGTCCTCAGGCCGGGACGGTGTGACGCCCAGCCGCTCCGCGGCCCGTTCCCTGGAGGAGTCGGAGACGCCACTGGCGGCGACGACCCGGTGTCCGGCGCGTGCCAGCGCGGCGCCGAGCGCCGAGCCGACCCGGCCTGCTCCAATCACTCCGACGGCCAGCCGCGCCGGGCGATCGACTGCGTCCATGACGTCCCGTCCTTCGACAAGATTGGGGCTCCATGCCCAGTTGACCAGCGTAACGGGCCTGCCCCACCCGGCTGCGCGAAGGCACGTGTCCGAAAGCGGCGGCGGTCCTGTCCCAGGTCTGCCCCGGGCCGGGCCGCTTTTCCCCTCTCGTCGCATGCTTTCTCACCGAGGGGGGCGTCCCTGTAGCGTCGGGGATCGTGTGGCTCACCTGGCGCGCCGCGACACAGCGGGCGCTCTACGGCGAAAACGGCTTCTATCTGCGCGAACGACCTTCCGCCCACTTCCGGACCTCGGTCAGCGCCGCAGCCAGTGCCACAGTCGGCACCTCGGCCGTTCTGGCGGGGGCCGTACTGCGCGAACTGGCCGAACTGGCCGGGCCCGCCGGGATGATCGACCTGGTGGACGTCGGCGCGGGTGAGGGCGCCCTGGCGGCCGGGGTGCTGGCCCTGGCGCCGCAGGAACTCCGTTCCCGGCTACGGGTGACCTGCGTGGACGTCGCCCCCCGGCCCCCGGACCTGCCCGAGGAGATCGGCTGGGAACCGGTGGTGCCCGAGGGGGTCGAGGGGCTGGTGATCGCCAACGAGTGGCTCGACAACGTTCCCCTCGACGTGGTCGAACAGACGCCCGACGGCCCCCGGCTGGTCATGGTCGATCCCTCGGACGGCGCGGAGCGGCTCGGCGACGCCCCGGAGGAGGCCGACCTTGCCTGGCTCGACCGCTGGTGGCCGCTCGGCCCCGTCGGCGAGCGCGCCGAGATCGGCAGGCCCCGCGACGAGGCCTGGGCCTCGGTGATCGTACGGCTGGCGCGCGGCCGGGCCGTCGCCGTCGACTACGCGCACCGGCTGGGCGCCCGCCCGCCGTACGGCTCGCTCGCCGGTTACCGTGGCGGCGCGGCCGTGGCGCCGGTCCCCGACGGGTCGTGCGACATCACCGCGCACGTCGCGCTGGACGCCTGCGCGGCGGCGGGCGAGCGGGTCGGGGCGGTCACGACGACGTTGACCACCCAGCGGGAGGCCCTGCGCGCCCTGGGCGTCACCGGCGCCCGCCCGCCCCTCGACCTGGCGGGCTGGGACCCGGTGGGGTATCTGCGCGCCCTGTCACGGGCCTCCCTTGAGGCGGAGCTGATCGACCCCCACGGCCTCGGCGCCTTCGGCTGGCTGCGCCAGTCACGGCCCTGACCGTACGGATACGCCCGTGGTGAATTCGCTGGGGTGGCGGGGCCGGCGCGATGAGGATGGTCGGCATGAGGCTTCTTGTATTGGGTGGCACGCACTTCGTCGGCCGGGCCGTCGTTGAGGAGGCGGTGCGACGGGGCGACGAGGTCACCATCGTCAACCGGGGCAGAAATCCCCTCCCACCAGGGACGGCGGGGGCGGGCGTCGAGACGCTCGTCGCGGACAGGACCGACCGCGAGGCGCTGCGTGCGGCCCTTGACGGTCGTGAGTGGGACGCGGTCGTCGACACCTGGAGCAGGGCGCCGAAGGTCGTCGCCGAGGCGTGCGGGCTGCTGGACGGGCGGGTCGGCCACTACGGATACGTGTCCAGCAGGTCGGTCCACAGTTGGCCGATCCCACCGGGGGCCGATGAGAGCGCCCAGGTGGTCGAGAGCGACCCCGACTCCGAGGCTGCCGACGACTACGCGGAGGCCAAGCGCGGCGGCGAGATGGCCGTTCTGCGGGTCTTCGGCGAGCGCGCCCTGCTCGCCCGCGCCGGGCTGGTGATCGGCCCCTACGAGAACATCGGGCGGCTGCCCTGGTGGCTGCGCCGCGTCGAGCGGGGCGGCCGGGTGCTGGCGCCGGGCAGGCCGGGCCGTCCGCTGCAGTACATCGACGCCAGGGACATCGCGATCTGGATGCTCGGGGCGGCGCAACGGGGTGTCGGCGGCGCCTTCAACACGGTCAGCCACCCCGGGCACGCCACCATGGGCGAGCTGCTCGACGAGATCATCAGGGTGACCGGCTCCGACGCCGAGCTGGTCTGGACCCCCGCCGAGGTGATCGAGGAGGCGGGCATCGCCGCGTGGACCGAGCTGCCGGTCTGGCTGCCCGAGGGCGGCGAGGACGACGGCCTGCACGACGGGGACGTCTCGGCCGCCCACGAGGCGGGGCTCGTCTGCCGTCCGCTGCGGGAGACGGTCGCCGACACCTGGGAGTGGCTCAAGGTGGAGGGCGACCCGGCGCTCAGGGCCGACCGCCCCTCGGTCGGCCTCGACCCGGCCAAGGAGGCCAAGGTCCTCGACGGCCTGACCTGACACGCGGTTTCCCGGCGGCCGGGGCCGTACGGCGGGCGGCTCCCGGCCCTGGCGGTGTTTCCTCGGCGGCCGGAGGCCGGTCGTCGCAGGCCCGAAACAAATGATCGGGCCTGAAACACAACTCCATGAGCTTCGGAAACAAGCGGTCACCCCTGTTCCCGGAAAACGGGGATCGTGGAGGTCGCGGCTGTTCGCTATTGTCTGGATCGTTCTACTTGGTGTGATCCCGCCATGCCGGTCCACGGCGTCGGCCGACAGCGACCGTGACGAGGTTCGCGTGAAAGAGACCATGGCTCCTCCCGCGGCCAGGGAAAAAGCCCCCCGCCTCCCCTCCCTGACGGGTTTGAGGTGGTTCGCGGCATTTGCTGTTTTCGGTTTTCATCTGTTCACCGGCGGCATAACGGATGACCCCGGAACACAGCGCTTTCTCGGGGCGGTCTTCTCCGCGGGCTCCTCCGGGGTGCCGTTCTTCTTCGTGCTGTCCGGCATGGTGCTGACCTGGTCGTCCAGGCCGGGAGACCGGGCGTGGGCGTTCTGGCGGCGACGGGCCGCCAGGATCGTCCCGAGTCACATGGTCACCTGGATCGCCGTCCTGGCCCTGTTGACCGTGGCGGGACGCGTCGTGGCGCCGGGACCGGCCATGAGCGGATTTTTCCTCCTTCAGGCCTGGGTACCGGACGAAACCTATTACTTCGGCGGCAACACCCCTTCCTGGTCACTCTCCTGCGAAATGGCGTTTTATGCGGTTTTCCCGCTTCTGCTGCCGCTTCTTCGACGTATTCCAGGAAACCGGCTCCTGCTGACCTCGGCGGGGTTGTGGGCCGGAACATGGGTGGTCCCGTTTGTCAGCTTCTCGATGCCGGAAAGCATCGGTTACTGGTTCGTCTGGATCTTCCCGGTGACCAGGGCACTGGAGTTCGCACTCGGCATGACCGTGGCGCTGATGGTCAAGGAAGGCCGCTGGCGGGGACCCGGCCTGCCCGTGGCCGTCGTCCTGGTCCTGGTCGCCTACGCGACCGTCCCGCTGGTCTGGCAGCGCGCGGGCTGGGTGGCGTGGATGGCGGGACCGTTCGCCGTGCTGATCGCCGCCGCCGCGACGGCCGACGTGCGCGAGAAGCGTTCGCCGCTGCGCCTGCCCGTCCTGGTCTGGCTCGGGGAGATCTCCTTTGCCTTCTACCTGGTGCACCAGCCGACGATCAGCCTGGTCAACCGGGTGCTCGGGCGCACCCCGGCGCACGCGCTCCTGGTGACGCTGACGGCGCTGCCGCTGGCCGTACTGCTGGCCTGGGCGCTGCACCGCCTCGTCGAGCGGCCCGCCGAGCGCCTGCTGTCAGGCGGGCGCCCGGGGGCCGCGTGAGACCTCAGACCCGTGCCTCCAGAGCCGTCAGGCCCCGGATGACGTAGCCGGGGTTCCAGGTGGGCTCGGTGGCGAGTTCCATCCGGGGAGCCAGGCGCAGCAGGGCGCCGAACGACTCGGCCAGCTCGATCCTGGCCAGCGGGGCGCCCAGACAGAAGTGGATGCCCGCGCCGAAGGAGATGTGCGGGTTCTCCGTACGGCCGAGGTCGAGGCGGTCGGGGTCGGCGAACACCTCGGGGTCCCGGTTGGCCGATCCGAACAGCAGCGCCACCTCCGCGCCACGTGGGATGTCCACCCCGCCGACCGAGATGTCCTCAAGGACCCAGCGCTCGAACATCTGCAGCGGGGTGTCCCAGCGCATCAGCTCCTCGATCGCCGTGGGCAGCAGGCCGTGGTCGGCGCGCAGCCGTTCCAGCTCGGCCGGGTTGCGGAACAGCGACCACCAGCCGATTCCGGTGACGTTGACGGTCGCCTCGTGACCCGCGTTGAGCAGCAGCACGCAGGTGCCGACCAGCTCCTCCTCGGTCAGGGTGTCACCGCCGTCGGCGACCAGGGCCAGGGCGCTGATCAGGTCGTCGCCGGGGTTCGCCCGGCGGGCGCGGGCCAGCTCCGACAGGTAGCCGGAGAACTCCTCCGCCGCCCGTACGGCGGTGCGCTGCGTCTCGGGCGACGGGTTGAGCTCGTACATCCCGCAGATGTCGGCCGACCAGGGCCGCAGCAGGTGCCGGTCCGCCTCGGGGACGCCGAGCATCTCAGCGATCACGGTCACCGGGAGCGGTTCGGCGACCTCCGCGATGAGGTCGCCGCCGCCACGTGCCACGAAGTCCTCGACCAGCCCCGTGGCGATCGAGGCGACCTTGGGCCGCAGCGCCTCGACCATCCGCGGGGTGAACGCCCGGGAGACCAGGCGGCGCAGGCGGGTGTGGACGGGCGGCTCGACGTCGAGCATCCCGGCCCTGACCACCCGCCAGAACGGGTCGAGGAAGGGCGGCTCCTCCGGTCTGCCGAACTCGGCGTGCGTGGCCACGTGCAGGTAGGACCGGCCGAGTCTCCGGTCGCGCAGCAACGCGTTGACGTCGGCGTGCCGGGCGACCAGCCACTGGCCGGTCGGCTCGAAGAAGGTGACCGGCCGCTGTCTCAGCTCGGCGTAGGCGTCATAGGGGTAGGCGACGAATTCCGGACTCCATGGGTCAAAACGCACAAACCCATGCTAGGGCTCCGGAGTCTTCTCGACGGCCCGGGAACGACGGCGGGCCCGGATGTTGAGCAGCTCGACCACCAGCGAGAACGCCATCGCGAAGTAGATGTAGCCCTTGGAGATGTGCTGTCCGAAACCCTCCGCGAGCAGCACGACGCCGATCAGCACCAGGAACGACAGCGCCAGCATCTTGATCGTCGGGTGCTTGTCCACGAAACGGCTGATCGGCCCCGAGGCGAAGAGCATCACCACGACCGCGACGATGACCGCGATGACCATGATGGCCAGCTCGTCGACCATGCCGACCGCGGTGATCACCGAGTCGAGGGAGAAGACGATGTCCAGCACCATGATCTGCAGGATCACCATGCCGAAGGAGGCCGCCGCCTTCCGGCCGCCGGAGTGGTCCTCGCCGTTCTCGGTGTGGCCGTGGATCTCGTGAACGCTCTTGACCAGCAGGAACAGCCCGCCGAGGATCAGGATCAGGTCGCGTCCTGATATCTCGTGCCCGAAGATCTCAAAGAGCGGGGCGGTGAGCCGTACCACCCAGGACAGGGCGAGCAGCAACGCCAGGCGGCTGACCAGGGCGGCGAGCAGGCCCAGTCTGCGGGCGTTGTCACGCTGTTCCGGCGGGAGTTTCCCCGCCAGGATCGAGATGAAGATGATGTTGTCGATGCCCAGCACGATCTCCAGAGCGATCAGCGTGAGCAGACCTATCCAGCTCGCCGGGTCGGCCACCCAGTCCATCGGGTCCTCCAGTTTCGGTGGGGAGAGCGCCGCCCGCGCGCGGCGCGTGACCTGACGGGCGTTCACGGTCACAGCTCCAGACGATCGGACAGAACCGGAAGTTCCTCAGGATCACCGCCGAAACTCCAGCCCTCCGGACCCCTTCCCGCAGACTTGCCAAGCACCGCCTCTGTGTGGGTATAGTCCGGTTCGTAGGTCATGAGTGCCAGCGACAAGCCCCGGCTAGCTGGCCGGCAACCCTCGCGTCCGCGGCGGGGTGCCCCGGGTGAGGACCTGGTCCGGCACGAGGTGTGCCGGGCAAGCGCGGGCTCCAGCACCAAGGCCATGGCTTGGGGTCCGATGACCTCCAAGGAGCTTTGGCGTGTCCACACTGACGATCTTCACCTCCGCCGCCGCCGAGACCGTGACCGTCCCGGCGACCCGTGTCCCCGACGACCGGCCGATCCCCGCGGTCCTCGGCGCCGACCTTGAGGTGCCCGTCAAGGGCGGCAGGCTGGTGCCGTACGCCAACCTCGACTACGCCGCCAGCGCCCCCTGTCTTGAGCCGGTGAGCGCCGCCGTCGCCGCCGCGCTCCCGGCCTACTCCAGCGTCCACCGCGGCGCCGGATACGCCTCCCAGCTGACCACCGCCCGCTACGAGCAGGCCAGGCACACCGTGCGGGCCTTCGTCGGGGCCCGCCCCGACGACGCGGTGATCTTCACGAGGAACACCACCGACGCCACCAACCTGCTGGCCCGCAGCCTGCCCGCCGGGACCACCGTGGTGGTCTTCGAGACCGAGCACCACGCCTCGCTCCTGCCCTGGGCCGACGTCGTACGGCTGCCCGCCCCGGCCTTCCCCGGTGAGGCCGTCCGCGCCGCCGACGACGCGCTGGCCGCGATCGACGGCCCCAAGCTGCTGGTCGTCACCGCCGCCTCCAACGTGACCGGCGAGCTGTGGCCGATCGCCGCGCTGGCCCACATCGCCCACCGCCACGGCGCCCGCGTCCTGGTCGACGCCGCCCAGCTCGTCCCGCACCGCCGCCTCAACCTGACCGCGCTCGACCTGGACTACGTGGTCTTCTCCGGTCACAAGCTCTACGCCCCGTTCGGCACCGGCGCGCTGATCGGCCGCTCCGACTGGCTCTCGGTCGCCGAGCCGTACCTCCGGGGCGGCGGGGCCGTCAGGGCCGTCGAGGACGAGACGACCGACTGGCACGACGACCCCGAGGCCCGTCACGAGGCGGGCACGCCGAACGTGCTGGGCGCCATCGCGCTGGCCGCCGCCTGCGACGCGCTGAGCGCGACCGGCTGGGACGTGCTGGTGCGCGAGGAGGAGCGTCTGCTGGCCCGCCTGCGCACCGGTCTGGCCGGGATCGAGGGTGTGCACGAGCTGTCCCTGTGGGGCCCCGACCACGCCCGCGTCGGCATCGTCTCCTTCGTCGTGGACGGCTTCACCGCCCGTGAGGTGGCCGAGACGCTGTCCGGCGAGTACGGCATCGGCGTGCGGGACGGCAAGTTCTGCGCCCACCCCTTCGTCAGGCACCTGCTCGGCGCCAAGGACGGCGGCTGCGACGACGTCACCGCCTCCGCGGTGCGCGCCTCCATCGGCGTCGGCAGCACCACCGAGCACGTCGACCGTCTCGTCGAGGCCCTGCGGGATCTCGTCACGCGCCGCTGACGTGACAGCATGGGGCCTATGACTGAGCCCCGGGAAGTGAACGTGGGGATCGGGGCCGGAGCCGACGCCGTCGCGGGAGCGGCGGCGGCCGGCAAGGAGCTGGCCACCGAGGACATGGTCCTGAACATCGGCCCGCAGCACCCCTCGACCCACGGCGTGCTACGCCTGCGCCTGACGCTGGACGGCGAACGGATCAGCGCCGCCGAGCCGATCGTCGGCTACATGCACCGGGGCGCGGAGAAGCTGTTCGAGGTCAGGGACTACCGGCAGATCATCGTGCTGGCCAACCGGCACGACTGGCTGTCGGCGTTCGCCAACGAGCTGGGCGTCGTGCTCGCGGTCGAGCGGATGCTCGGCATGGAGGTCCCCGTCAGGGCCGTGTGGGCGCGCACCCTGATGGCCGAGCTGAACCGGGTGCTCAGCCACCTGATGTTCCTCGGCTCCTACCCCCTCGAACTGGGCGCGATCACCCCCGTCTTCTACGCCTTCCGCGAGCGCGAGACCCTCCAGGCCGTGATGGAGGAGATCTCCGGCGGCCGGATGCACTACATGTTCAACCGGGTCGGCGGCCTCAAGGAGGACCTGCCGTACGGCTGGCTCGACCGGGTGACCCTGGCCGTCGCCGACGTACGGCGCCGCCTGCCCGACATCGAGGCCCTGATCAGCGGGAACGAGATCTTCCTGGCCCGCACGGTCGGCGTCGGGGTGCTCGACCGCGAGACGATCATGCAGTACGGCGTCAGCGGCCCCATCGCCCGTGCCTCCGGCGTCGGCCTCGACCTGCGCAGGGACGACCCCTACCTCGCCTACGGCGAACTGCCGGTCAAGGTCGTGACCCGTTCCGCGGGAGACTGCAACGCCCGCTTCGAGGTGCTGCTCGAACAGGTCCGCGTCTCCCTCGACCTGGCCGACGTCTGTGTGGAGCGGCTGCGGTCCCTGCCGAGGGGGCCGATCAACCAGCGTCTGCCCAAGGTGCTGAAGGTCCCCGAGGGCCATGTCTACGCCTGGACGGAGAATCCACTCGGCATCAACGGCTACTATCTGGTCTCTCGTGGCGAGAAGACCCCCTGGCGGCTGAAGCTCCGGTCCGCCTCCTACAACAACGTCCAGGTGCTGAGAGAGATGTTGCCTGGACATCTGGTTTCCGACATGGTGGCCATCCTGGGGTCGATGTTCTTCGTGGTCGGTGACATCGACAAGTGACCCGGAGCGCGGAAGGGGGGACATGAGCGAGCGCGTGGACGCCGCTTCCCGCATCGGAGGCCCGAAGCGGGACAAGTACATCGACTGGCTCCGCGCGGTCAGCCTGATCGTCGTCGTGGTCTGGCACTGGGCGTTCACGATCCTGCAGTGGGGGCCGGCCGGCCCCTCCCCGACCAGCCCGCTCGGTTTCACCTCGGGGTTGTGGATCCTCACCTGGCTCTTCCAGGTGCTGCCGCTCTTCTTCTACGTGGGCGGATACGTCCACCTGATGTCGTGGAACCGCGCCTGTGAACGCGGGGTCGGCATCGGCGCCTTCGTGTGGCGGCGCATCCGGGCCCTGGCGATCCCGGCGCTGGCGCTGTCCTTCGCGTGGCTCGCCTTCGGCGGGGTCATCTGGTTGATCTTCGACGTGCCGTGGATCGGCCGGGCCGTGCTCCTGGTGCTGAGCCCGCTGTGGTTCATCGGCGTCTACCTGATGCTGGTCGCCCTGCTGCCCGTGATGCTGTGGCTGCACCGGCGCTTCGACGTACTGGTGCTCATCTGGCTCGGCGGCGCGGCGCTGGTGGTCGACGTGCTGCGGCTGCGGTACGGCCTTGAGGCCATCGGCTGGCTCAACATGGTGATCGTGTGGGGTCTGGCCCACCAGGCGGGCTTCTTCTACGACCGGATGGTCGCGATGCCCCGCAGACTGGACGTCGCGACCCTGTGGACCGGGCTGTTCGCCCTGGTCGGCCTGGTCTACTCGGGCATCTACCCGGGGTCGATGGTCGGGGTTCCCGGCGACAAGCTGTCGAACATGGCTCCGCCGACCTTCGTCATCGTGGCCCTGCTGATCTTCCAGATCGGCCTGGTCGAGGTGCTGCGGCCCGCGATGGAACGGCTGCTCGAACGGCCTCGCTGGGGGTGGGTCAACACCACGATCAACCGGTTCGCGCTGCAGCTGTTCCTGTTCCACACCACCGGCATGGCGATCCTGAACGGGGTGTTCTGGGGGCTGACCGGCTCACCGCCCGGCAGTCAGATCCCGCCGACGCTGATCTGGTGGCTGGAGCGGCCCCTGGCGATCGCCGGGCCGCTGCTGTGCACGATCCCGTTCCTGTTGATCTTCGGCCGCAGGAACTCGGCGACCGCCACCCGGTGACGGGTCAGCTTTTCGCGAGCCCGGGCCGACGTCGCTTCTTCCACAGCCGGCGAAGGCCCGCGAAAACCGCGTAGAGGGTCATGACGAAAAACGCGCCGAGCAGCAGCAGGTCGAAAACGAGCCTGAACTCCCTGTTGACCACACTCGGATCGTCTGCGTCATAGACGATCGAGACCTTCTCACCCTCGGCGTAACTCCCCCGGATCTCGGCGAAACGCCGGACGTCCTTCACAAAGAAGTTGACCTTGGTGAGTTGGTAGCTCTCCCCTGCCTTCACGGTTCTGGTGGACATCGCCGTCGCGGTGGTCCGACCGCCGTGAAGATACATGTCGAGGTTCGACGCGCCCACCCGCACCCCCAGGATGGTCGTGAAAGCCCATCCGACGCACAGCAGGACGCAGGCGATCACGTACACCCCGTTGACGGACCCGTCGTCCACCGGCTCCTCGTCCTCGCCCGGTCCGAGGTCCCAACGTAATCGTCTGGCCATCGACCTTGCCTCCCACATCGAACGACGGCGGGTGGAGACAGTTCACGTACGACGCGCTCGCAAGGGGCGATTTTCCGCCAGAACGAACATCAGTATGTGACCACGATAAAACGACACGCAATGATTCCGAGTGCCGAGAAGAAATGTTCATCGCCCGTCGGCGTCGTGTATTCCACGCGTTAATTCGGACCGTGTCCGAAACCGTTTTCACGCGAAAGCCCGGCGAACTCGTTCGTCCGCCGGGCTCCCACGCGTTCAGCCGACCGTGGCGGCCTTCTCCCCCGTCTTCACGTCCGTGGGCAGGTCCACACTGTCCCGCAGCCTGATGGGCTTGAGGAACAGCGCGGCGACCACGCCGACCATGGCCACGGCGGCCGAGATGAGGAAGATGTGCCCGGTGGCGTCGCCGTACGCGGCCCGCACGACCTCCTTGATCGGCTCGGGCAGGGCCTGGATGTTGAGGGTGCTGCGCCCACCCCCGGCACCCGAGGCCCCGATCCCGGCCTTGGCCAGGCCCTCGGCGATGCCGGTCGCGACCTGGTTGGCCAGGACGGCGCCGAGGACCGAGACACCGATGGTGCCGCCGAGGGAACGGAAGAAGGTGACCGCACCGCTGGCCGCGCCGAGTTCGCTCAGCGGGACGGTGTTCTGGATGGCCAGCACGAGGTTCTGCATCGACATGCCGACCCCGGCGCCGACCAGCACCATGGCCCCGGCGATGAGCAGCAGCGAGGTCTGGTGGTCCATCGTGGACAGCACGAGGAACCCGCCCGTGAGCACGATCGCGCCGGTCACGATGTACGGCTTCACCCGGCCGCTCCTGGAGATCATGCGCCCGGAGACGGTCGAGGAGACCAGCACGCCGAGCATCATGGGGATCGTGAGCAGACCCGCCTCGGTGGGGCTGTAGCCACGGCCGATCTGGAAGTACTGGCCGAGGAAGACCGAGCCGCCGAACATGGCCATGCCGACCGCGAGGCTGGCCAGGATGGCCAGGGCCGGGGTACGGCGGCGGATGATCCGCAGCGGGACGACCGGTTCGGCGACCCGCGACTCGACCCAGGTGGCCAGCACCAGGAGCAGCGCACCGCCCCCGGCCATGGCCGCGGTCTGCCAGGACAGCCACTCGAAGGAGTTTCCGACGAAGGTGACCCAGATGAGCAGGACACTGACCCCGGCGGCGATCAGTGTGGCGCCCACATAGTCGATCCTGACGTCCGTACGGCGCACGGTGACCACCCGCAGCGTCTTGTGCAGCAGCGCGAAGGCGACCACGGTGAACGGCACCGCCACGAAGAAGCACCAGCGCCAGCCGAGCCAGGAGGTGTCGGCGATCAGGCCGCCGAGCAGCGGTCCGGCGACGGTCGCGACGGCCATGACACCGCCGAGGTAGCCGTTGTAGCGTCCACGCTCCTTGGGGCTGATCATCGCGGCGATGATGACCTGCACCAGGACCTGCAGGGCACCCATGCCCAGGCCCTGGACGGCGCGGAAGGCGATGAGCTGGGCGGTGTTCTGCGCGAAACCGCAGGCCAGCGAGCTGACCATGAAGATGACGATGGAGACCTGCAACAGCAGCTTCTTGCTGAACAGGTCGGCGAGCTTGCCCCAGATCGGTGTCGAGGCCGTCGAGGCGAGCAGCGAGGCGGTGACCACCCACGTGTACTGCGACTGGGTGCCGTTGAGCGCGCCGATGATCTGCGGAAGCGCCACGGACACGATCGTGCTGCTGATCATCGCCACGAACAGGACGAGCAGCAGACCGCTCAACGCCTCCAGGATCTGACGATGGCTCATGCGAGCGGTCTCTGTGTGGGCGCCCACGCACACACCTCCAAAGCGGTGGAAACAGGATGACCGTGACACCTTACATGCCCATTGGGAAAGTTTGCGCACTGGGCATCTTTTCCCGGAGGGTGAGATACTGGCGCCATGGAGAGCACAGCGGGACTGCGCGAACGCAAGAAGGCCGAGACCAGGCAGGCCGTCCACGAGGCCGCGCTCCGGCTGTGCGCAGAACACGGCCTGGACAACGTCACCGTCGAGGCCATCGCCGACGCCGCCAACATCTCCCGGCGGACCTTCTCCAACTACTTCGCCGGCAAGGAGGACGCCCTCCTGTACGGCGACGAGCGGCGCATCAGGCTGCTCGTCGAACGGATCCGCTCCCGGCCCCCCGAGGAGCCCGCCTGGCAGGCGCTGCGCGGAGCCGTACGGGACCTCTACGGCGAACTCGGCGACCCCGACGTCGCCTGGGCGGTGCGCGCCCGGCTCGCCAAACAGCACCCGTCCCTGCTGGCCAGGCAGTTGGCCAACCACGCCGCCCTGGAACGTGACCTGGTCCAGGCCATCACCGACCGCGACGGCTCGACCGACACCGTACGGCCCCGCGTCCTGGCGGCCGGGTTCCTCGTCGCCCTGCGCATCGCCACCCACCTGTGGACCGACGAACAGGAACCCCGCCCCCTCCAGGAGGTCATGGAACAGGTTCTGGACCAGATGTCGGCGCCTTTCTAAGCAGTGTCTCTTTTGCGACGCCTTCGGCGTCGCGGGCTTGGGCGCCTTCGAGTCGGTGTCTTCCCTCGTCACTCCGTCGCTTCGCTCCTGCGTTCCTCAGTCCAGACACCGACGCGCCCAAGCCGACACTCCTCACACTTGGCGCCGGGAAAGCACAAGGCGTACCTCTTTGCTCCGCCTGGCGGCGTCGCGGGCTTGGGCGCCCCGCGTCGGCGCTTTCCCTCGTCACTCCGTCGCTTCGCTCCTGCGTTCCTCAGTCCAAGCACCGACGCGCCCAAGCCGACACTCCTCACACTTGGGGCCGGTAACCCCAACCCCTTCACCGACGATGAGGTCGGGCCGACTTCTTCGGATGACGCGGTCTTCGGTCCTCAGGCGTCCAAGCCGACGCTCTTCACGCCTGGGGCCGATAACCTCAACCGGTTCGGGCCGGCTTTCCTCGGATGGCGCGGGCTTCGGTGCTGATCGCCCTTGGTTGGTCAACGGCTGCTGGAGACCTCACCCGCTCAGCGACCACGACACCGGACGTCGAAACAGGACCTGACCCCCACTCCCTAGACCGTCACCCCGCCCCGAATCCGTGATCCGGCTTCGGACCGGAAGGCCCGTTCCTACGTAGGATCGAAGATCCATATGAAACGGGAGGGCCTTTGCCGGCGCCGTACCGTTCGATCCTGGCCCTGCCCGGAGCGCTCGCCTTCTGCGGGGCGGGGCTGCTGGCCAGGATGCCGGCCTCGATGATGGGGCTGAGCCTGCTCCTGCTGCTGTCCGCCGAGCGGGGGTCGTACACGCTGGCCGGGCAGGTCACCGCCGCCTACGTCTTCCTCGCCGCCGTCGTCAGCCCCTTCCAGGCGCGGCTGGTCGACCGGCTCGGGCAGCGGGCCGTACTGCTGTCGCTCACCCTGGTCAACCTGGTCGCCAAGGGCGCGATGGTGCTCTCGATCACCTCGGATCTGCCCTCTCCGTTCCCGCAACTGTGCGCGGCGGCGGGCGGCGCCACCTCCCCGCTGGTCGGCGCCTACGCGCGGGCCAGGTGGAGCGCGTTGCTCAGGGACCGGCCCGAGCTTCGTGCCGCCTACGCCCTGGAGTCGCTGGTCGAGGATCTCTGCGCGGTCGTCGGCCCGCCACTGGCCGCCCTCCTGGCCGACGCCTTCTCCCCGCTGGCCGGGCTCGTCCTGGCGATCGGCTGCGGCTTCGCCGGGACGGTGCTGTTCGCGGCGCAACGCCGTACGGAACCACCGCGCAGGCCCCCGGGTCAGAGGACTCGCGAGCCGCTGGGTGTGGTGCGGCTCGGCCCGGTCTGCCTCACCACGGCCGGGCTCGGTCTCCTCTCCGGGAGCGTCAACTTCACGGTCGTCGCGTTCTGCTCGGAACAGGGCGTGCGCGGGCTGAGCGGCCTGGTGCTCGGGGCCGTCGCGGGCGCCTCGGTCCTGGCCGCGCTGTTCGTCGGCGCCGTAGGTCTCCCGCCCCGCCGCCTCGTACGGCTCGCCGCCCTGGCGACGGCCGCCCTCAGCGCCACCCTGCCCCTCGCGGCGGCCGTCCCCTCGGGGGCGGTCGTCCTGGTCGGCGTGGCCGTGACGCTGCTGGCGTTCGCCGCCGCGCCCGCCACGATCGCGAGTTTCACCCTGGTCGAACAGCTCGTGCCCGCCTCACGGCTCTCCGAGGGGATCGCCTGGACCACCTCGTTCCTCCTGGGCGGCTACGCCCTCGGCGGCGCGCTCACGGCCATGGTGATCGACAACTTCCACGCCGGTTTCCTCGTCCCTCCCGCGGTGGCCCTGGCGACGGCCTGTTGCGCCTTCCTGATCCCGCGAACCCCTTCGGCCTCTCTTCAGCCGACTCGCTGAAGCCCGGTCACCCCGCCGGAGGGAGCACCTGGACCCGGCGTGTGGTCACCTCGCCGCCGAAATTTAGTCAATGATTTTGACTATCAATGATCCTTACTATATCGTGATCGTCATCACCGGACGTGCTTCACCAGGGGAGAAGACGACAATGACGATCACCGTGGAACTCACCCGCTTCCGCGTCGCCGCCGACCGCGCCCAGGCGCTGCTCGACGCGCGACCCGCGATGCTGACCGACTTCGCCGCCGACCGCGCCGGATTCCTCGGCGCCAGGCTGATCCGCCTGCCCGACGACGAGTGGCTGGACATCGTGGACTGGCGCTCCCCCGAGGACTTCGCGGCCTCACGTGCCAAGGGCGCGAACCTGCCGGGAATCGCCGCCTTCTTCGCGGCGATCGACGAACTGGTCAGCATGGAGGAGGGCCGCCAGGAGACATGACTTCTCGGCGCCGGTGCCCGTACAGGATGGCAGGCCGCACCATGCCATGGCCGACGCACTCGTTGGCTTCGGGAAAGCCCCCAGATATCCCGGACCAACGCGATTCGAGGCGTTCGGGAAACGCATGATCGTGACCGCATAGGGTCCGGGGCATGGCTGAGAACTGGCAGACGGACAGGATCGGAAGCGCGTTGCGGGACGAGAACCCCACCGTGCTGCGGCGGCTGGACGCCGGATTCGCAGTGATCGGGGATGTTCAGTTCCTGCCGGGATACTCGGTGCTCCTGGCGGACGACCCAACCGTGGAGAGGTTGTCGGACCTGCCGAAAGGCAGACGGCAGGCTTTCCTGTCCGACATGGATGACCTGGGGGAGGCCGTCGAGCGGGCCTGCCGACGTCTCGACCCAGCCTTTCGCCGGGTCAACCTGGAGATCCTTGGCAATACCGACGCCTTCCTGCACGCTCATGTATGGCCAAGGTTCGACTGGGAGCCGGCCGACCTTGTGAGCAAACCCGTCTGGCTCTACCCCCACGGCAACTGGCACGACAACCGCTTCGCCCTCGGCCCGCAACACGATGCCCTGCGAGAAACGATCAGCGAAGAACTCGACCGACTACGCCTCTAGTCAGTCGAAGAGCGCCCCGATCAGGGCGCCCTGGCCGGACTGGAGGACGTGGGCGTCTTCCAGTGGAATCCAGAAGCACTCGAAATCGGTGGGCTCCCGCTCGCCGTCGTGAAGCTCCTGGCCGGCCCACCGCTCCGGTGTGGGCTCGGCGAGCTCCAGCTGGAAGACGTGGCGGTGTTGGATCTCGAACCGGTAGGGGCTGATGTCGTAGACGACCTCGCCCAGCTTCCTGACGATCCCGAACCCGGTGAAGCCCGTCTCCTCCCGCGCCTCGCGAAGCGCGGCCTCCTCCGGAGCCTCCCCCGGCCTGACGCTTCCTGCGGGAACCTGAATTCCGACCTCCTCATAGCTGCAGCCGATGTGCCGGAAGACCAGCAACCGCCCGTCACGAACGACGTAGCACAGGACCTTGTCCTTCACGACCTTGTCCGTCACCGATTTCCCCTCCATTAATGAGGACCATTGGGGACGTCCAGATTAAGGACACCGGCAAAAAGAACTTGAACACCCCGACGCCAAACATGAAGAGTTCCAACCGAACGCCCCGGCCCCATGTGTGAGAAGTGTCGGCTTGGGCGCGTCGGTGTCTGGACTGAGGAGTGAGGGAGCGCAGCGGACGAACGACGAGGGAAAGCACCGACCCGAGGCGCCCAAGCCCGCGACGCCGAAGGCGGAGCAAAGAGACGCAACACAGAGAGACACAGGAACAAAGCGGATGAGGGACAAAGGAAAGTACTTACGCAGGGTGAAACCCATCGACGCCACCGGGCATTACGGCTACGTAGAGGCACACCCCGAACCCCGGCCTGGGCTCGCGCCCAAGCCCGTGAGGCCTCCTGTCGTCGCCAACAGGCAGGACGAGCCCTTCACCCTTGGTGAGCTGACCCTGTGCACCGACGTACGGCCCGCCGACTGGGCCGTCTCCGCCACGCTCCCCTTCGACTGGAACATCGTGGCGTGCATGCTGCCGCCGGTCTTCGGGGCCTACGCCCGGCTGTTCCATCCGCCGCGCATAACCGTGGGTGACGTCGAGCAGGAGACCTCCTGGAGGGAGGTGGCCCTCGCCAACGGGCGCGTCCCTCATCCCGGGATGCAGTGGCCGTACATCACCGGTGCATGGAGCTTCTTCAACGACGAGCAGCCGGGCATCTGGAGCTATCCGCCCGAGGAGGGAACACTGCCGCTGCGGCAGGTCGCCCGGCTGGTCCACCTGCTCGCCCCGCACACCACCACCCCCGAGCGGTGCTGGTTCGCCGTCTGGGATGGCTTCGGCGACCTCAACCTCCCCGTGGATGACGAGGAGATCCCCAGAGTCGAGATGCCCGCGCGGTCGATGCTCCTTCTGGAAGGGCCACTGGGGGCGGCGACCACCTCGCTCTCCGACATCCCATGGTCGGGTCGGTACGCCAGCCTGTGGTGGCCGCAGGACCGGGCCTGGTGCGTCGCCACCGACGTTGACCTGATGACCACCTACATCGGCGGCAGTCCGGAGTGCGTCGCGGCCCTGCTGGCCGACGAGGAACTGGAGATCATGGAAATCCCCGTCGACCAACGCCTGTCCTGGGGCAGCGACACCGTCAACCCGCCTCCCACCGGCAAGAGCCCCTGGTGAGACAACACACGGCCGCCGCATGGCGAGACGCCCAGCCGGACGTCCGGCTTGGATCAGCGATCTTGGACGACGGCTACGAGCCCTGCCCGTCCGGCGTTTCGGGAAGCCGGCCGACCACCTTGCCCTCGGAGTCCAGCACCTTGATCATCGGGTTGTCGTCGACGTCGATCTCCAGCACGATCCTCGGGCGTCCTCGTGAGTCGCTGAGCACCAGGAAAGCCCCTTCTGGGGTGCTGTAGCCGAGCTGGACGCGGGGCGGCATGGCGGGCACCCGGTCGATCGGGAGCGCCGGATCGGGCATGTGCTTCATCTCCAGCATCGCCGCGCCGTGAACGCCCTCCCAGCGGGTGGCCAACGTGATCGCCTGCGCGTTGGTGTAGTCGAGCGAGATGCTGGCCCCGACAGAGGAGGAGACGATTCCTCCTTTCTCGTTGCCGTCGCCGTCATTGAAGATCAGGTAGGTGCCTTCTGGTCCCTGGCGCTGGTCGGCGGGATACGTCCTACCTCCGCTGATGATCGGGGGTTTACTCGAACTCGCCAGGAAACGCTGCCGGCCCCGGCGGTCCACCACCCGGAACGACTTCCTGGCCTGCTCCCCGGAGGTCTCCGCCTGGGCGGTTCCGCTGCCCGCCATCACGGTCGTGCCACCCACCAACAGCGCGGCCGCCGCTCCGATCGCAGCCCGCCGATCACACTGCTCCATCTCCCGTTTCCCTTCTCGCCGGAGGGCAACAGTGGATCATCCGGGCGCCGCCGTGTCCCTGCGGCCAGCATGAAGATCACGGGTAGGGACTACCCCCCTGCGCTTGCCCCTTTGCGCGCTACCAGGCGAAGCAAAGAGACATGCCTTGTGCTTTCCCGGCCCCAAGTGTGAGGAGTGTCGGCTTGGGCGCGTCGGTGTCTGGACTGAGGAGTGAGGGAGCGCAGCGGACGAACGACGAGGGAAGACACCGACCCGAAAGCGCCCAAGCCCGCGACGCCGCCAGGCGGAGCAAAGAAACACAACCCGCGACGCCGCCAGGCGTCGCAAAAGGACACAACCCGCGACGCCGCAGGCGGCGCAAAGAGTCACCGTTCCTCTTCGGAGTCCTTGGGTACCTTGCAGCAGTGTTCGAGGTAGAGGGCGGCGCCGATCAGGAGGACGCACGAGACGAACGAGCCGCCCGCGATCATGAAGTCCTGGCGGGGGATCTCCTGCTCAAGGAGTTCGGCGGTGTAGAGGGTGAATCCGGCGAACATGCCCCCGAAGACCGCCCCCGCGTACGCCGACGCCTTGGCCAGTGCCGCGAGGCGGGCGACCGCGAGCGGTTCGACGGGCTTGGTGTCCGGCTTCCGCTCGATCCTCGCCCGGGTCATCCACCCGCTGTAGGCCTCACCGATCGCCAGCAGCAACACCGTGGGGATCGCCGTCCACGGCACCCTCGGCAGGATCGAGTAGAACGGCCTCAGCAACGCCCACGACACGATGGCGCACACGACGAGAACACCGACGAGCACCCCGGGACGGCTCGGCCTCACTCCGGCCTCTGGAGGGTCAGGTCTGGGCGAAGCCGTACAGAGGTCTGATCCAGGTCGGCGAGCAACTCCGTGATCCCACGCCCGCCGAGTACGGCGTCCGAGTCAATCTGGGCCCAGGGGACCAGCACGAAGGCGCGCTCGTGCGCCCTGGGGTGCGGCAGCGTCAGCTCGGGGGTGTCGGAGGTCAGGTCGCCGACCGCGATCAGATCGACGTCCAGGGTGCGCGGGCCCCAGCGTTCGGCGCGGACCCTGCCGAAGACGTTCTCCACGTTCAGAGCACGTTCGAGGAGTGCCCTGGGTTCCAGGGTGCTGGAGGCGATGACCACCACGTTGAGGTACGGCCCCTGCTCGGGCCCCCCGACCGGGTCCGTCTCGTAGACCGGGGAGACCGCGACGAACTCCAGCTCCGAGGAGTCGAACAGCGAGTCGAGCGCGCCCTGCAGCGTGTCGAACCGGTCGCCCAGGTTACTGCCGAGGGCCAGCACGATCTTCATGATCTGCTCCTGATGATCGTCACGACCACGTCGTCGAACGGCAGCGGGATGGGTGCGGCGGGTTTGTGCACGCTCACCTCGGCCGACCGAACCGCCTCACGGGCCAGGCAGACGTCCGCCAGGCGCTGGGCCAGCGTCTCGATCAGGTTCACCGGCTCACCCTCGACGACCTTGACCAGGTCCTGGGCGAGCTCTCCGTAGTCGACGGTCTTGTCGAGGTCGTCGCCCTCGGCGGCCGGGGCGGTGTCGAGGAGGAGCGTGACGTCCACCACGAACTCCTGGCCGAGCTCCCGCTCGGCGGCCAGCACGCCGTGGCGCCCCCGCGCCCTCAGGCCCCTGACGCTGATCCGGTCCGTCACGCGGCTTCCTCCTCCTCGTCGTCGTCGGTTTGCAGAACGGGAGATCCGTGGTGCAGCCAGAGCCGCCATCCACCGGAGGTCCTGACGAAGGTGTTGCTCGCCACGACCTTTCCCGCCGCGAAGCTGGAATCACCCTCGTCGCCCGCGGTGAGGATGTTCTCCTCACAGGTGAGGATCGCCACGTCCCCGAGCACCATGACGCGGACGTCGGTCAGCACGAACTGGATGTAGGGCGTGTTGGCCATGATGAGCGCCCAGGAGCGCAGCACCTCCTGGCGGCCGTTGATGATCGGCCACCCCGGGTGCACGCAGCTCACCTGGTCACCTTCGAGGTCCTCGGCCCAGATCTCGGTCATGCGGTCGAGGTCGGCGTTCTCGATCGCGGTGTAGAACGCCTGGTTGACCGTCTCGACGGCGGTGGTGTCGACGCTCATGATCTCGCTCTCTGAACTGCTGCGGCCACGCGGACGGCGTCCGCGTTCGGGCGTACGTCGTGCACTCGAACGCACCAGGCCCCCGCCTGCGCGGCGAGGGCGGTCACGGCGATCGTGGCGTCGTCGCTCTGGCCGAAGGGTCGGGGGGTACCGTCCTGGTCGGCCAGCAGACGGCCGAGAAAACGCTTGCGTGATGCTCCGATGAGCAGGGGGTATCCCAGCTCGGCGAGGTGGTCGATGCCCGCGAGCACGGCCCAGTTGTGGTCGGAGTTCTTCGAGAAGCCGATCCCGGGGTCGAGCACGATCTGACTCTCCGCGACCCCTTCGGCGAGCACGGAGGCGACCCGCTTCGACAACTCCTCGCGAACCTCGGTCACAACATCACCGTAGATCGCCCGGCTGTCCATCGAGTGGCTGTGGCCGCGCCAGTGCATCACCACGTACGGCACGCCGGCGGCGGCCACCACTCTCGGCATCTCCGGGTCGGCCAGGCCGCCGCTGACGTCGTTGACGAGCTTCGCACCCGCGTTGACCGCCGCCTGCGCGACCTCGGCCCGCATGGTGTCGACACTGACGGTGACGCCTTCTCGGCTCAACGCCCTGATGACCGGTTCGACCCTGGCCAGCTCCTCGGCGAGCGAGACCCTGGCCGCACCGGGCCTGGTGGACTCGCCGCCGACATCGACGATGTCCGCACCCTGTTCGACCAGCTCAAGCCCATGCCGTACGGCCGTCGCCACGTCGAACCACTGTCCTCCGTCGGAGAAGGAATCAGGGGTGACGTTGACCACGCCCATCACCAGGCAGCGGCCCTCGCTGGGCAGCCCCGGCACACTCCACGTAGTCATGCGGACAAGCCTAGGCGTTGTCCGCCCTTCGCCCATATCGCGGGTCCGGCTTGTGTCATACCAAGGGATCCCGCCCGGTGTGCGACGGGTGGCACAAGGTGCGAAGTGTCCGGACTGGAGGGGCTGGAGCAGGCTGGACCTTGGCAAGTCTGGCGATATCAGCCCGAGCACGATCAGAGACTAGCCTTCCCTCCCCCGCCTCGTCCCCCTTTCCCGCACCCCTTCCTTGGGCTCCGAAACAGATGCCGTTCATCCCCATAAATCACTGAAAACCTCCACAAATCCTCCTAAGGCCCACCGTCAGTCCATGGGGAGCAGCGTCCCGAGAGGGCCGAGGTCGAGGTTGAGATCGGCGGGGGACAGGTCGAAGTGCTCACACAGTTCCTTCATCGCGCCTTCGAGGCGCATCAACGTCAGGCCCAGTGTCTCGATCTGCTCGTCGGACAGGTCCCCCTGTTCCATCCGTCGCACGCACTGCCGCTCCATCAGCTGACGCACCAGTTCGACGAGGGTGAGGACGAGGCACGTCAGGTCGCGCTCGACCCGCTCGGGGTCGGTGTCGAGGCGCCAGCCGTCCCGCCGTACGGCGGAGCGCCTCTTCTCCGGCCGCGTCCCGCGCGGCCAGGTCACCCTTGATCGGGCCGCCCCCGACAGCACCCCGGCCGACCATGTCGTCCTGGACCGTGCCGTCCCCTGCCTCGGGCCGCCGGACACGGGCGGCTCATCTCCTGACCGGTTCACCGAGGCCCTCCGGATCGATCATGGTCGCCTCCGTGATGGACGTGATCAGCACGCGGAGGGAGATCCGTACGAGATCGACGTCGGCGATGGACAGGACGAGGTCGCCGGTCACCACGACGCCACCCGCCAGCAGCCGGTCCAGGAGATCGACGAGCGCCACCCGCTCCGGTGGCAACCGTCCCCGCCGGGTCGGCTCGGCTCCCCGGGAGACCTCAGACGTCATCCGGCGCCTCCGCCGTACCAAGATCGATGTCGGTGAAGGAGTAGGGGGCCCACGGGCCGGTGAGCTCCAGGTCGAGACCCCGCCCACGGAGGGTGTCGAGAGTCGCGACGAACTCGTCGGCGAGGTCGTCGTCGACCAGATAGGCACCGTTGAGCACCATCCACTCCTCACGTCCCGAGAGTTCGGGGTCCTGGGGGCGGTGACGTCTGCTCGCCACGGCGACGGCGGACAACGCGGCGTCGACCCGCTCGGCCTCGGTCACCGCGTGGCGCCACGCGGTGTCCCGGTCGTGCAGGCTCGCCTGGCGCCGTTTCAGGTAGGCCGTTCCCGGGCTCTCGCCCTCCTGCTCCCGCCCGCCGGACGACGGGGTCCCCGCGGGCCGCCCCGCGTACGCCTTCACCCCCCACTCCCTGCGCCCGGCGACGTGGGAGAGCACCTCGGCGAAGTCGTCGTGCCGCCGTTCCAGCAGGGCGCTCACCTGCTCCTCGCCGGTGTAGACCGTGACGAGCCGCACCGGGGCCGTCGCGACCGCCTCCGAGACGGCCTCGACGACACGGTGGTGGGCGCGGGCGGTGGCCTCCACCCAGTCCAGGTCCTCCAGCGAGCGCCGGAGCGGCTCCTCCCCGAACCGGTCGAGCGGTACGGCGCTGACGTACGCGACCAGACCGGCGTGCTCGATCGTCCTCACCGGCGCGCCGGCCACCCCCTCCAGACCGGACGGGTCGGGGCCGCCCGCGCCGTGTGCGATCGCGTACACGTATGTGCCGGTCTCAGTCACGGCCCTCCCTCGGCACGCGTGACCGCTCTCCGGTGGCCCCGCCGCGCGTCACGCCCCTGAGGTCCTCCCGCGCCTCGACGAGCCCGTCCTCCTCAAGCGCGGTGAGCCGCCTGCGGAGCCTGCGGTTCTCCTCAACCAGGTCGCGGTCCTTCGAGGTCAGCCACGGATCGTGCTCCCACCAGTCGATGCCCAGCTCGCGAGCCGTGTCCACCGAGGCGATCAGCAGGCGCAACTTGATCGTGAGCAGCTCGATGTCCAGCAGGTTCACGCGGATGTCTCCCACGATCACCACGCCTCTGTCGAGCACACGTTCCAGGATGTCGCCCAGGCTGGTCGTCTCCCGTCCGGCGAGCGACCTGCTGCCGTATCCCTGGGGCACCGTGGAAGCGGGTCGTACCGGATTGGTCATCTCACGGCCCCTCACTGTCTCCCCTGCCGCGCCTGTAGCGCCGTGTCCTGCGGTAGGACAGCAGGTCTCCCTCCCGGTCCAGTTCGACCTCGTAGAGCGCCAGGACGTCCCCGGAGGAAGGAACGCGACGGTCCTCGACGACCTCGACCCCGACGAGCCAGCCGTCCTCCTTCGGCTGCACGAACGTGACGCCCTCGACCACCTTCGCGGTCAGCTCGGTGATCTCCCGTACGGCGACCCGGCCCACGGTCCCCGCGGTGAGACGCCGCCCTCTGGTCCGCGGAGGCTCCTCCTCCTCAAGGGGTTCCTCGTCGTAGAGGTCGTCGGAGACGTCCACTTCGGCGATCCGCTCACCGCGGGTTCTGCGCCTGGCCGGCACGGGATCACCCCCTCTCCCCGTCGCCCGGCAGGGCGGTGCCGTCTGTGCCGGGGCGGCCCGTCAACCGCCCGAGGACCCGCGTCACCGCCTCGGTCTCCTCCTCCTCGGTCATCAGACCGGCACGCCTCGCCTCCGCTATCTCCTCCAGCCTCCGCCGGACCCCGGCCGGGCTCCGTGTCTCCAGCTCGACCTGCTCCTCGATCAGCTCCGCGAGCCGGATCAGCCCACGGATCGGAGCGAACGGCAGGCCCAGGGTCAGGCCGAACAGGTCCATCCGTCATCCCTCCCCCGCCTGTGAGGTCGTGACGAAGTCGTACGGTGCCAGCGGTCCGAGCAGCCGTACGGTCACCCGGTCCGCCCACCGGTCGCCGAACTCCTCGACGGCCCGCTCGAACTCCTCCGACCGGTCGGTCTCGATGAGGAACGCCGCGTGCACGGCGTCCTGTTCGTGGGTCGGCTCCCGTACGGCGACGGCGACGCTCAGCGGGGCGAGGGCACCGACGATCTCCTCGGTGTCGGCGTCACGTCTGGCCGCCACACCCTCGCCGAGCAGTTCGCCGAGCCGGATTCGCGCGTCCCATGTCGCGTCCTCTGGCTTGCCGCGAATCCCGTCGAGCAGCCGGGAGGCCTCGGCGTTCTCCGCCAGGACCTCACCGATCACCACCGGTTCGACGTAGCGGCCCCTGACGATGTACTCCGTCCGCCCTTCCAGGTCGTCCAGTGCGTCGCGGAACGCGTCGTGGTTGGGGGCGAGCAGTTCGTCGACGACCGCCCCGTCATCGGTCAGCACCGCTCCGAAGCGGAGCGGCAGCACCGGTACCTCGGCGGCGGCCTCGTCCAACAGCCGTTGATGGGCGAAGAGGTCCTCCGGCCTGCCGAGCGGGCGGTCCAGCGCGATCTCGCTCGTCAGGGCGGCGATCTCGCCGTGCCGTACCAGCCGGATCCGTCCGGGCGGGTCACCGACTCCCCTGGCGTCAGGGTCCACCTCGGTGTCGCCCGGCACGATGCCGTAGACGTAGGAGGCGCCGCCTCCCGCCTGCCGTACGGCTTCGCCGGTCCCTGCGGTCTCGGTCTCTTTCGTGGAGCGGGGCATCTCAGTCCTCCCGCCTTCGCCGTCTGCGAGGCGCCGGTTCGGGTTCCTCCTCGGACTCCTCGGCACCCAGGAAGTCACGCAGCTTGTCTCCCGCCGCGTCCAGCGCCCCCTGCGTGATGCCCTTGGTCTTCGCCCTGCCCACGCCCTGTGTCATGTCCTGCACCACTTCCGGCAGTCCCTTTCCTCCTGTCTGCGTGAGGTCGAGCCGGTTCGCGGCCTCCGCGAAACGCAGGTAGGTGTCGACGCTGGCCACGACGATGCGGGCGTCGACCGTCAGAATCTCTATGCCGACGAGCGAGACCCTGACGAAGGCGTCGATCACGAGGCCCTTGTCAAGGATCGTGTCGATGACGTCGGCCAGTCCTGAGGAGGATCCGCCACCCCCTCCCGCCCCCGAAGGTTGCACGATGGTCATCAGCCGCCTCTCCCCGGCTCCGCGATGTCCTCCCGGATCCCACGTCACGTGCTCCGGGCGGCTGCCCGGCGGCGGGCCGGGCGCGGAGCCTCCCTTGTCTTCGTGTCCGCGGCGCGACGCCGGACCGGACGCCTCGGAGTGGCAGCCTCGGCCTCATCGGCCTCGTCCTGCTCCTCCGGTTCCTCCGACTCTTCGGGCTCCTCGGGCTCTTCCGGCTTCTCGGCTTCGGCGCGGCGGCGCCGTACCGGACGCCTCGCCTGCGCGGACGCCTCTGGTTCCTCCTCGGCCCCGGCGGCGTGTTCGCCGTTCACGGGCGTCGGTTCTCTCTGGTCCTCTTCTGTCTCCTCGGTCTCGGACTCCCTCGACTCCTCCTCCCGCAGGGCGGTCTCGTGGTCCTTGACGACCTTGCTGTCGCGGATCTCGCCACGCCAGCCCTCGATGTCGTCCGGATGGAGCAGCGCCTGCGTCATGACGTGCCGCCGGAAGTGCTTGAACTCCAGGCGTGCCCGCCTGCCCTGCGCCCGCCACAGGTTGCCGGTGCGTTCGAACAGTCCCTGTGGGTGGTACTCCAGGACGAGCAGGACACGGGTCAGGTCGGGGCCGAGCGAGTGGAAGCTCACGGCGCCGTCGACATGGCCCTTGGCTCCCTTGGAACGCCAGATGATGTGCCGGTCGGGGATCTGCTCGACGATGGTCGACTCCCAGGTCCGGTGGGACCAGAAGACCTGTGCCTTCCAGGAGAGTTTCTCCTCGGCCTCCTGCTGAACCCCCTCGACCTTCTTCGTGAAGCTGGGAAAGTCCTCGAACTGGGTCCACTGGTCGTAGACGAGCCGTAGCGGGGCTCCCACGTCGAGTGTCTCGACGATGTTGGTGACCTTGAGCTTCTTCCCCCTGCCGCCCTTGCCGCCACCGGTGACCTTCTGGAGCAGGCCTCCGGCCGCTGTCTTCGCCACCTCCTTGAGCCCGCTGGCCACGGGGTGCTTCGAGCCGATCACCGATCCGACGAGGCCGACCACCCCGCCGTCGCCCTTGTCGACGTAGTCGGTCAGCCGGCCGGTCAGTCCGCCGAGTTTCTCGGTCGCGGACGACAGGAGCCGTTCTCCGAGCGCCTCGGCGAGATTGCGGAGTTCCTCCGTGAGCTGGTCGACGGGAAGAGCCTGTGTGTTCCCCTTCGTCCTCGTCTGCTCGGTCATCGCGCCTCATCCCGGACGCGGCGGACGGGACGGTCACGTCGGGAGGCTCTCTCCCGCTGCGGACTCCGGACCCGTACGGCCCGGCCCCGGCCCCGCGGAGGCTCCTCTTCTTCCTCTTCCTCGAACTCGTCCTCCGGTTCCTCCTCGTCCTCTTCCTCGAACTCGTCCTCCTCGTCCTCCGGTTCCTCACGGGACCTGCGTGCCGTACGGCCCCGGCTCTCGGTAGGACGACGCCTCCTCGGACGCGTCTCCTCCTCTTCTTCCTCCTCCTCACTCGCGAGACCACCGGGGACGCGCAGCGACTCGGCGCGTTCGTGAAGCTTGGAGGTCAGTGAGTCGATCTGCCTGCTCGCCGCCGCCCTGGCCGCGGCCTTACCCACGTCGAGCAGTTCGCCTCGCACGTTCTGTGTGAGCTTTTCCAGCTCGGGAGAGGCCCCGAGCTGCTTCAGGCCCTGTTGCAGCAGGCCGCCTCCGCCCATGCCCAGCCGACCGGTCGCGCCCGCCGCCGCCAGCGCCAGCGCCGTCCGTAGTTTGTGACGCCGGCCAAGGAAGTAACCCGCGCCGACCGCCAGGGCCATCTGCACTCCGCATTTCACGATCGCCACCCCTAAACGATCACTCCGTCGTGGAATCCGTCCGCCCGAAGCCTCGACGGGCCACCGGCGGGAAGGAGACGTTGTCCAGGACAAACGTCTGCCGCTTTAAACGTGTCGGAAGCATCTGGTTTCCGAACAGGCTGTCCCCCTACCCGAAAAGCCGACAGAAAAACACATATAGGTAAAAAGTAGACATACCTCGTTTGTAACCTGAAAGAACGTATTTCTCCTGGTTTTTCGTGGCGGCCGGGGGCACCGGTGATCGCGAAGGGCTGGCCGAACCCTCATCCCCGGGAGGTTCGGCGGTCGGTGGGACCGCCCTGGGGACGGCCTCCGTCGAGGAGGACGGTGATGTCGGTTTCGCGGTAGCGGCGGTGGCCGCTGGGGGTTCGCACCGAGGGGATACGGCCGGTGAGAGCCCAGCGGTTGACGGTCTTGGGGTCCACGCCGAAGATCCTGGCGACCTCGCCGGGGGTGAGGAGTCGTTCGGTGGTGTCCGGTCCGGTGGAGAAGGTGCCGTCAGGGGTGACGGCCTTGAGTGGGGACATGGGGACTCCATAGGGGGTCGGTAGCGGCTTCGGTGGAGCGGCGCCTTTCGGGGGCGGGCGCCCGGCCCCGAGCCGGGGAGCAGGTGGCCGGGCACCCTGGAGGAGGACCGGCCCACGAATACGGGGCCGGTGCGCCAGACGACTCCCTCTTCCCCGGCACACCCCTTTGTCCCGGCGTGTATGGGAGCCGCCTTGCGGAGGTGTGCGGCCCAGGTCCCTCCCACCTGAGCCGCACGTTCATGGGGTACGGCGAGACGACGTTCCACCGCCCGCCGTACCGGCTTCTAGGAGCGCAGCAACTCGCGCAACGTCGTGGACCGGCCCGGCACGACGGCCTGACCAGGACATACGGCCTGGGCGACCCGGGGGGTCCGAGCGGTCCGAGTCTGGAGAGCGCGGGCGACGGCGACGGCCCGGATGCTCGGCGGCACCGCCGGGGACACCTGGGCGGCCAGCTTGCGGTCCAGTTCCTCAGCCGACCCGGCCCGCACCAGCGGCGTGTCCCCGAGATCCGGCCTGCCGGGAAGAACGCGACGGTAGGCGCTCCACAGGCCGGTCGCCGAGTTGTGGAAGACGAGCCAGTCGGAGTGGACATGCTGTACGGCGTCGCAACTCCGCCGTGCGACACCCGACGTCATGCCGCCCTCCCACCCGGCGAACCCCGCTTCTCGCCGACCTCCCCGTTCCGTGCCCCAGAAGGCGGACGGCCGGCCCCACCCCTCCTACGCCGAACCGGCGCCGGGGAGGACCGCGACGAGAGCCGGATCGCTCTGATCATCTCGGCCTCCCGCATCCGCTCCTCCAACCCCTCGGAGGTGGGATCCTCGACGATCACCGGCCGGGGACCGTCCCAGGCGGCGACGGCGTAGAAGGCGCGTCGGCCCAAGCTGTAGAGCACCGTCCAGTCCGCCCAGGCCTGGTCGATCCGCTCGGCCTCCGCGCGAGCTGGGCCGTTCCACACCCGCTTGTACACCGGCGCGTACGGCAGGCCGTCCCGGTGCCGGCCGGTCACGGGGTCACACCCCCGCGACGGCGTCGCGGGCGGTCTTCTCCTGCTCGGCCACAGCCACCTGAACCTCATCGAAAGTGTCGGCGTCCACCGCCGACTGCGCTCCGGCCCGCACGGCGACACGGGAGAAGACGTGAGTACGAAAGGCCCAGAACCGGCCCGCATCACTGATGATCAACCGCCAGCCCGGGATCACCGGGGCCGTGGGATGTCGTGCATGATCTGGACCTCCACGATCCGACCAGAGGCATGCCTGGCACGGGTGTTCGCCAGACGGGCCTGCCCTGCGGGACAAGAAAGAAGCCGCGCGCCGTACGGCACAGCCGAAGACCGAGGACCACGAGCACCAGGCCGACAGACCGCCTGAGCACGGGGAACGCGACATCGGTCTCCACGCCGGTATGGCCCGCCGCTCGCAGGCCGTACACCATGGCGGTTGGGCTGGCGCGCCCTCGTCCAGGTGATCCCGGATCGAGGAACCCGGGGGAACGGACGCCGAACCCACCTGGGCAACGGCGGCCGGACAGGCCGTACCGACGCGACAGGCGTGGGCTCCAGAGCCGGAACCGGGTCATCCGCAGGAGCCGGCTCCACGACACCATCCGGTACAGCGGCCGGGACCGGCGCGGGCGCTTCCACTCCAGGAGCAGACCGACCCTGACCAGGCACGACCGCCCCCACAGGACCATTCGGCACGGCGTTCGCGGCCGGAGCCATCGCAGGCGCCACCGGCTCAGGATCGGGACGACGCTGAGCAGGTACCAGCGGAATCACCTCGGCGGGCGCGACCTCCACCGGAGGCCGAGGCGAGGGAAGAACCTGCGGGCCGTACGCACGACGGGCCTGAAGACGGGCGTTCATCAGCAGCCCGGACGGCTGCACATACTCGTGCTCGTCCTGGTGCGGGCATCCGTGGGCGTAGGGGGAATGGCCGCAGCGGGCGCATCCCATCGGCAGGGGTACGGCACCGGCGAAGCAACCGCAGCCGTCCCGGATCGACGTGTCCGGGCCGAAGCTCGGAGCACTACTCTTGCTCACGCCTTCCTGATCAAGGCCCCGGCCGGTGTTGCCTCACCGCGATTCCGGGGCCGATCTCATGTCGAAGCTGTGACCGCGCGGCCGGTGACCGCCAAGTCCTCGGCCGCGCGGCGTATCACTCGCGCGTGCGACAGACTGGACGACGTGACCGCCACCAATCCACTCGCATTTGTCCGTTATGGTCTTAATGCCCTCTTGTTTATGGGGGCTAAAGTCCCTGTGCTCGGACGATAGCCCGCCGTCGACAACGACGCAATAGGGGGGCTAAATTTCGAGTGGACGCGATGTGAAGGACCGATACCTTGGATGCCAGGACGCTGCATGACATCGCAGCCATTTCCGACCCACTTGACCGTGCGCGCGCCGCATCCGCCGCTATGGCAACGCTGCAAGGCCAATCCGTAGAACTTTCCCGAATCCGCCGCGCCGCGATCATCGAGGCCCAGGAGTCCGGCATGAAACAGGACGACATCGCCCGCCACCTGGGAGTGACCCCAGGAAGGGTGAGCCAGATGAAGAAAGCCGGAGCCCCATCCCACCAGGCCCCGACAGGACCCATCGAGCCACGCCCACGCGTCATCGTGGAGCGGGCGATCCCCACGCCACCGGCGGTACGCGGCTCGAAATCCCTCTATCTCACCGAAGCCGCCAGCCAGGGGCTCAAACCAGAGCGCAAGATGCTCTTCATCGGTCCCGAGCCGGCCAGCGAACACGTGGCCGTCGCCCTACGCGTCGAACCCGGCGACACCGTGATCGCCCGCCGCAAGATGTTCTGGGCCAACGACGTGCCCGTACGGATCTCCACCAGCTACTTCCGCCTCGACGTCGCCCAGGACACCAGGCTGGACAAGCAGGAATTCGTGCTGCCCACCCTCCAGGCCGCGATCGAAGACCTCGGTCACCGCTTCAGCCACGCCACCGAGACACTGACCTCCCGGCCACCTACACCGTACGAAGCCGACCTGCTGGAAGTACCCGGCGAATGGGTGGTACAGGTACTCCGGATCAGCATCAGCACCGACGACATCCCCATCCACGCATTGGAAACTGTCTGCGCGGCCAGCAGACACGTGTTCGCCATCGGACAAGTAGCCGGATTCGACCACTTCTGAGCATCCATCCATCGCCAGACCATTACGGCGGCCGAACAACACCATAAACAGGCACCAAAACCGCTCCTCCGTGTTCGCCGCAATGCGGAGGGGCCTCTCAACACCGCCAAACGGTCACACCTATGGGTCTCTGGAAGTCCAGCCGCAGACAGTCACGAGTTCCGATACGAGGTGAAAATGCGGTGACAGCCCTCACCCTTGGCGCTTTCCTGTCGCTGTCCGGCAAACACGCCCGCTTCGGACGCCAAGCCCACTGTTGGCCTCGACGAGGAGCACCCAGTCTCCAACGGAGGCGGCTCCGAAGCTTCGCCACCGGATCAGTTCATCGAGCGTTGTGTGAGAACAGTTCTCAACCCGGGCACCGAGCCGGGCCATCAGTTCCTCGGGCGTCAGGCCGTGGACGTAGGTGAAGCAGTAGGCGTCCGCCAGGTCGGGGAAGCGCTGGGAGAACCAGGAGTGGTCGTCAGGAGTTGCGATCACCCCGTCAGACTCGCAGCACCCGCCGACACAACGTGGTCGATCGTTCCTGAGATGGCAGAACGAGTGGCGAGGCCCCCGTGGGCTCGCCACTCGTGTGGTGCCTAGGCGTGGGCGGCCAGTCTCCGCGGAGTCCTCCTCCTCAGCGTCGCGACGCCCACGGCCGCCAGCCAGGTGGCGGCGATGCCGTTGAACATCGCGACCGCGCCCCAGCCGTTGGAGGCGTAGAACTCGTCGGAGTTGAAGCCGAAGAACATCGACGGCACCCCGGCCAGGTGCAGGGCGGCGATGGCGAACGACGACCAGCCGACCCAGCCGGGAAGGGCGCGGGAACGCAGCACCGCGTATCCGAAGGCGACGCCGAAGACGACCAGCATCAGATGGGTGATGGAGCCGTAGAGCAGGTAGGTGGGCACGGTGCGGGTCGGGTCGATCTCCTCGGCGGCCTTGATGGCGCTGCTGCCCTCGATCCCCTTGGCGACCATGTCGACGATCGTCCACGCCACGCCCGCCGTACCGGCGACCGCGCCGAACCATTCGAACCGGGCGTCGGCCTGCGCGATCAGAGGCCGGACGCCGGCCATGAACACCAGGAACAGCGTGAGGGCGAGGAAGTTGAAGAGCGTACGAGTGAGGATCAGCCAGTCCGGCATGAGGCTGCCGGTCTCGACACCGCAGGCCGGGGGGTCACAGGTGGGGACCACGAAGTACAGGGGGAGTTCGGCCATCGCGAAAACGGCGCCGAGGACCGCGGCCAGGCCGATCCAGCGGCGCGCCACAGACGGGAACTGAATCTGTGCATGCCATGAAGTGTTCATGGCGTGCACAGTAGCAACAACTGTGTAAGCCGTCTACTATTTCTCTTGGATCTTCGAGAGGACGCAGGCCATGACCCCACGCAAGAGTCACGACCCCGTACCCGCCGACCTTGAGGCGCTGCCGCCGGGTCTGGCCGCGGCCTGGGGCGTGGTCGACACCGGGGGGCGGCGCGGCCCCAAACCGGCGCACAGCGTCGAGAAGATCATCGCGGTGGCGACGGAGCTGGCCGACGAGGAGGGCATCGCCGCCGCCTCGCTGCCGAAGGTGGCCGCCCGGATCGGCGTGACCACCAACGCCCTGTACCGCTACGTCAGCTCCAAGGAGGAGCTCATCGTGCTCCTGGCCGACCGCGCCTGGGGCGACCCGCCCGCGCTGCCGGACGGCGACTGGCGGGAGGCGGCGGCGCTGTGGTCACGTCGGCTGTTCGAACGCTTCATCTCCCGCCCATGGCTGCTGGACGTGCCGACGACCGTCTCCCTGACCCCGCACAACGCGGCCTGGCTGAACGCGCTGATCACCGTGCTCGGATCGACCGGCATGGCGGCGCAGCAGACGCTGAACTGCGCGTATCTCCTCGACAGCCACGCCCGGTACGGTGCCAACCTGCGGCGCAACACCCCGACACCGGCCGCGTTGCGCCGGGCGAATCCCGACCAGCAACGGGCGGTGCGCGCGGTCCGCGTCTTCCTGGACGGCCAGCTCCGCTCCCACAACCTGAACGCCGTCGCGGACGCGATGGAGGACCCGATGTTCCTCTCCGACGAACCCCCGCTCGACGGCTTCGAGTTCGGTCTCGCGAGGATTCTCGACGGCATCGAGGCATATGTGCGGCGGTGAGAATGCCGTCACGGCCGGCCTGCCGGATGGGACGCCGTCGCCGAAGCGCGCAGGCCGTACGGCCTCCCCAGCGAACCGAGGAGGCCAGGCCGGTCAAGGGTCAGTAGTCGGCCAGAGCGTTGGGGCCCAGGAGGACCTTGAGGTCTCCGGCGAAGGCGCCGTTGGCGAGGTTGACCTTGTACTCCGGGGCGAGGCCGACGAGGACCTTGCGCCGGTTGAGACGTTCGACCATGAACTGGACCGGGGTGTCGCCCTTGTGGGTCCGGAACATCTGCTTCAGCTCGTCGACGAGCTTCCGGTCGATCTTGCTCTCCTGGAGGGAGATGACGATCGGGTCCTTGTCGCCGGGCTGGGGGACCTTGGAGATGTCGAGGAACTCGAAGGCGACGGCGTTGAAGCTGACGCTGGCGTCCTCGCCGTTCTCCCGGATGCGGATCTTGCCGGTGCACGCGACGACGAGGTCGGGGGCGAGGTTGTCGCCGTAGAGCTGGTAGGTGGTCGGGAAACAGGGGACCTCAAGGCTGCCGTCGTGATCCTCGATCTTGAGGATGGCCCAGACGTTGCCCTGCTTGGTGACCTTCTTCTCGACGCCGGAGATGATGCCGGAGATCTTGATCTCACCGCGTTCCCGGTCGGCGTCGCCGTTGAGGACCTGCGCGATCGAGTGGGTGCGGTTCTTCTCCAGAACGCGTTCCGCGCCGTTGAGAGGGTGGTCGGAGACGTAGAGGCCGAGCATTTCGCGCTCGAAGGCGAGCTTGGTCTTCTTGTCCCACTCGTTCGGCGGGACGACGACGGCGAAGGCCGCGTCACCGTCACCGGAGTCCTCGAAGGCGCCGAACAGGGAGTCCTGTCCCATCGCCTCCTTCTTCTTGACGTCGATGACGGAGTCGATGGCCTGTTCGTGCACCATGACGAGCCCGAATCGCGGGTGGTCGAGGTCGTCGAAGGCTCCGGCCTTGATCAGTGATTCGATCGTGCGCTTGTTGCAGACCTGGACGGGGACCTTGGTCAGGAAGTCATTGAAGTCGGTGTACTTCCCGTGCTCCTTGCGGGCCGAGATGATCCCCTGGATGGGGCCGTCGCCGACGTTCTGGATCGCGCCGAGGCCGAACCGGACGTCCTCGCCGACGGCGGAGAACCGGAGGTTGGACTCGTTGACCGACGGCGGCAGGACCCTGACCTTCATCCGGCGGCATTCGGCCAGGTAGATGGCCATGCGGTCCTTGTTCGTGCCGACCGAGGTCAGGAGCGCCGCCATGTACTCGGCGGGGTAGTTGGCCTTCAGGTAGGCGGTCCAGTAGGAGACGAGTCCGTACCCGGCGGTGTGGGACTTGTTGAAGCCGTAGGAGCTGAAGGGTTCGAGGACGTCCCAGACGGCCTTGGCGTGTTCCTCGGTGAAACCCTTACTGATCATGCCGGAGGAGAACGTGGCCCACTGTTTGTCCATCTCCTCCTTCTTCTTCTTGCCCATCGCGCGCCGGAGGATGTCGGCGCCGCCGAGGGTGTAGCCGGCGAGCTGCTGGGCGATGGCCATGACCTGCTCCTGGTAGACCACCAGGTGGTAGGTGTTGCCGAGGATCGGCTCCAGGGCGTCCTTGAGGTCGGGGTGGATCGGCTCGACCTTCTGCGTCCCCGCCTTGCGCAGCGCGTAGTTGACGTGCGCGTTCGCGCCCATGGGTCCGGGACGTCCCAGCGCGAGGATCGACGAGACGTCCTCGAACTCCGTGGGGGCGATCAGCTTGGTGAGGTCGCGCATCATGGACGAGTCGAGCTGGAACACGCCCAGCGTCCACCCGGCGGCCAGCAGCTCGTAGGCCTTCTTGTCGTCCAGCGGCACCTTGAGCATGTCGAGTTCGATACCGCGGTTGGCCTTGATGTTCTCGACCGCGTCCCCGAGCACGGTGAGGTTGCGCAGGCCCAGGAAGTCCATCTTGAGCGCGCCCATGCTCTCGCTGGACGGCCCGTCGAAGCCGGTGATACGGGCGCCGTCGTCCTGCCGCATGAAGATCGGCATGACGTCGACCAGCGGCTGGGACGACAGGATGACGCCGGCGGCGTGGACACCGGTGCCCCGGGTCAGCCCCTCAAGGCCGAGCGCGGTCTCGATGACCTTCTTGACGTCGGCGTCCTCCTCGTACAGCTTGCGGAGTTCGCTGGCCTCGGCGTATCGAGGGTGGTCCTTGTCGAAGATGCCGCTGAGCGGGATCTCCTTGCCCATGACGGCGGGCGGGAACGCCTTGGTGATCTTCTCGCCGACGGCGAAGGGGTAGCCCAGGACGCGCCCCGCGTCCTTCACGGCCGCCTTCGACTTGATCGTCATGTAGGTGATGATCAGCGAGACGTTGTCCTCGCCGTACCGCTCCGTGACATAGCGGATCATGTCACCGCGCCGACGCTCGTCGAAGTCCAGGTCGACGTCGGGCATCGAGATTCGTTCGGGGTTGAGGAACCGCTCGAACAGCAGCTGGTGCTCGATGGGGTCGAGTTCGGTGATGCCGGTGACGTAGGCGACCATCGACCCGGTGGCCGAACCTCGTCCGGGGCCGACCCAGATGCCGTTGTCGCGGGCGTACTGGCAGATGTCGGCGACGACGAGGAAGTAGCCGGGGAAGCCCATCGTCTCGATCACGCCGAGCTCGTACTCGATGCGTTCGAGGACCTCGGCGGGGACCGGGTCCCCGAACCGGCGCACGGCGCCGCGGGCGCACTCCTTGCGCAGCCAGCTCATCTCCGTCTCCCCTTCGGGGACGGGGAACTTGGCGGCGAGGTCCCGGTGGGCGAACACCTCTTCGTAGGACTCGACCCGTTCGGCGATCAGCAGGGTGTTGTCGCAGCCCTGCCTCCACAGCTCGTCGTGGTCGAGACCGCGCATCTCCTCGGCGGAGCGGATGTAGTAACCGGCTCCGGAGAAGCGGAAACGGTCGGGCGCGTCGATCTGGGAGTTGGTGCCGACGCACAGCAGCGCGTCGTGGGCGGTCGCCTGGTCCTCGGTGACGTAGTGGGAGTCGTTGGTGACCAGCGGCGGGATGTTGAGTATCCTGCCGATCTCCAGAAGCTGGTCGCGGACGCAGGTCTCGATGAGGATCTTCCCGTGGTCCATCAGCTCCAGGAAGTAGTTCTCCTTGCCGAAGATCTCCTGGTACTTCGCCGCGTGCTCCAGCGCCTTGTCGAACTGGCCCAGCCGCAGCCGTGTCTGGACCGCGCCGGACGGGCAGCCGGTCGTCGCGATGATCCCCTCGTGGTACTGGTCGAACAGCTCGTCGTCCATGCGGGGGTACTTCTTCATGTGGCCTTCGAGCGAGGCCAGCGAAGAGATCTTGAAGAGGTTCTTCAGGCCCTGGGCGTTGTAGGCCCACATCGTCTTGTGCAGGTAGGTGCCTGACGCCGACACGTCACCGCCGACCCCGCGCTGTTCGTCGAACTTGCGCTGGTGCGGCTCTCCCCAGAAGACGGGCTTCTTGTGGAAGCGGGACTCGGGGCTCACGTAGCCCTCGATCCCGATGATCGGCTTGATCCCGGCGCCGGTGACCTTCTTGTTGAACTCGTAGCTGCCGAACAGGTTGCCGTGGTCGCTCATCGCGATGGCGGGCATGCCGAGCTGACTGACCCGATCGGCCATCTTCCCGATCTTCGCCGCGCCGTCCAGCATGGAGTACTCAGTGTGAACATGCAGGTGCACGAACGAATCAGCCACGGTTGATCTTGGCCTTTCGGGGTCGAGCGGTCGGTGCCCCAACCTTATCGACGCGGCTCAGTGGGTGACCCTTGTTACTCCCGGAAGCGCATGATCGACTTGTATGTCCGGCCCCGCCCTTCCATGAGCCCCGGTATGCCCATACGACATGGAGGTCTTGCGCGTGTTGGGACCACCTCGCAGAGTGAGGACCAGACCGCCCGCCCTAAGGCAAGGAGCCCCCATGATTCCCGATCTGACCGGCGCCGAGTTCCACAAGAGCAGTCTCAGCGGCACCCACGACGACTGTGTCGAGGTCGCCGTGAACCTCCCCGGCCTGGTGGCCGTCCGCGACAGCAAAGATCCCTCCGGCCCGGCCCTGGCCTTCGGTGTCTCCGGATGGGACGCCTTCATAGGCCACGTGAAAATTGGAACGTTCGATTTCTGATCGGCGACAACGTCTTCGCCGGGTTCCGGCCGAACAGCGGGCCGTACCCCGGGCCACCGTGGACCGCTGTGAACCACAGTGGGCCACCGCGGACCACTGCGGACCACTGCGGACCACCGTGGGCGCCCCCGCGTACCACGATGGCCCGGCCCTCCCGGGCACCGGCTACGTCAGCGACTCGGCCGGGGCCACGATCGACGGGCCGCCGGTCTCCTCGGGGGCCCGGCCGAGCTGCCTGATCGGCCTGATCAGCAGGAGCGCCGCCGCCACGCCCAGCGTCACCAGGGCGGACCCCATGATGAAGGTGCGCGGTTCGATCAGCGTGGTGACCGGACCGGCGATCGCCTGCCCGACCGCCATGCCCGAGACCGACCCGGCCACCTGGTAGGCGTTGACCCGGTTCATCACGTCCGGTGCGACCTTCGTCTGGACGCTGGTCGACCACATCACCGACCAGAACGCCATCGCGACCCCGCCGATCAGGTGCCCGGCCATCAGCATCGGCAGCGGCAGTCCGAGCGCGACCGACAGGGGCGCGGCCATGTAGCCGCTCAGTGCCGTCGCCCCGGCGGCCAGCGGCTTGGCCGGTCTGAGCCTGATCGCCACCAGCCCGCCCAGTACGGTGCCGAGGCCGAGCGCCGCCATCACCCAGCCGTAGTCGGCCCCGATGACCTGCGACGACAGCGGCACGTACGGCCCGATCACCAGGACGCCCCAGAAGACCCAGACCAGGATGGTCGACCACATCCAGTTCATGGCCCTGAACTCCTCCCAGCCCCTGCGCAGGTCGCCCAGCACGTTGGAGGGGCCCGGCTTGGGTACGGTGACCCGGATCATCAGCAGGGCCACCCCGCTGACGAGGAAGGTCGCGGCGTCGACCGTGTAGACGAAGACCGGGCCGGTGGCGACGATGAGGACTCCGGCCAGCGCGGGACCCGCCAGCTGGGTGATCGCCTCGGCGATCTTCAGTGTCGCGTTGGCCCGTTGCGGGTCCTTCGCGACCAGGGGGACCATGCCGTTGATGCACGGTTCGAACGTCCCGGCGCCGATGCCCGAGAAGAACGCCATCGTCAGCAGCAGGGCGAGCGGCGGGGCGCCGTCCAGGAAGGCGACGGCCACGCATCCCTGGGTGACGACCCTGAGCGCGTCCGCGCCGATCATCAGGCGCCGGGCGCCGATCCGGTCGGCGAAGACCCCGCCGAACAGCATGACCAGCACGGCTGACGTGGTCCAGATCGCGAGCGTGTAGCCGACACCCGCGATCCCGTAGACTTCTCCGACCGCCAGCGCCGAGGCGACGGGCATCATCGCGTCGCCGAGCAGTGAGATCGTACGGGCTCCGAAGTAGAGGCTGAAGTTCCTCGTCCACATAAATCCTCATTCTGAGTTTCTCCAACCCAGGGCGCCGGTGTCCTGAATGACATCATTGGGTACATTTGAGCCATGTCCCTGGACTGCCCGGAACCACCCCCGGCCTCTCTCAGCCCGCATCGTGTGGTCGCCCTGGTCGCTCCGAAGCAGGAGCTCTACCCGGTCACCTCCGCCTCGGCCGTCTTCGGCTACCACGGCTCGGCGATCCCCCAGCACTACAGCTTCAGCCTGTGCGCCGAGCACCCCGGCTCCCTGCCCACCACCCTCGGCGTCCCCATCCAGGTCGACAGCGGGCTGGAGGCCGTCGACGACGCCAAGACCGTGATCATCGCGGGCTGGAGCTGGGCTCTCACCCCCTCGCCCGCCGTACTCGGCGCGGTGTCCCAGGCCCACGCACGAGGCGCCCGCATCGTCGCCGTCGGCTCCGGGATCTTCGTCCCCGCCACCCTGGGGCTCCTGGACGGCCGCCGGGCCTCCGTCCACTGGGAACTCTCCCGCGAACTCGCCGCCCGCCACCCCCGCATCATCCTCGACGACACCATCATCTACGTCGACCACGGCGACGTCGCCACCGCCGGAGCCTCGGCCGCCACCCTCGACCTCTGTCTCCACCAGGTCCTCCAGGAGTACGGCGCCGCCCACGCCATGCGCATCGGCCGTCAGCTCGCCGCCGGTCCGCACCGCGAGGGCTGCCAGCGGCAGTACCCTCCCCTGCCGACCACCGGCCCCATGCCGGCTCCCCTGGCGCCCCTGCTCGAATGGCTGCTCTCGCGCCTGCACGACCCGATCACCGTCGAGGACATGGCCGCCTACTCGGGCGTCTCCCCCCGGACCCTCACCCGGCAGTTCGCCGACCAGCTCGGCGTCCCCCCGGCCCGCTGGCTGCTGGAACGCCGCCTGGCCGCAACCCGCGCCCTGCTTGAGGAGACCGACCTGCCCGTCGAGACCATCGCCACCCGCGTCGGCCTCTCCTCGGCGGTCAACCTCCGCCGTCGTTTCCACACCGCCCTGCGAACCACCCCGGCCGCCTACCGCCGTTCCTTCCGCTGACGCCGTACGGCGCGGACCAGGACGCGCGGTGGCCGGTGCGACAACGGGAGAGCGTCGTCCAAGAAGCCCTCGGCGGCAGCGGGCCGGTAAGCGGCACGTTGGAGGTCGTTCATCCGGGCGACGGCTTGCCGTAGGGCGCCGTCCTTATGGTGATGGTTCATGACAGCGGGTTTCGAGGACTTCGACCGGTTCCTGGAGGAGGCCCGCCGGGCGCTCGACGCGGCCGACCGGCCGCCGTCCGAGGACGAGCCCCCGGGTGGGAGGGGAACGGCCGCGGACGGGCGGATCGTCGCCGAGGTCTCGCCGGACGGCCTGCTCAGCTCGCTGAGGGCCGACCCCCGGGTCATGCGGATGGGCCTGCAGGAGCTGTGCGACCAGGTCGTGCACGCCGTCAACGCCGCGCTCAACGACCTGCGCTCGAACCTCGACGCCCGTCACGGGGCGGTGGACGTGACGGGGCTGACGGAGACGCTGGGCACCGTCCAGGAGGAGTCGATGCGGAGGATGAACCTCTTCGTGGAGGAGATCGGCGAGCTGGCCCGCCGGATCGAAGGACGCGGATGAAGCCCCTTGAGGTCCGCTCACCCAGCCTCCGTACGGCGTCCGGCGGACTCGGCGGCGTGGGCGGAGATCTGGCCGTCCAGGGGCGCGACCTCGGGTCCTCGACGGCCGCGTTCGGTTCCGGGCCCGTCGGCGGGCTGCTGGGCGACCTCCTGGGCCGGACGCTCGGCGCGATCACCGAGTCGCTGGAGTCGGTCGTGGCCGACCTGGGCGACGCCGGGCAGGCGCTCGGCCGGATGGACGCCGGCTACCGGCGGGCGGAGAGCCTCAGCGAGGAGGCCGTCAGCCAGGCTTCGCGTGGGGGTTCTCCAGCCAGTCCCCCACCGTCACATCGCCCTTACGGGACACCTGGTACGGCCTGGCCCGCATGACGTACTCCGGGGAGACCCCACCGGGGAAGACGACCTCGTCGTAGCTGGAGTTCGGCAGGCGGAGACCGGTGCCGCCGGGGGTTCGGATGTCGTACACCCAGCCCTGGCGACCGTACTCGTGCCACTGGAGATGGATCCTGTCGGAGTAGCTGGTGCTGACGTAGGCGGTCTGGCGTGAACTCGGGTCCAGGTGCTCGACGTATCCGTTCAGGTCGGTGTTGTGCGGGTTCTTCGGCCGGAAGCCCTCGGAGAAGATCTCGTCGGGATGCCGGGTGTCCGACCGGTAGACGGGTTCGCTGTCCCGCCGCCACACCGGCCGGGTGCTGTTACGGAAGGGCGAGCCTCGGAAGCCGGGACGCGGCCGGATCGCCGAGATGTTCACCTCGCGGTTGGCCGCCGCCCTGAGCGGGTCCCAGTCCGCGGGCCGGCCACGCAGCCGGCCCGCGCCGGTGCGCAGCAGCGCCATGGCGCGCCTCATCGGTTCGACCACGCCGCGCGAGAGGAAGCGGACGATGTCGTCCAGCAGCGTGCGCAGGGCTCGGCGGGTCCTGGCGACGGCCGCGGGCAGCGTCGCCGGCGAGGCCATGGCTCGGGCCGCGACGACCACCAGCGCGACGAGCTGGGCGATCACCCCCAGCTTCCACAGCAGCGTGGCCACGGCCGCCGTCAGGAGGGCCAGGCCCACCAGCTCGGCGGCGTCGGCCAGCCGGTTCGCCCGGTCGGCGGGCGCGTTCTCCGCCATCCACGAGCGGTAGGCGTCCACCCCGTCGCCGGTGTTGTCCCGCCACACCTGGCTCGCGTACGCGTCGGTGTCGCGGACCGAGCCCCGCAACCGGGCGGCCATCGCCGTGTACCGCGTGCCCTCCGCGTGCAGGAGGTCCTCGTCGAGCCCCTCCGGCCACGCCGCCACACCGGTCCAGGCGAGCGGGGCCGCCAGCGCCTGCGGTAACTGGAGGGACATCGACGCTCAGCGGTCGTTCGGGTTGCGGACGCCCGACGGGTCCTCCGCGCCGTTCCGCCGGGAGCCGACCGCCCCGTCCGGGTCGAAGGACGCGTCGATCGCGACGACCGACCTTCTGGCCTCCGAACGCGCCTCGGCACGCACACGGTCAGCGATCAGGGATGATTCGGGCCTCTCGGACATCGCGTGGAGCCTACTGGATCGGCCGTCCATGATCCACGCCACCGGAGACCACCGGAACACCGGTGCGACGACGCCCGCCGCCCCGCCCGTACGGACCGCCACCACCACCGAACCGGCCCGTTCGACCCTTCCTGAACGGGCCTTTCACCCTGACGGCACGCGGCCGGGCCGGCCGGTGAGCGATGCGGTGGACGAGCCGAATCCGGAGAGGGAAGGCCACCCGAGACCGGTCGTCTCGATGGGAAACGTTCACTCCGGCGTCGCCCCGCAGCCGGACACCGGTCACGGTGACGGCGGCTCCTCGGGCGGTTGGAAGGCTCCCTCCCTGCCTGAGAAGGGAAGGGCCGGGTCAGCGCAGGGGGCGGAAGAAGGTCCTGATGTCCTCCGTCAGAAGGTCGGGGGCCTCCATGGCGGCGAAGTGGCCGCCTCTGGAGAACTCCGACCAGTGCACGACGTTGTGCTCGCGTTCCGCGATCCGCCTGACCCCCGCGTCGCCTGGGAAGACCGCCACCCCGTGGGGCAGCGCCGAGTGCTCGGCCGCCGCGCCCCAGCTCTTCTGCTCCTCCTTGTAGAGGCGGGCGGCCGAGGCCGCGGTCCCGGTGAACCAGTAGACGCTCACGTCGGTGAGCAACTGGTCGACGTCCACCGCGTCCTCGGGGAGTTCGTGGGCCGGGTCGGTCCACTCCTTGAACTTCTCCACGATCCACGTCAGCTGCGCCGCGGGTGAGTCGTGCAGCCCGAAGGCGAGGGTCTGCGGCCGGGTCGCCTGGATGATCGCGTAACCGGCCTGGTCCTGGTTCTGGTACTGGCCGAGACGGGCGAGTTCCTCAGGGGTGAGGCCCACGAACTCGGCCGGGTCGCCGGTCGGGAAGCCGAGCGCGCCGTTGACGTGCACGCCGACGACGTTCTCCGGTGCGGTACGGCCCAGCATCGGCGAGATGACCGCGCCGCTGTCGCCGCCCTGCGCGCCGTAGCGCCGGTAGCCGAGCCGGTCCATCAGCTCCGCCCAGGCCCGCGCGACGCGTCGCAGGTCCCAGCCGGTCTCGGTGGTCGGGCCGGAGAAGCCGAAGCCGGGGATGGACGGGGCCACGACGTGGAAGGCGTCGGACCGGGCTCCGCCGTACGACACCGGGTCGGTCAGCGGGCCGATGATCTTCATGAACTCGGCGACCGAGCCCGGCCAGCCGTGCGTGATGATCAGCGGAAGAGCGTCGGGTTCGGGTGAGCGGGCGTGCAGGAAGTGGATGTTCTGCCCGTCGATCTCCGTCGTGAACTGCGGGAACGCGTTCAGCCGCGCCTCGGCGGCACGCCAGTCGAAACCGGTGCGCCAGTAGTCGGCCAGCTTGCGCGCATAGGCGACGGGAACCCCGTACGACCAGCCCACACCGGGCAGTTCGTCCGGCCAGCGGGTCGCCGCGAGCCGACCGCGCAGGTCGTCCAGCCGGGTCTGCGGGATGTCGATCCGGAACGGGTGGATCCGCAGGTCGTTGTTCATGTCCCTCACCGTAGGCAGCGGCTAGGACAGCTTCGGTCCTAGGCTGGACGCCATGTTGGAGACATCGGCACGGCTGTTGCGGTTGCTTTCGTTGTTGCAGACCCCCAGGGACTGGTCGGGCACCGAACTGGCCGTACGGCTCGGCGTCTCATCCCGCACGGTCCGCCGCGATGTCGAACGCCTCCGCGACCTCGGATACGTCGTGCACGCCACCGCGGGCGCCCCCGGCTACCGGCTCGGGGCGGGGGCCGGGCTTCCGCCGCTGCTGCTCGACGACGAGGAGGCGGTCGCGGTCGCCATCGGGCTCGGCACCGCCGCCGTCTCCGGGGTGACGGGCATCGAGGAGACCTCCGTCCGCGCCCTGGCCAAACTGGAACAGGTTCTTCCCGCCCGGCTGAGGAACCGCGTCGGCGACCTGCGGTCGGTCACGGTCCCGCTGACGGACCGGGCCTCCGCCGTGGACCCGGCCACGCTCACCGCGATCGCCGCCGCCGTCCGTGCCCGGGAGAGCCTGCGATTCGACTACCGCTCCCACGACGGCACCGAGGACCGTCGTGCGGCCGAGCCGTACCGCCTGGTCAACTCGGGGCGCCGGTGGTATCTGGTGGCGTGGGACACCGGCCGGGGCGACTGGCGCACGTTCCGCATCGACCGGCTGCGGCTGCGCACCCCGAACGGGCCGCGTTTCACGCCCCGCGAGCCGCCCGGCACCGACCTCGTCCAGTACGTCGCGGAACGGATCTCCGTCAATCCGTACCGCTACCGCGGCCGGTTCACGGTGCACGCCCCGGCCGACGTCATCGCCGCCCGGATGCCGCCGACGATCGCGGTGGTCGAGCCGACCGGTGACGACACGTGTGTCCTCAGCACCGGGTCGAACTCCCTGGACGAGCTGGCCATGTGGGTCGCGGGGCTCGGTGTCCCCTTCGAGGTGCACGACCCTCCCGAACTCGTCCGGCACATCCACGCCCTCGCCGCCCGCCTCAGTGAGGCGACCCGGTACGGCCCCCGGCCGCCGGCGGTGTCAAAGGATCAAGCAGAATCGCCGTCATGAGTCTGAGCCTTGACGCAACAGGCCATCCGGCACGATGGCCGGGATATGCCACCGCCTTCTGGGGATTCGCCTTCGCCGTCCCGAGTTTCTGCTGGGCGCTCGGTATCGGCCTGGCGGGGGCCTCGACCACGCTCTCACCCCAGCTGGTCGAATTGGCCGCGAGGCAGGACTCCGGCTTCATCACGGCGTTGTGGGTGACGGGTGTGCTCAAGGTCGTCGGCGCGGTGCTGGGCCTGGCGCTCATCCGCCGTCGTCCCTGGGGGCACGGCATGAACCTTCTCCTGCAACTGATGGCGTGGGGCGCGGGGGTCCTGCTCATCTGCCATGGCGCGGGATTCGTCGTGAACGGAATTCTCGTCGAGACGAACGTCGTCGGCATCGATCCCGAGCTGCGGTCGGTCAGCCGCTGGTACACCTACCTGTGGGGACCGTGGTTCGTGGCCGGAGGGGTCGCCTTCCTCTTCGCCGCACGGGCCCACCTGCGCGGAGTCGCCGAACGCCGGAACGCCGTGATCGCGGGGATCATCGGCGGCCTCGGCGCGCTGGCGATCTCCGTCATGCTCCTGATATGGGGCCTGGGATAGTCCCGTTCCCTTGACGAACATGCCCGGCCCGGCAATGGCGATGACCGTCACCGGGCAACGATTCAACGACCGCGCCCTCGCGGGCGACCGACCCTCACACCCCGAGGGACCGTACGGCCCGCATGACACCCTTTCTGTCGTAGCCGCCGGTGGGGAGGGTGGCGCTGTGGACGTGCCGGATGACGCCGTGGACGTCGACGAGCAGGCTGCCCGACCGCTGCATCGCGCCGAAGACCCTCCTGTCGAGGCCGACCATCTCGTGGGGGGTGCCGCCGCGGGCGGTGAGCACGGGGAACGGAACACGCTGCCTGGCCTTCCAGGTGGCCGCCCGCTGCCTGCTCTCGGGGACCGCGATGAGGACGCGGACGTTCTCGGCCTCCAGGTCGTCGCCGCTCCTGACGAGGTCCTGGACGTTCCTGTTGCAGACGGGGCACGAGGTGGAGCGCACGAAGTAGAGCAGCACGGCGTGCTCGCCCCGGTAGTCGGACAGGCGGACGGTGTCGCCCACGGTGTCTTCGAGCGCCATCTCCGGGGCGGGCGATCCGGTTTCGAGCATGGTGGAACTTCCCTTCGAACGTTCGGGGTCTTCAGGAGTCACGGCCTCAGGCCGGCCCGGAGGGCGGTACGGGCTCGGTGCAGGTGGGACTTCATCGCCGGGGTGCTCAGGCCGAGCGAGGTGGCGACCGTACGCCCCGGGTAGCCCAGCACGTCCCGCATGATCAGGACACGGCGCTGGACGTCGGGCAGCTCCTGGATCGCCTGCGCGAGCAGGCCGGCCTCCAGCCGCCGGAGGACCTCCTCCTCGGCGGACGCGGCCAGACCCGTCCCGGCCTCCTCGCCGTGGTGGTCGAGCAGCCGCCGGGCGCGGCGCACGCACTCGTTCCTGACGATCCTGAACATCCAGGACGCCAGCGCCGCCGAGGCCCGCAACGAGCCGATCTTGCGGAACAGGACGATCAACGCCTCCTGCGCCGCGTCCTCGGCGTCCTGCGGGGACGCGCACAGGTGCTCGGCGAACCGCCGTACATGCGGGTGGGCGCCGTAGACCACCGCGGCGATCGACTCCACGTCACCGCCCTGGGCGGCCTCGATGAGCTGCTCGCTCGCCCAACCACCGTCCACCTGGAACCCCCTTCCGGAAAAGGCCGTCCCCCATAAGAGGCTCCGACGTCCGAAAAGGATTCGCGAAACTGATGGGATGAACCAACTTCGGGAGATCGTGGGTCTGGTCGGCGACGTGCTGGGCTCCGGGGTCGTCGGCGGCTACCTCCACGGCTCCGCGGTGCTCGGCGGCCTCAGACCGGCCAGTGACCTCGACGTTCTCGTCGTCTCCCGGCGGAGCATGGACGACCGGGAGCGTGGCGCGCTCCTGCGGGGGCTGCTCGGCCTCTCGGGTTTCACCGCCGGGCTCCGGCCGGTCGAACTCACCGTCGTCGTCCAGTCAGAGGTCCGCCCGTGGCGTTTCCCGCCGACCGGCGACTTCCTGTACGGCGAGTGGCTGCGTGCGGAGTTCACGGCCGGTACGGTTCCCCGGCCGGAGCCGATGCCGGACCTGGCCCTGTTGGTCACCATGGTCCTGGCCGGTGACCGCCCGCTGACCGGCCCGCCACCGGCGCGGGTCCTCGACCCCGTCCCCCACGCGGACCTGGTCAGGGCGAGCCTGGCGGGCCTGCCCGGTCTGCTGGCGGAGCTGGAAACCGACACCCGCAACGTCGTGCTGACCCTCGCCCGGGTCTGGAGCACGCTCACCACCGGTGAGATCAGGCCGAAGGACACCGCCGCGGACTGGGCTCTGCCCCGCCTCCCGCCGTCTCACCGTCGCGTCCTGGAACACGCCAGGAACCTCTATCTCGGCCACCGCTACTCCGAGGAGACCTGGCCGGAGGGCCTGAGAACCCAGGCGGGGCCGTACGCGGAAGAAGTGCTCGCCGAGATCGACCGGCTTTCTCCCCGCCCGAACTCACCGTGAGGGCCGGGCCGTGCAGAAATCGTCAACAACGACTACCGGAGGCGTCAACGACATCCCGGTCGCTTATCGGAAGAATGATTCTCCGTACGGCATGCGACATGGGTGAAAAAAGGGAGTGACACGGGTGAGAAAGCGAAGGGTTCTGGCCGCCACGGTGATGGCGGTGTCCACGATGACCACCGTGGTCACCGCGACACCGGCGCAGGCCAAGGCGATGGACTGGGACAACTGCCCGGAGGGTTATGTATGCCTTTACGGCGACACCTACGGCAGAGGCCGTTACAGCAACACGCCGGGAACCGACAAAGCCAATGTCGGCGCATTCATCAACGACCTGACGAGTTCCATCTGGAACCGCACCAATGACGCTGTGTGTTTCTACGAGCACACGAACTGGGGCGGTAGGACCCTGATAGGCGTCGGGCCGGGAGAATGGGTGGACAACGTCGGGGCCGCCGCCAACGACAAGATCTCCTCATATCGCGGAAATGTGTGGTGCAGCTGGTGACGGCGACTCACGGCCAACGCACTTCGGGGGTGCGTTCCACGAACCGCGCGTACCGCTCGAACGCCCGCTCGACCTCCGCCCGGTCGCTTCGGTGGAGTGGGGTGAGCGGCAGGACGGCGACCCGCACCTGGTTCTTCACGAGGGTGCGTTTCCAGGTGGCCACGACCCGGCCTGCGCGGACCACGGTGGCCTGGAAGACCCCGTTGTTACCGGGGATGATGGCCGCCTTGTGCTCGTCGGCGACCATGAGCGAACGGTCCTTGTAGCCCAGGAGGTATTCGTCGAAGCCCGGCAGCACGAGCACCTCGTCGTCACCGGCCGGGGTGGGGGCCGTGTCGAGGAGCGCGGCGTCGGCATATGTCTCCACCCCGTCGACGGTCACCCTGGCCAGCGCGTCACCGGCCACGGCGATGCCGCGTTTGGCGTCGGCCGCGGTCAGGCCGGTCCAGCCCGCGAAGTCCTGCCTGGTGGTCGGCCCCCGGCCACGGAAGTAACGCAGGGCGACGGTGCCCAGCGCCTCGTCGCGCTCGGGCCGGTGCGGGTCGGGAACCCACTCGTCGAGCAGCACGAAGCTCTGCTCGTTGCCGATGTTGGGGGCGATGCACAGCACGCCCCGCTGGCTGGCGTACCACAGCAGGTGGTAGCCACGCTGGCCACCGGTGTCGATGCCCTGGTCCTCCAGCACGGCCAGGCACTCCGACCGGCTCAACCGCCCGCCCCCGGCCAGGGCCGAACCCAGCACCTCCATGGCCTGGACGGCGGTCTCCTCCGAGAGGCCGAGTTGCTCGCGCCGCCTCGCCGCGCCGTTCAGCACCCGGACGCCCATCAGCTCGACCATCCAGCGGGCGTCGCGGGGCGGGACGAAGTGGATGGTGCCGCGCATCGGCCACGTGCGCAGCGCCTCACGCCGCTCCAGCGCGGCGGTGACGTCGGTGACGGTGTGCTCGGGCAGCCGCGCGCCGAACGACCACAGCCCGCTGGCCAGGTCTTGAGCCTGCATCGCTCCGAGCCAGGTCACCACCTCGGCCACGGTCGTCGCCCGCGCCGCGCCGCCGGACGACGCGCGGAGCAACAGGCTGGACAGCCGCAGGCCGAGCGCCTGCCGAGGGGTGAGTTCCACCCGATCACCGTAGCCTTCGCCACCGACAATCCCGCCACCACACCGTCAGCGCGGGACACGGCCGAGGTAGCGGAGCAGGTCGTCGACGACCGGGGTGGCGGAGGGTCCGCCTACGGCCTCGACCACGGGGCCGTAGGCCCCCCACTGGCGCAGCGGTTCGACGATCTCCCGCGCGGCGGCGAGAAGGTGGCCCGCGAGCTCGTCGTCGAGCGGGGACGGCCTGCCCGTGGCGATCGCGATGTCCCACGCGTGCACGGCGGCGTCGAGCGCGCACATCACCGCGGCGACCGGGGTGGGCAGCTCACCGTGCGGCAGCGGCGTCGGGACGCTCTCGCTGTCATCGGGCACCGCCGCCCACGCCGCGCCGGTCCTCTCGACGGCGTCCCCCACCAGCTCCGCCGCGGTGCCGTCGACGGCTCCTGAGGGCGTGAAGGGGTCGTAGGCCGGACCGTCTCCGACGCCGAGCATCTTCGCGTAGGCGAGCTGGTCGCCCGCGGCGTGCTGGATCACCTGGGTGACCGTCCACTCCGCGCACGGGGTCGCGTTGTCCCATTCGCCGTCCCGCACACCCGCGACGCTGTTCTCCAGCGCCCGGTACGAGGCGGCCAGCACCTCACGCCAGACGGGCCGCAGGGAGGTGACGGTGACGTTCATGATCTTGCCCTTCGGTCTCTTCCTTGCCTGTGACATCAGCCTATGGGCCCATTAGGCTAGTTTTATGCCTAATTACTGCCGGGGGTGAGGGATCAATGGCTTCGACGACGGCCCGGGTGCTGCGCCTGCTGTCCCTGCTGCAGGACCGGTCCCACACGGGCCGTGAACTCGCCGAGCGCCTCGGTGTCGCCGAACGCACGCTGCGGCAGGACGTCCAGCGCCTTCGCGAACTCGGCTACCCGGTGCACGCCACACGCGGGGCGGTCGGCGGATACCGGCTCGGGCAGGGCGCGAAGATGCCTCCGTTGCTGCTCGACGACGACGAGGCGGTGGCCGTCGCGCTGGCCGTCGGCCTGGCCGAGGACGGATCGACCGGGATCGAGGACATCGACGCCAGCCTCACCCGGGCGCTCGCCAAGCTCCAGCAGATCCTGCCGAGACACCTGCAGCGCAAGGTGACCGCCCTGCGTTCCGCCACCGCGGTCGGGCCCGCCACGGTCGGCTCCCGCGAGCCGGACGCCCCGGTGCCCGCCGCCATCCTCACCGTCGTCGCGGCCGCGATCCGTGACGGCGTGACCCTGCTGGTGACCCGCGACGGCACCGAGACCGAGGTGGAGTCCTACCGCCTGATCAGCTGGCGCCGCCGCTGGTTCCTGGTCGCCTACGACCTCGGCGCGCACGCCTGGCGGGCGTTGCCCGTCGCCGGCCTGGCCCGTGTCCGGTCCGCGTCCCGCCACTTCGCCGCCCGTTCCCTGCCCGACGACGACCTCGTCGCCTTCGTCCTGCGCGAGGTCGCGCGGACCGGCTGGAAGGTCCACGCCCGTGTCACCGTCCTGGCCCCCGCCGAGACCGTGATCGCCCGCATCAACCCGGCCGTCGGCATCGTCGAGGCCGTCGACGCCCACACCAGCGTCCTCGTCACCGGTGCCGACGCCCTGGAGACCATCGCCGTCTACCTCAGCATGCTGATGATGGACTTCCGCGTCGACGGGCCACCCGAACTCGTCACCCACATCCGCACCCTCGCCCGCCGCTACGCCGAAGCCCTACCAGGCGACGGCGAAGCCTCATAGGCTCTGGTGCCCGTGGCCGAATCCTCCTCATACCTCGACACGACGGCGAACGCCTACGACGCCGTCGCCGTCCTCTACACCGAACTCACCAGGAACTACCTCGACCCCCTTCCGCTCGACCGCGCGGTGCTCGCCGTGTTCGCCGAGCTCGTACGGGACGCCGGCCCCGTCGCCGAGCTGGGATGCGGTCCGGGGCGGACGTCCGCGCACCTCAGAGACCTGGGGGTGGACGTCTTCGGCGTCGACCTGTCACCGGTGATGATCGACATCGCCCGTGAGGCGTATCCGGACATGCGGTTCGAGGTCGGTTCCATGGACGCCCTGGCCCTGGCCGACGACGAGCTGCGGGGCGTCCTGTCGTGGTACTCGATCATCCACGTCCCGCCCAGGGAGGTGCCCGCGTACTTCGCCGAGTTCCGGCGGGTGCTCGCGCCCGGCGGGCACCTGCTGCTCGGCTTCTTCGAGTCGGAGGGCGATCCGGTCACACCGTTCGACCATAAGGTGACGACGGCCTACCGATGGCCGATCGACGACCTCGCGAAACTTGCCACCGACGCCGGATTCCTCGAAATAGGCCGAATGCTCCGTGAACCCCTCGAAGGCGAACGATTCCGCCGGGGCCATCTGTTGATGCACTAGTCACCTTAGAAAAAGACTTAAGGCCATATTTCGGGATTCGAGGCATGGGGCTGCCGGCTCAGCCCAGGTCGTTCACACCGCCACGGCCGAGATACGCCCGGCGCGGACACGGTTCCTACCGGGTCAGAACCGTATCCGCGAACTCTAGGGGCGCAGCACGGCCTCGGCGCCGCCGTCGGCGTAGAGGATCTGCCCGGTCATGAACGCGTTGCCGGGACTCACCGTCCAGGCGAGCAGCGAGGCGACGGCCTCGACGGGGCCGGGGAAGCCCAGTGGCTGCGGCATCAGGGCCTCTATCAGCTCCCTGGCGGCCGGGTCGTCGATGACGAACCTCCTGGCGGTCTCGGTGTCCACGACGCCCGGGGCGACGGCGTTGAGCGGGATACCGGCGCCCGCCCAGTCGGGGCCGACCGCGGCGCGGCGCAACCATCGGTTGAGCGCCAGCTTGCTCGACGTGTAGACGGTCTGGCCGTTCCCGGCCTCGACGATCTTGGCCGCCTCCTCGGCCGCGGCCTCCTCGTCCAGCGACAGGCAGGCCTCGACCAGGCCCTCGTCCGCCGCGACGATGGCGCCCAGCGAGGAGACGACGACGGCGCGGGGCCGTTCCGAGCGGGCCAGGAACGGCCGGACCGCGTCGAGTGTGGCGAGGGTGCCGAAGAAGTTCACCCGTACGGGGGCCGGGCTCAGGTCGCCGACCCCGGCCACGGCCACCAGGCCGTGCACGGTGCCACCGGAGGCGGCGGCGACGCCTTCGGCCAGCCGCTCCCGGCCTTCCCGCGTGCTCAGGTCGGCGAGCACGTCGGCGTCGTTCAGGTCACAGCGGATCACCCGATCGCCTCCGGCGGCGAGGAGGTCGGCTGTGACGGCGCCGATGCCGGAGGCGGCGCCTGTGACTACGTAGGTACGCGGTTCGTTCTTCACGTGATCACGGTAAACACATATTCACGTTGTCGGAGCAACTAGAACGGCCGAGGCTCCGTGGCCGCCTTCGTGAAACCGGAAACCCCGCCCGGTCACGGCCATCGCGAAAAGGACTCACGCCGCTTATTCAAAAACCACACCCGGGGGTCAGGCGCCTCGGCCAAAGGAACGACATGGGCGATCACCCGGGAAAGCCGGGACCCCGGGCCAGGCCTTTCGAGACACCGGCCGGCCCGCGTCCCGACAACGACTCCTGACATCGACGGCCTCCGCCCCCGAAAAAAGCCGAAGCCTCCGAGAAACGCTGAAGCCTCCGAGAAACGCCGAAGCCCCCGCCAGGAAGGCGGGGGCTTCGGTGCGGAAAGATCAGCGGAGGATGAGGGCCATCGCTTCCGCGCGGGTCTTGTCGCTGCTGCGGAAGTCGCCGCGGACCGCCGAGGTGATCGTCTTCGCCCCGGGCTTGCGGACACCGCGCATGGTCATGCACAGGTGTTCGCACTCGATGACGACGATGACGCCCCTGGGCTCCAGCACGTTCATGAGCGCGTCGGCGATCTGGGAGGTCATCCGCTCCTGCACCTGGGGGCGCCGGGCGTAGACGTCGACGAGGCGGGCGAGCTTGGACAGGCCGGTGACCTGCCCCTTCTCGTTGGGGATGTAGCCGATGTGGGCGACACCGTGGAACGGGACCAGGTGGTGCTCGCAGGTCGAGTAGACCTCGATGTCCCTGACGAGCACCATCTCGTCGTGGTCGACGTCGAAGACCGTGGTCAGGACGTCCTCGGGGGTCTGCCCGAGCCCGGCGAACTGCTCCGCGTAGGCTCGCGCGACCCGTGCCGGGGTGTCCCGGAGGCCGTCACGGTCGGGGTCCTCTCCGATGGCGTAGAGGATCTCGCGGACGGCCTTCTCCAGCCTTTCGGAGTCGACCTTGAGGGGATTGACGCTCACACTCAGTTCCCGTCCCTGGGGACCACAGAGTCGGTGTGCCCGGCGCCCGCGGGGAGCGCTCCGTTACCCGACTGCTCCTTCGGGGTCAGGATAGGCGGCCGGTTGGAGGGCAGCCGCTTGCCGTACCCCGAATAGGAGGGGCGCTTCTCCTTGACCACGACGGGCGCGAAGATCTGCAGCACCTGCTCGCGGGAGAGGGTCTCCTTCTCCATGAGTTCGAGCACCAGGTTGTCGAGCACGTCACGGTACTCGACGAGGATCTCCCACGCCTGGTCGTGCGCGGACTCGATGAGGCGGCGGACCTCCTCGTCGATCGCGGAGGCGATCTTCTCGGAGTAGTCGCGCTCGTGACCCATCTCACGTCCGAGGAAGACCTCGGCGTTGCCCGCGCCGAACTTACGGGCGCCGAGCTGCTCGCTCATGCCGTACTCGGTGACCATGCGGCGGGCGATGGAGGTGGCCTTCTCGATGTCGTTGGAGGCGCCGGTGGTGGGCTCGTGGAAGACGAGCTCCTCAGCCGTGCGGCCACCGAGCAGCATCGCGAGCTGGTCCATCATCTCGGAGCGGGTCGCCAGGAACTTGTCCTCCATGGGCAGCGTCATCGTGTAACCGAGGGCGCGTCCACGGGACAGGATCGTGATCTTGTGAACCGGGTCGGAGTTGGGCAGCGCGTGCGCGACCAGGGCGTGTCCACCCTCGTGGTACGCGATGATCTTCTTCTCCTGGTCCGACATGACGCGCGACTTGCGCTCGGGACCGGCCATCACGCGGTCGATGGACTCCTCAAGGGTCTCCATCGTGATGAGCTTCTGGTCGGCGCGGGCGGTGAGCAGCGCGGCCTCGTTGATCACGTTGGCCAGGTCGGCACCGGTGAAGCCGGGCGTCCGGCGGGCGATGACGTCGAGGTCGACGCCCTCGGCGAACGGCTTGCCCCTGCCGTGCACCTTGAGGATGCCCTTGCGGCCCTCAAGGTCGGGGCGGTCGACGGTGACCTGGCGGTCGAAACGCCCCGGGCGCAGCAGCGCCGGGTCAAGGATGTCGGGCCGGTTGGTCGCGGCGATCAGGATGACGCCGCCCTTGACGTCGAAGCCGTCCATCTCGACGAGGAGCTGGTTCAGCGTCTGCTCGCGCTCGTCGTGACCGCCGCCGAGACCGGCGCCACGGTGACGACCGACCGCGTCGATCTCGTCGATGAAGATGATGGCCGGGGCGTTCGCCTTGGCCTGCTCGAACAGGTCGCGCACCCGGGAGGCGCCGACACCGACGAACATCTCGACGAAGTCGGAACCGGAGATCGAGTAGAACGGGACCCCGGCCTCACCGGCGACCGCCCTGGCGAGCAGGGTCTTACCGGTTCCGGGCGGGCCGTAAAGCAGGACGCCCTTGGGGATCTTGGCGCCGATGGCCTGGAACTTGGCGGGGGCCTGGAGGAACTCCTTGATCTCCTGGAGCTCCTCGATGGCCTCGTCCGCGCCCGCGACGTCGGCGAAGGTGGTCTTGGGGGTGTCCTTGGTGATGAGCTTGGCCTTCGACTTGCCGAAGTTCATCACCCGGGAGCCGCCGCCCTGCATCTGGTTCATGATGAACAGGAAGAACAGCACGACGAAGACGATCGGCAGGAAGCTCATCAGCAGGCCGAGAAGGAAGTTGTCCCTCGGCACGTCGACGGTGTAGCCCTTTGCGAGCTTCCCGGCGTCCTTGGCGGCCTGGAGCTGGCCGGTGAGCTGGACACCCTGGCCGGTCACCCACGAGGAGTAGTAGCGCTTACCGTCGGTCAGAGTGACCTCGATGCGCTGGTCCTTGTCGATGACCTTCGCATTGGAGATCTTGCCCTCGTTGATCCAGCTGACGATCTGTGAGGTGTCGGCCTTGTCGATGCTGCCGTCGCTGTTCCACATCGTGGTGACGAGCAGGAGCAGCACGACGATGCCCAGGATCCACAGCAGTGGCCCACGTGTAAATCGCTTGAGATCCATCCGATGCGGAACCCCGGCGGGCCCGTCCCTTCCTGACCATGGCCTGGCAACCCCGGACGGAGCCCGGGGCTCGCGGTCTCCCTAACCGCTCCAACTGACGACCAAGAGTTGGCGGGCGAAGCCGCCCTCTTGATCGTCCGAAGGTACACCGGTGTGCCGCACGGAGTAACCGCCCGGACAGCACCGGCTTTGCCCTACCAACGTACGTCAGGTGGGCGTGTGTTCCCCTCCCCTATGGCGAATGTCGTACGCAGGAGGGGCAGACTTCGCCCAGGGCGTACTTTTTCAGCTGGCCCCATACACATGGGGCGCGAGGGTCCCAATGAAGGGAAGATTGCGGTATCGCTCTGCGTAGTCGAGGCCGTAACCGATCACGAACTCGTTCGGAATGTCGAATCCGATGTATTTCACGTCGAGCGGCACCTTGACCGCGTCCGGCTTGCGCAGAGCCGCGCAGATCTCCACCGAGGCGGGGTTTCGGGACTTCAGGTTGTGCACCAGCCACGAAAGGGTCAGGCCGGAGTCGATGATGTCCTCGACGACCAGCACGTGCCGCCCGGCGATGTCGGTGTCCAGGTCCTTGAGAACCCGGACCACGCCCGAGGTCTTGGTGCCCGCGCCGTAGGAGGAGACCGCCATCCAGTCCATCTGGACCGGCAGGTGGAGTGCTCTCGCCAGGTCGGCCATGACCATGACCGCGCCCTTGAGCACGCCCACGATCAGCAGGTCCCCTCCCGCGTAGTCCTCGTCGATGCGGCCCGCCAGCTCCTTGATCTTTGCCTGGAGCTCTTCTTCGGTGATGAGGACCCTTTCGAGGTCCTTGCCCATGTCGGCTGCGTCCACCTGGGATTTTTCCTTACGAGATGGGGCTTGCTGGGTGTCTGGCGAACACCAGGGTGCCATACCGGCGCACCACCCCAATCCCTCCGGGGACCTCTACGCGGCGCTGCCCCCGCCACGCGGTGACCAGGCGGTCCACCTGGAGGACGTGGGCGGCGGCGAGCGTCCCCGGCGGCGATCCGGCCTCGATCGCCGCCCTGCGCAGCACCCGGCGCCGCACCGCGGAGGGCAGATCCACCACCTCCCGTACGGCCAGCACCACCGCCCCGGGTTCGTCCGCGATATCGCTAAGAGCTGAATCACCCGCGCCCCGGGCGACCGCCTCCGCGTACGCCCGTCCGGCCCAGCCGTCAAGGGCGTCGGCGTCGTCCCGGCACAGGTCGGCGGTCCTGGCGAGCGCCTCGGCGACGCCGGGCCCCAGTTCGTCCTCAAGGGCGGGCAGCAGCCGGGTCCTGACCCTGACCCGGGTGTAGCGGGGATCGCGGTTGTGCGGGTCCTCCCAGGGGCACAGCCCCATCCCCGCGCAGGCGGCCGCGGTCGTCCGCCTGCCCAGCCCGAGCAGCGGCCTCAGGTACAGCCCCGCCCGCGCCGGCATCCCGGCCAGTGAGCGGGTGCCGCTCCCCCTGGCCAGGCCGAGCAGGACGGTCTCCGCCTGGTCGTCCCTGGTGTGTCCGAGAAGCACGGCCGCCGCCCCGAGGCGCTCTGCGGCCTCGGACAGCGCGGCGTATCTCGCCTGCCTGGCCGCCGCCTCCGGCCCCCCTTCCGTCCCGACGCGGACGCGCACCGCCTCCGCCGGGTCGAGGCACAGCGAGGGGGCGAGCCGTACGAGGTCACGGGCGCGGTCGTCGGAGCCGGGCTGCAGGTCGTGGTCGACGGTGAGCAGTCCGGCGCGCAGCCCCGCGCGGGGGGCGACGAAACCGGTCGCCGCGGCCAGCGCCAGGGAGTCGGCGCCGCCGCTGCACGCGACCAGCACGAGAGAGCCCGGCGCCGTGCCGTCCAGCGCGAGCCGTACGGCCCGGCGGACGTCGGCGACGGCGGGAGGCGGACCCATGCCCGCCATTGTCCGCCCTGTGACGCCTCTCCCACGCCAGGCCGGGCCCGGGAGCACTCCAGGCGGGGCCCGGGAGCACTCCAGGCGGGGCCCGGGGAGGGCTCAGGAAGGGCCCGTCAGGCCGCCGGGCCCTCCTCCGGGGCGACGGCGGTGCCGTTGGCGCCGGGCAGGGCCCGGGTGCCGACGACCCTGGCGATCCAGCGGCCGGGGTCGCCGATCTCGTCCTGGGTCGGAAGCGTCTGCGGGGAGGTCCAGATCTTGTTGAAGTCGTCCATCCCGACCCGCTCGACGACCGTGCGGACGAAGGTCGAGCCCTCGGCGTACTGCTTCATCTTGAGGTCGACGCCGAGCAGCTTGCGGACCGTGCGGTCGAGCCGGGAGCCGCCCTCGCGGCGGTGCTGGAACTTGGCGCGGATGTCGGCGACGGTCGGCACGACGGCGGGGCCGACCGCGTCCATCACGTAGTCGCCGTGCCCCTCGACCAGGGTCATCACCGCGGTGAGCCGGTCGAGGATCTCCTTCTGCTCGGGGGTCTGGATCGCGTCGATCAGGTTGCCCTCGCCGCCCCTGACGGCGTCGGCGACCGCGTCGGCCGCCGAGCGGAGCCGGTCGAGGAGCGTGCTCAGGTCCATGTCGGAGGCGAGCAGGAAGTCCGTCATCTGGGAGCGGACGTACTCCCTGAGCCAGGGCACACCGGTGAACTGCACCCGGTGGGTCTCCTCGTGCAGGCAGACCCACAGCCGGAAGTCACGCGGGTTGACGTCGAGCTCCTGCTCGGCGTGGACGATGTTGGGCGCCACCAGCGTCAGACGGCCCGCGGGCTGCCTGCCCGAGGGGTCGGGGGGCAGGAACAGCTCGTACTGCCCCAGGACGCGGGAGGCCAGGAAGGCCAGCACCGCGCCGACCTCGACCCCGGTGATGCGGGAGCCGACCGCGGTCACGATCGCGGGCGTCTGCTCCTTGCGGGCGGCCATCCGCTGGGTCAGCGGTTCGAGCACCACCCGGAAGCCCTCGACGTTGGCCTTGATCCAGCCCGGCCGGTCGACGACGGTCGCGGCCACGGGCGCGGTCTCGGTGTCGATCCGGGTGAACTCGCGGACGTGTCCCTCGGCGATTCTGGAGAGTTGCCGCAGCTCGGCGACCGCCCTGCGGGCCTCCTCTCGGCTCACTTGCGGCCCGGGGCGCACCAGGCGCGTTCCGGTCGCGACGGCAAGGTCCCAGTCGATCACCTGCATACCGTCCACCGTACGTGGTATCCGTACCGCCCGCGCGGTCAGTGTCGTCAATCAGCCTGCGGCGACGATGGCGGCGAGCCTGTCGAGGGCCGCCTCCGCCTTGCCCCAGCCGGGCGGGACCTTGTCGGCCATGAAGGCGAAGGTCACCAGGCGTCCGCCGCGTGTCACGGTCGTCCCGGCCAGCGCGTTGACCCCGTCCAGGGTGCCGGTCTTGGCGCGGATGAGGCCGTGGACCGCGTCGTCCTTGACGAAGCGGTGCCCCAGCGTGCCGGTGAACCCGGCGACGGGCATGCCGCTGATCACCGAGTGCAGGTGGGGGTTGGCCGGGGAGGTGGCCGCGGCGACGAGCCTGGCCAGGGCGGCCGGGGCGATGCGGTTCCTCGGGGACAGGCCGCAGCCGTCGAAGACCCGCACCCCCTGGGCCAGCTTCAGCCTGCCGAGCACCCCGAGCACGGCCTGCGCCGCCCCCTCGAAGGAGGCGGGCCTGCCCTCCTTGAGGGCCACCTGCCTGGCGAGGGCCTCGGTGAGGTCGTTGTCGCTGAGCGTCAGGGCCCGTTCGACCAGGGCGTAGACCGGAGCCGAGTCGACCCTGGCGATCTCCTGGGCCTCCTTGGGCGCCCTGACCCTGGCCTTGGTGACCTTGGCGGCCTTCACGCCGTACTTCGTCAGCAGCGAGACGAACGTGGCGTATGCCGTACGGGAGGGGTCGGAGACCCGTTGGTGGCTGCCCGGCGCGACCTTGCCCTCGTCGATCGCGAGCGCCGTCACGGGGGCGACGCTGCCCTCGGGCACGTAGCCGGGCTTCCAGGTCGGGGCGGTTCTCGGGCCGGTGTAGAGGCTGTCGTCGTAGGTGACGTTCACCGCGGTGATCCCGGTCGCCTTGAGCGCCCTGGCCGTACGCATGGCCAGGGCGGCCAGCGAGGCGGGCTGGGGGTAGACGCCGGGAGCCTTCCTGGCGCTCAGCGTGGGATCGCCCCCGCCGACCAGGGTGATCGACTTCGACGTCGGGCCGCGCACGACGCGGGTGCTGATCGTGGCGTCGGGGCCCAGGGAGGCCAGCGCCGCGACGGAGGTCGCGACCTTGGTCGTCGAGGCCGGGGTCACGCCCGTCTCGGCTCCGCTGCCGAAGAGCAGGGCGCCGGTCTCGACGTCGACGACCGCGGCGCCGACGCTGTCGCCCAGTGCGGGGTCCCCCAACGCCTCGGTGAGCTTCGCCGCCAAAGTACCCTTGGCAGGGAGAGGTCCGTTCCCCCGCGCGGCCAGCACCGGACCCGCGGTGATGACCGGGACGGGTGGAGGCGGCTCTGCCGAAGCGACCGGTTCGGGCGCCTTCTCAGTCAGCTCGTCGCTGGTGAGCAGGTGAGCGCCGGCCGCGACGACGAACAGTTGCAGCAAGACGAGAGTGACCAAGGCCACCCCCCGCTCGCGCCGCATTATGTCGCCGACCTCTCATCATTCGATACTTCTACGAGACATTAACGCCCATCCGGGGGTGCCCGGGGGCTTGAGCGGAGGAACACGCGGTGGAGTTCGACGTTCTCGTTGAGATTCCCAAGGGGCAACGGAACAAGTACGAGGTGGACCACGAGTCCGGCCGCATCAGGCTCGACCGGATGCTGTTCACCTCCACGCAGTACCCCGCCGACTACGGCTTCATCGAGGACACCCTCGGCGAGGACGGAGACCCCCTCGACGCTCTGGTGCTGCTTCAGGAGCCGACCTTCCCGGGGTGCCTGATCAAGTGCCGCGCGGTCGGGATGTTCCGCATGACGGACGAGAAGGGCGGTGACGACAAGGTGCTGTGCGTCCCGGCGACCGACCCGAGGATGGAGCACATCCGCGACATCCACCACGTCCCCGAGTTCGACCGCCTGGAGATCCAGCACTTCTTCGAGGTCTACAAGGACCTGGAGCCCGGCAAGTCGGTCGAGGGCGCCAACTGGGTCGGCCGCGTCGAGGCCGAGGAGGAGATCGCGCGGTCGATCAAGCGCGCCGAGGAGGCCGGCCACCAGCACTGATCCGCCGCCTGTCTGACACTGCGGATCCGCGCCCTCAGGCGGGGCGGGTCGCGCCGATGAGGTCCTTGCGCCACATCGGCGCGACCCGGACCACGTCCCCGGTCTGCGGGGCGTGCACCATCATGCCGTTTCCGATGTAGATGCCCACGTGCCGGATGTCGGCGGGTCTACGGGTACCGCGGCCGAAGAAGAGCAGGTCCCCACGCTGCAGCCGGTCGTACGGCACGTGCCTGCCCGCGGTCCACTGGGTGCCCGTCCAGTGGTCCATCTTGACCCCGACCCTGGCCCAGGCCTGCATGGTGAGCCCTGAGCAGTCGTAGCCGGACGGTCCAGCGCTCGCCCACACGTAGGGCTTGTCGATCTGGGTCAGCGCCCAGTCCGCGACGACGTTCCCGCGTGTCTGCTCCGTGAGCGCGGCGACCTGGGTCGTCTGGACCGGCTGAACGGCCTGGGCCGTCTGGGTCGTCTGAGCCTGCTGGGCCTTCTGGGCCGCCGCGCGCGCCCTGGAGCGCCCCCTGGCCGCCCTTCGCCTCTTCCTGGCCGCCTCCCGCTCGGCGACCAGTCGCTGCGCGGTGGTCAGCGCCGTCTCGGCCTCCGTCCTGAGCCGGGCGCGTTCCAGGCTGAACCTGCGTACCTCGGCCGCCTGCCCGACCACGTCAGGGCCGAATCCGGAGACGGTCGTCCCGCTCTCGCCGTCCGGGCCGACGTTCCGCGCCTGGACCAGGATCTCGTCCTCGTCCACCTCGGGGTCCGGCCCCACGGCCGTTGCGGCGGAGACGCCAGGGGCGTCGGGGAGGACCGAGGGCGCAGAGGCCGGCCCTCCCGCGCGTTCCAGGGCGACCAGTTCCTCCAGACGCCGTCTGGCCTCGTCCAGCCTGGCCGTGGCGTCGTCCAACTGTTTACTTCGCTCGACGGCCGCGGAGCGCGCCTCGGCGACCTCCTCGGCCGTGGGGCCGGTTCGGGTCTGGGACCAGGCCGTGGCTCCTGAACCGGCTTCCACGCCCGCGACCAGGCAGCATGCCAGTCCGGAGACCACCGCGACGACGTGACAACGCCTTCCGCGTACGGAGTGCATATTTCACCTCTCCCATGACGCCAACGAATCAGCGCATATCGCTATGTGTCACTGCATGACAGCTCGCTTGACTCCAGATTCCCCATAGTCACTCTTCGCACACATGTAACACACATAACGCGATCGGCGTCGTTCAGTGGGATTTCCTCTCAGGCGCATCAGGCATGGAAAATGCCGGGAACAACGCCCGAAGAAGGACCTTTCCCACACAGACTCCCCGGTTCTCCCCCAGCCTTCATTACTCCCACATTCCCCGAAATTTCCCCCGCCTTTTAAAAATGCCGGAAAAGCAGGAAAAATCACATCAAAAAGCGTGCACAAAAAAGGGCTCCGGGTCTCGGAAGACCCGGAGCCCCACCAAAAAGGTGAAACACACTAAACGCCCGAAAAGCCCAATGTCACGGTCTGGCGTCCCCCGCGGCCATTCCCTGCCTGCCCCGATCCCTGGCGAAGGCGGCCGTCGTCGGCTTGACCGTGTGTACCGGCACGCTGCCGCCCAGCGCGAGCTGCTCGTAGGGACGGCTGCTCGACCCCCAGGTGTGCGCCTCGACCTCGGCCTTCGCAATCTGCTTGGTGTTCGGGACGCTCTCGATGTGCATGACGAAACGCCGCGTACTGTCCGAGCGGACGTCGTCGACGAACGCGCTCCCGCCGCCGAGCAGCTTGCCGTCCTTGTCCCGCAGCAGCGCGGTGACCTCCAGGCTGCCCGCGGGCAGCCGGTACGGCGTGCCGACGTAGCCGACGACCACGTAGCCGTTCTCCCTGCGCACGGTCATCACGTCGGTGACCGGGAACGGCTGGAAGGCCGAGACGATCCGCCCGGCGAGCCGCCACTCGGCGGGCCGGTAGTCGATGTCGACCCGGGTCGGCTGCTCGGTGGCTACCACCTCACCGCTGAACGGCAACAGCCCGGCGGGCGGCACGGCGTCCAGGGGCTGCTGCAACCGGATGATCTCCTTGCCCGCGGCGTCCTTGGCGATCACCGTGGCCACCACGTTCTCCCCGAAATGCCAGGGATTGCTGTTGGCGAGCACGCCGGCCCAGTTCACCACGTACCCCCCGTCCTTCTTGACGACGGACGAGACCTGCTCCTTGACCGTGAGCGGCTTGAGCGGAGCCGCCTCCCGCTGTTCGGGACCGGTGGAGCATCCGGCCAGGAGCAGCAGGGCGATGGCGCCGACGATTCGGGTACTGTGCGTCACATAGCCGTGATAACCCGTGGTTATTCGGGCTCACACCGGACACGCACGCCTCGGGGGAATTCTTTAACTGAGATTCCCTATGCCGGATTATTTGTACAGAATCCCCAAAGGCATGTTTCAGCGCTTCCTGACCACCCGGGTCTCGTCCCAGACGGGCTCCGACGACTCGTAGACCCTGCCGTCGGAGCCGAAGACCAGATAGCGGTCGAAGTCCTCGGCGAACCAACGGTCGTGGGTGACGGAGAGCACCGTCCCGTCGAAGGCGTTGAGCCCCTCCTGGAGGGCCTCGGCACTGGCCAGGTCGAGGTTGTCGGTCGGCTCGTCGAGCAGCAGCAGGGTGGTCCCGGACAGTTCGAGCAGCAGGATCTGCAGCCTGGCCTGCTGTCCGCCGGACAGCGTCTCGAACCGCTGGTCGCCCACGTCACCGGCCAGCTCGTAGCGCGAGAGCGCCTTCATGGCCTCGTTGCGCAGCTTCGCGTGCTCGGTCATGACGATCTCGCAGGGCGTCTTGCCGAGCAGTTCGGGACGGGCGTGGGTCTGCGCGAAGTGACCGGGCACGACCCGGGCACCGAGCCTGGACAGCCCGGTGTGCCGGATCTCCTCCCCGGCCAGCAGGCGCAGGAAGTGCGACTTGCCCGAGCCGTTCGAACCGAGCACCGCGACCCGCTCGCCGTACCAGACCTCCAGGTCGAACGGCTTCATCAGGCCGGTCAGTTCGAGGCTCTCGCAGATCACCGCGCGTTTGGCGGTACGGCCGCCGCGCAGGCGCATGCTGATGTTCTGGTCCCTCGGCGCGACCTCGGGCGGCCCGGCCTCCTCGAACCTGCGCAGCCGCGTCTGGGCGGAGTGGTAGGCGGCGGCCATGGTGTCCATGTACTTCGCCTTCTGGCCGAGCATGACGACCAGGCGCTTGAGCTTGGCGTGCTCCTCGTCCCAGCGGCGCCGCAGCTCGCCGAGGCGCTCGTTGCGGTCCTTCCTGGCCTGGGCGTAGGTGGCGAAACCGCCACCGTGGATCCAGATGTTTCCGGACTCGACGGTGACGATGCGGTCGGCGGCGTTGGCCAGGAGCTGCCGGTCGTGGCTGACCAGCAGGACCGTCTTGGGCGTCTCGCGCAGCGCCTGCTCCAGCCAGATCTTGCCCGGCACGTCGAGGTAGTTGTCCGGCTCGTCCAGCAGCAGCGTCTGGTCGGGCCCGCGCAGCAGCGCCTCAAGGACCAGCCGCTTCTGCTCACCGCCAGAGAGCGTGTTGACCTCGCGGTACTTGCACCGGTCGTACGGCACGCCGAGCGCGGCCATGGTGCAGGTGTCCCAGAGCACCTCGATGTCGTAGCCGCCGGCGTCCCCGTAGTCGGAGATGGCCTGCGCGTAGCGCATCTGGGCCTTCTCGTCCTCGCGTTCCATCATCACCAGTTCGGCGGCCTCAAGCTTCTCCGCGGCCTGCCGTACGCGCAGGGGGGAGACGCCGAGGAGCAGGTCGTGCACGGTGCGTCCGTCGCGGATGCTGCCGATGAACTGGCGCATCACCCCCAGGCCGCCCGAGCTGGCGACGCTGCCCTCGACGGGCTGGAGGTCGCCGGAGATCAGGCGCATCAGCGTCGTCTTGCCCGCCCCGTTGGGGCCGACGAGCGCGGCCTTGACCCCCTCGCCGACGCGGAACGACACGTCGTCGAGCAACGGCCGTCCGTCCGGGAGAACATAGGTCAGATGGCCAACCTCAACGTGCCCCACGCAAACCCCTCCTCAGGTCCTCGCGCAGGGTATCCGCCGATGTGAGAGGTTCGCACATCATTAATCCGCCGGGTACGGCGCCCGTACCCGGCGGCGGTCGGAGATCCTCGTCCCTGATGACCTCGGGGACCGTCTCCCGGCGCCCCCGCAGGCCGGAGAACAGGCCCTAGTAACCGGTGCTGAAGCGCTCCCTGACGAAGGAGCCGTTCTCCAGGACGTCGATCAGGGCCGCGGCGTAGTCGGGAACGGTGATGCGGGTGGCGATGCCGTCGATCGGGGTGTCGCCGCCCCTCACCTGGTAGACGCCGGTCCGCTCGCCGTCGACCAGGTAGGCCGGGGGCGGGCTGCCATAGGACCAGTCGAGCGCGTCGCCCTCGGCCCGCAGCAGGTCGAGCGCCTTCGCCTGGGACGTGGCCTCCTCCAGATACTCCTTGGGGAAGTCGGGGCCGTCGACGAAGCGCTGTCCCGGGGCGGCCTCAAGGCTGCCGCCGCCGCCCACGACCAGCACCCGCGTCACACCGGCTCCGGGCAGCACGTCGATCAGGTTCCGTACGGCCCCCGGCACGTCCCCCTTCACGGCGAGGATCACCGCGTCGTAGCCGGACAGTTTCTCGGCGACCGAGGCGGGGTCGAGCACGTCGATCGCGACGCCGTTCTCCAGCCCGGAGACGTTCCTGGCCAGACCCACGGCCTCGTGGCCACGGTCACCGGCCTCCTTCAGTACGGCCGAGCCGATGTGGCCGGTCGCTCCGACGACTGCGATCTTCATCCGTTGTCCTTTCCGACACGCTCAAGGAAGTCGGCGATAAGAGGGGTTATTTCCGGAAGTTTCTCTTCGAGAGCGAAATGGCCGGTATCGAAAAGGTGCAGCTCGGCCTCGGGCACGTCCCGCAGGTACGCCCTGGCCCCCTCCGCGACGAAGAAGGGGTCGTTGCTCCCCCAGACGACCAGCGTCGGCGGCCGGTTGGCGCGCAGCCACTCCTGCCACTCGGGGTAGCGCGCCACGTTGCTCCGGTAGTCGAAGGCCAGCGCGACCTGCGCCTCCTTGCGACCGGGCAGATCGAGGAAGTGCTGGTCGAGGGTCCAGCCGTCAGGAGAGATCGTCTCCGGGTCCGACGTCCCGCCCTCGTACTGCCCCCTGGTCGCCTCCAGGGTCAGCAGCCCCCGGACCTGGTCCTCCTGACCCGGGCCGAGCGCGATGAACCCGCGCGCCTGCTCGCTCAGCCCCTCCTCGTAGGCGTTGCCGTTCTGCACCACCAGGCCCGCGACCAGTTCGGGCCGCCGTACGGCCAGCCGGAAGCCGACCGGCGCGCCGAAGTCGAACATGTAGACCGCGAACCGCCCGAGCCCGAGCCGGTCGACGAAGCCCTCGACCACGTCGGCGAGTCGGTCGAAGGAGTAGACGAACCCGTCGGGGGCCTGGGTGTGCCCGAAGCCGGGGTAGTCGGGAGCCACGAGGTGGAACCGGTCTCCCAGGGCGTCGATCAGCCTTCCGAACTGGTGTGACGCCGACGGGAAACCGTGCAGCAGGAGCAGCGTCTGAGCGTCGGCGGGACCGGCCTCACGGTAGAAGACCCGCACCCCGTCCACGTCGACGAACCGGTGGGCGATGTTCATCACATGCTTCTTTCGCTCGAAGACGCATTAGTTATAGCGCTCGATCATCTAATGCGTCAACGCGAAGAAGTACCATTAGAGCCATGGACCTTCCGCTGACCGGCGAGCCCCTCGCCCTGGACCTGATCAACACCAAGGGCGGCTCCCCCGAAGGGCCCGTCGACCACCTCGCGACCCTCGACGGCCTGCGCCGGTGGCTGGCCTCGCAGGAGCACCGCCTGCCCCAGCCCACCGCCGCCCTGACCGAGGCCGACCGCGCGGCCGTCGTCGAACTGCGCGAGGCCGTCACGACCGTGGTGGATCTGGCGCGCCGGGGCCTCGAACCGCCGGAGCGGGCGCTGCGGGCGCTGAGCGACGCCGACCGGCTGGCCTCGCCGTACCGGACGTTGGACTGGCGCGAGGGGCGGGTGGTCGTGGGGGCCGAGCGGGAGGGCGACTACCGCTCGACGCTGCTTTCGCTGCTGGCGGGCGCCACGATCGACCTGCTCGCCGGGCCGATCGGGACCGTGCGTGACTGCGACGGGCCGGGCTGCTGCATGCTGTTCCTGCCCGCGCACCCCCGGCGCCGCTGGTGTTCGCCCGAGCTGTGCGGCAACCGGGTGCGGGTCGCGCGCTACTATCGCCGCCACGCGGGCCGGGAGCCCCAGGCGTAGGATCACCGGCATGCCCGAGGTGATCGTCCGGCCGTCCGCACGGATCCTGCTGGTCGACGACCGCGACCGCGTCCTGCTCTTCCACGGACCCGGCATGGGGAAGGACTCCAGCCACGCCTGGTTCACCCCCGGCGGAGGCCTCGCGGACGGTGAGACCGCGCCACAGGCCGCGGCCCGCGAGCTGTTCGAGGAGACCGGGCGGCGGGCCTCGCCCGAGGACTTCGGCCCCGTCGTGGCCACCAGCTCAGGGCACTGGGTCCACAAGGACGGCAGGCTGTTCCTCTCCCAGGACTCCTTCTTCTTTCTGCGGACCGGCGGGGGCGAGATCGACGACTCCGGCATGGAGGACCTCGAACGCTCGATGATCGACCGGTCCCGCTGGTGGTCGCTGCCCGACCTGCGCGCGACCCGGGAATCGGTCATCCCCCTCGGTCTGGCGGCCCTGCTCGGGGACCTGCTCTCCGGCGCCGTACCCGCCGAGCCCGTCGTCTTCCCCTGGCACCACCCGGAGCCGCCGCTCTGATCCTCGCCCCGGATCATCCAGGCGAAAACTGACGTACCTGGCTATTACAGTGTTGATCCTTGTCGGGTGATCGCCTCGGGGAGACGTCAGATGCAAGCCAAGGGGCAGTCAGCCGAAATCATGGTCGCCGAGGCCCGCAAGGCCTTCTGGACGATGGTCGGCTTCCTGGCCCTCATCTGGGCGGTCCAGGTCGTCAACTGGATCTCCGGTTACGCCCTGAGTTACCAGTACGGCGTGCGCGGCTGGACCCCCTCCACCCTGCCCGGCATCGCGACGTCGCCGTTCCTGCACTGGAGCTGGGAGCACATCGAGGCCAACTCGGGACCGCTGTTCGTCTTCGGCTTCCTGTCCGCCTACCGGGGAGTCGTCAGGTTCCTCGGCGTGACCGGCCTCATCATCCTGGTCAGCGGCCTGGGCGAATGGCTCACCGCCGGCTCGACGAGCGTCGCCGTGGGCGCGAGCGGCGTCGTCTTCGGCTACTTCGGTTACGTGCTGGTGCGCGGCGCCTTCGACCGGCACCTGATCGACATCGTGGTCGGCGTCGTCATGGCGCTGTGCTTCGCCTACCAGATCACCGGGGGACTGCTGCCCCAGGAGGGCGTCGCCTGGCAGGGCCACGTGTTCGGCTTCCTGGGCGGTCTGCTCGGCGGCTGGCTGTTCCGGAACCGTGCCGCCGCCTCCGCCCCCGCCCCCGCCTCCAGGGCGGGCGCCGCCAAGCCCTCCTCCCCTGAGGACTCCCGAGCCGCCCTGCTGAAGGAACTGGACGACCTCGACCTCTGAGACACCCCGCCGGGCGTCGTCGTGCGCATGGTGGTCAAGAAGTTCCCATTGCCACGAAGATCAGGGGTCGGCCGGTCATTCGGTCACCTCGATTTCCCCCGTCTTCCAGAAGCGCCGCAGCGGGCCGCAGCAGTACCACACCAGGAAACCGGCCGCCGCGCACATGAGACCGGCCGTCGGCACGTCGCCGCTGAAAAGCGTGACGATCCCACCGATGGCCAGGCCCAGCGTCATCGGCACCAGGAGAAGGAGAGCGATCACGACCCAGAACCGCCGCATACCGCGCACGGTGTCGCTGGTCGTGGATTTCACCGCCGCCCAGACCTCCCCGTGATCCGTTCGCTCGGACAGACCGTCCGGGGAGGCGGAAAGCGGTGAAGGGTTCCCGGGCGGCGACGGGGCGTTCGTCGGCGCCCGAAGCGCGGAGTCAGGGAGAGTGGGCGGGGCTGGCTGGGCGGTGACCTGCGCCTGCGGAGAGCCGGTCTTTCCCAGAAGGGCCTGGAAGCCCTTCCAGGTGAAGGACGCGGCACCGAACCACAACACGAGCTTTCCGAACAGGTCCAGCCACCAGAGCCAGCCCGCCAGGGCACATATTCCGGCCAGCCCGAAAAGTGAAAGGCCGATGTAAACCCGTTCCTTCTTCACGCCGCACCTCTCAAGAGAGTCGGGACCTTCCTGTTGAGACGAACGGCGGCCGCTCATTGTTCTGAGAGAGCGGGCAATGACCGAAAGCGTTTCTGAGGGCCGGCCGTGAAGCCGCCCCGCAGCGGGCAGAAAACGGAAACGACACGACGTCCTTTTCCATCCCCCTGATCTCACGGATGAGCGGTGGGCGCTGATCGAGTCACCGCTCCCGGCGCGCGCCGGACGGCCGCGGGCGCCGGGACACCGCAGATGCGATCTCGTCTGCGGTGCGGACCGGTCGCGCCCGGTGACGGCGCGCCCGGCCGACGCCCTGGGCCAAGCCGGGGCAGGGGTTCGCGACCCGGGCCACGGTCGCTCGAACGGGTCCGACGAGACCGGCGATCGACGCCCGAACACCCCCGGCCCGGCGGGACGAGCCGGGGTGCAAACCACCGCCAACCCCATCGAACTGGTCGAGTTGTCCCGGCCTCACTAAGGCCGTCAACAAAGCGGTCTCTCCAAAGACACGGAAAAGAACGCGCCAGTACTTGGTCAGGTTCTAACTTGCACCCCATGCCTCCACGCGAAGAAACCGCCCTGCTCCTTGATGGGCGGCCGCCATTACTGTCCAGAGCGCTTTTGTTGCGCTTTGTAACCGTGGTCGGCGCTCTGGGAAGTCTGTTCCTCCTGATGTCGGTCGTGCCGCTGCGCGCGACGGCCTCCGGCGGGCAGGACGCCGCCGGGCTGACCACGGGAGCGCTGATGCTGGCCACGGTGGTCGGCGAACTGGCCGCCCCGCGCGTCGTCACCCGGTACGGCCACCGCCTCCCCCTGGCCGCGGGACTCGTCCTGCTCGGCGTGCCCGCCCTGCTGCTGACCGTCTCCGACGACCTCACGTGGACCGTGGTGATCTGCCTGCTGCGCGGCCTGGGGTTCGCGCTCACGATCGTCGCGGGCGGCACGCTGACCGCCGCGCTGATCCCGCCGGAGCGCCGCGCCGAAGGGCTGGGGCTCGTCGGCGTCGTGTCCGGCGTGCCGTCCCTGGTGGGACTGCCGCTCGGGATCTGGCTGGCCAACCGCGTGAACTACGAGACCGTGTTCGTCCTGGCGGCCCTCGTCGCGCTGGTCGCGCTCCTGGCGGTGCCCGGCCTTCCCGAGGGCCGGGACCTGCCGGGGCCGACGATCGGGGTGGCCGCGGGCTTCCGCACCGGCGCCCTGGTCAGGCCCGCGACCGTCCTGGCCACCACCGCCCTCGGCTCGGGGATCGCCGTCACGTTCCTGCCGCTTGCCGTACCGGACGAGCTTGACGGTCTGGTGGCCACGGCCCTGTTCGTACACCCTGCCGCCGCCACCGTCGCCCGCTGGCTCGCCGGCCGTCACGGCGACCGGTACGGCTCCGCCGGGCTCGTGGTGCCCGCCCTGCTGGCCTCGGCCGCCGGGATGCTCCTGACCGCGCTGACCAACGACGCCGTCGCCGTCGTCACCGGGGTCGTGCTGTTCAGCGCGGGCTTCGGGATCGCCCAGAACGCCACCCTGACGTTGATGTACGCCCGGGTCACGGCCTCCGGGTACGGCACGGTCACCGCCCTGTGGAACTTCGCCTACGACGCGGGCATGGGGATCGGCGCCGTCGCCTTCGGCATGGTCGCCCAGCGGACCGGCTATCCCCTCGCCTTCGCTCTGACCGCCGTCCTCACCATGACCGCCCTTCTACCCGCCCTCACCGATCGCGCAGCCAACGGCTGAGCCGGAGACCCCCCCGCGCCGGACGAGCCCGTCAAGCCTGCCGCGCGGGGCTGAGGAGACCCTCCCACCGTTCGACGGGCACGGCACGGCCTGGCCTGCCGCCGCGCCGTCGATCTTTCTCATCGGCCCCGGACGCCCGTGCGCTCACCCGTAGACGGCGGAGAGCGCCCCACCCCGGGAACGCACGCCGTACCTCGTGAGAACCACACTCCGCCACGGCGATTTCTGTGCGCCGAAACTGGGGTTTTCGGTGCGTCCAGGGAAGGAAACCGCCCCATCGTTTCTTTAGTGGCTGTTCGGGAAGGTTCAGCGGATTCTCACACTTTTGCCTGGTGTCTGCCGTGTTCGCATGACTTGGCCATCGGATAAATCCATATGTGTCCCATTACACACGCCATATCCGGCAACCCTCACCCGGGTGTCAACCGTCCGTCTTCTGGCCCCTGCCCGCCCCTGCCCCATGCCCCGCGAACGGAGACGACCATGACCGACCATGAGCGGCGGCTGATCGACCTGCTCGGCAGCATTCATCGCGGCTGGCGCTACGAGGCACGCGACCTGCCCGGCCTGCCCCGGTGGTGGGCGCACCGCTACCAGCCGGTCACCCCCACCCAGCACGCCGCGGGGGCGCGTGACTCCGTCGCTCGCACCACCATCCACCGTCTCGCCCGGGCCCTCGGCCACCAGGACGAGATCATCCACCTCATCCGCAACTGACCCCGTACAGGAACCCTTCATGACCAGCATCGTCAGCCCCGACGGAACCTTCACCACCGAAACCGGCGCCACAGAACGGCTTCTCACCCCCGCCGAGGTCGCCCGCGTCTTCGGCGTCGACCCCAAGACCGTCAACCGATGGGCCCTGACAGGAAAGATCCCCTCCGTCCGCACCCCCAGCGGCCAACGCCGCTACCGCGAAGGCGACATCCGCGCCCTGCTCCACCCCGACCGTCAGGGATGACCGCAGGAACGGCCGCAGAACCGGATCGCGGCTGACACAAAAATCGATATTCATGAGCGTCGAAAGAATGCGCTGACGCCGGAGAATTGAGCGGGGCCCGCTCGGGTGACCAAGGGGGGAGCCCACGAGTCGCGCCCCGCGCAATCATCGTCCGTCAGACATCCTCACGAATCCAGAATATGAGTTGCCTAAGCCGCCGGGAGAACCGCAGGATTTTCCCTGTCCCCCTCTCCTCGAAAGGCGTCGAGATGGCACTGTCGTGTTCTTTTCTGGTCGCGACGACGTCGCTGACCCTGCTCGCCCCACACCAGACGGCCCTCGCGTCACCGGATCCGGTGACGGTCATGGAAAAGCTCATGACCCCGGGAAACGGGGTGACCACCTCGGCGAAATGGAAGTTCTGGCTGAGTGACAAACCGGCCACATCGACGATCACCTTCCACACCACGGGGGTCCTGGCCTTCGGAAAGGGCCGGGCGGTGGCAGCGGACGCCACCCGCCTCAGCAGCGGCGGCAGGAAGGTCAGGTTCCGCGTCGTCGGAGGGAGGACCTACGCCTCGGGGGGAGCCTGGTCGGACATGCTGCCCCAGGGAAAGACGTGGGCCCGCAGCTCGATTCTCGATTACCAGCCGTACGAGTTCACCGAGCAGGACATCAACATCTTCGAACCCACGACCCTGCGTGAACTTCTGAAATCCGCCCGGTCCGACAGGGGAACCACCACGACACGCTATTCCGGTTCCATCACCGTGAAAGCGCTGTGCGCGGTCTCACCCTCATGCAGGTCGGAGTACGGCAAGAAGGTCAACGCCGATATCTCCTGGCAGCTCTGGACCAACGAAAAGGGCCAGGTGGTGCGGCTGTTCGCGAAGTGGGTTCTTGCGAAGACCGCCAAGAACCCGATCAGCAGCAATACCGAGGCCGACACCTCCTACAGCGGCTGGGGAAGCCGGGTCTCCGTCAGCGTTCCTCCCGCGAACCAGGTGGCCAAGGTCGACTGACCGCACGCGTCCCGTCCTCCCGTCGGGAACCCGCGACCGGAGGACTCGACGGTGGACGTCCGAACCACGAACGCGCGGGTCGCGAAGGCCGTCCGCCGCGACCCGCGTTCGGTTCAGGGAGCGCCGTCCGAGGTCTCCTCGGGCTTCGTGTGGAGGATCTCGCGGGCCTGGTCCGCGGCGCGGACGATGCTCTCGGAGACAAAGGTGACGAAGCGAGCGATGTTCTCCAGGCGGGCGGCGGCCGGGGTGCCGGGGCCGAGAACGCGGACGCCCTGCCGCGCGACCTCGCCGAGATGGGCGGTGGCGCGGGCGCTGGCCATCATCGACTGGTACAGGACGTCGTCGTCGACCACATAGCGTTCACGGCGGCGTTCGTCGCGTTCACGACGGACAAGACCCTGGTCCTCAAGGAACGCGATCGCCTTGGAGACGGACGCGGGGCTGGCCTGGAGGCGCCCGGCGAGTTCGGAGGCGGTGAGGCTGCCCGCGTCGGTGGCGTAGAGGCTGGCCAGCGCCTTGGCCGTCATCTTGGGCAGGCCCGACCGCATGAAGACGGTGGCGAACTCCTCTTCGTACTCACGCACCGCCTCGGCATCGCGTCCGTGGGCCTGCGGGGCCGTGTCGAGGCTCCGGGGCGCGGCCCTCCTGCGGCGGACACGGCGTTCGGTGGCGCGGTGGGCCAGGTCGGCGCGGTAGGCGGTGGGACCGCCGTTGCGCATCACCTCGCGTGTGATCGTCGAGGTGGGACGGTCAAGGCTCCTGGCGATCTCCGCGTAGGCCAGGCCGTCGGCCAGTCCCAGCGCGATCTGCTGGCGGTCCTGCTGGGTGAGCCTGCCTCCTGGCATCAGGGTCTCCTTCGTGGTCTGCGACCTGTCCAGCATAGCGTTCAATCTCGATCCATTGCAACGCACCAGCCGATGCCCGTTGCGTTGAAAGTGGACCCATCGCAACGATTTACATGCTTCTACCTGCTTGTTTGTCTCATGCACGCAACAGTGATGTTGCTCAATCTCAAAAGGCAACGTAGCGTTTCCATTGTTCGAAACGACAGCCCGCAGGAGAGCACATGAAGACCTTCAACACCCCCGCCCCCATCTCCGTCGTCCTGGACGTCCCCGCGGGACGCGTCCAGCTCATCGCCGCCGACCGGGCCGACACCACGGTCGAGATCCTGCCCACGGACCCCTCGAAGGGCCGCGACGTGACGGCGGCGGAGCAGACCAGGGTCGAATACGGCGATGGCGTCCTGCGGGTCACGGCCCCGGCGGGGAGGAACCAGTTCCTCGGCCCCTCGGGATCCGTCGAGGTGACCGTACGGCTGCCCGCAGGCTCCCACGTCGAGGCGAAGGTGGCCGACGCCGAGTTCCGGGGCGTCGGACAGTTCGGCGACGTCGCCTTCGAGGGCGCGCACGGCCCGGTCGTGATCGACGAGGCCGCGAGTGCCCGCATCACCACCGCCGCAGGCGACATCTCGGTCGGTCGGCTCAACGGTCCCGCGGAGATCAACGTCAGCAAGGGCGACATCCGCGTCACCGAGGCCGTACGCGGCACGGTCGTGCTGCGCACCGAGGCCGGAGGGGTGTCGATCGGCGCCGCCCCCGGAGTCTCGGCCTCCCTGGACGCCGGCACCTCCTACGGCCGGGTCCACAACTCGCTCAACAACACCGAGGGCGCCGCCGCCCAGCTCGTCATCCACGCGACCACCGCCCACGGCGACATCGTCGCCCGCGGTCTCTGACCCGCGACCTTCGTCCGTCCGCTCGACGTTCACCACGGTTCACAGCAGAAGGAGCGCACCACCATGTCCGTCACCCACACCAGCCAGGATCGTCCGGAGCTGCGGAAGGCCGTCCAGGAGATCGTCGATTCGGGTTTCACCGGGGTGCACCTGCGCGTGCACGACGACCGGGGCGAGTGGACCGGTAGCGCCGGGGTGAGCGAGCTGGGCGGGCCCGACGAGCCACCGGCCAACGGACACGTCCGGATCGGCAGCAACACCAAGACCTTCGTCGCGGCTTTGGTCCTGCTGCTCGTGGCCGAGGGCAGGATCGAGCTGGACACCCTGGCGGACGACCACCTGACCGGGTTCGGGCTTGACCGGCGGATCACCGTACGGATGCTGTTGCAGCACACCAGCGGGGTGTTCAACTTCACCGGCGAGTACTACGACGACGCGACGTTCGCGCCGGGAATCCCCTGCCAGGGCAAGGAGTGGGTGGACGGCCGGTTCAGGACCTACCGGCCGGAGGAGTTGGTACGGCTGGCGCTGTCCAAGCCCGCGCGGTTCGAGCCGGGGACGGACTGGAGCTACTCCAACACCAACTACGTGCTGGCCAGGCTGCTGGTCGAGAAGGTCACCGGCCGCTCACTCGCCGAGGAGATGCGGCGGCTGATCCTGGAACCGCTCGGGCTGTCGGACACCGTGGTGCCCGACGGCCCGGAGATCCCCGGGCCACACGCCCACGCCTACTACCGCTACCAGGACGGCGACCTGCAGAGGACGATCGACGTCACCCGCCACGACCCCTCCTGGATCTCCAGCGGCGGTGACATGATCTCGACCGCCCGGGATCTGCACACGTTCGTCTCCGCGCTCGTGGGCGGCAGGCTCCTGCCGGCTCCACTGCTGGCCGAGATGTGCACGCCGCACCCCAAGGCCGGCTACGGCCTGGGCGTGTTCGTGCAGGACACGGAGTGCGGCGGCACCGTCATCACCCACAACGGCGGCATCACGGGCCATGCGGCGCTGATGTACAGCACGCCCGACGGCGGCACGATCCTGACCGCCTCGCTGAACTACGTGGACGACTCCGCGATGTCCCTGGCCGGGGCGTTCCAGAAGGTGATCCGGATGCTCGTCTCGGAGGTCTTCTGCGGCGGGCGGTCCGGATCGCCTGACGAGACGGCCGACCCGGCACAGCCCGCGAACTGAGCGTCGCCGTACTCCGGGAGGCGTCGTGGTGAAGGATGCGGGAATGAGTGCTTTCGAGATTCGGCCCGCACGGGGCGGGGACGGGGTCGCGGGGGCTTGGCGGGACTCGGCCGAGTACTACCGGGAGGTGGCGCCGAAGGAGTTCCAGGTTCCGTCCGAGGACGGCCTCTCCGAATGGCTGGAGAACAAGCTGGTCGACCACGACGAGAGCACGCTCGCCCTCGTCGCCGACCACGCCGGACAGGCCGTGGGGTTCGTCCACGCCACCTTCCTGCCGCCGCACGCGGAGGCCGAGCGGCAGATGACCCGGGACGTCGGCCTGCCCAGGGTGTTCGTCAACGCCCTGGCCGTACGGCGTGCGCACTGGCGGGGCGGGGCGGGCACCGGGCTGATGCGGGCGGTCGAACGGTGGGGGCGGGAGCGCGGGGCCCGGCTGCTCACCCTGGAGGCGTTCGCGGACAGCCCCGTCTCCGTGCCGTTCTACGAGAACGGAATGGGCTACGACCGCTACGCCATCGTCTTCGCCAAACCGCTCTGAGACGTGACGATCGCGGTCGGTGACCGTTTCTGAGCGGTGAACGAGGCCAACCGGCGGGGAGCCGCTCCCCCGCGCTACCGGGGGGCGAAGGCGGCGAGGAAGACGCGGACGCCCTCGTCGGCCAGGTCGGTCAGCTCCTCAGGAGAGCCGACGGCCTCGTCGCCCAGGAAGGCGGCCCGGTTGGTGGGGATCGAGACGACCAGCCAGGTGAACATGTAGGCGGCACGCTCGGGGTCGGGGACGTTCAGCAGGCCGCGCTCGGCGAGCTTCGCGAAGGTCTCCGCCAGGAGCTTCAGGGTGCGGCCCCAGCTCCGCTCGAAGTACTCACGTCCAACGGCCGGGAAGCGCTCCGCCTCGGCGATGACGAGGCGTCGCATCTGCAGGATCTCCCGGTCCACCAACCCGGTGAGCGTCATCCGGGCGTGGTCCCGCAAGGCGGTCTCAAGGTCGTCGGTCTCCGCGAGCGTGCGGATCGCGGGCTTGAAGTACTCGTAACCACGATCGACGGTGTCCAGCACGACGCCGGTGAACAGTTCCTCCTTGTCGGCGAAGTACTGGTACACCGTGCGCTTCGAGGCGCCCGCCGCGGCGGCCACCGCGTCCATGCTCGTGCCGACGTAGCCGTGGGCGGTGAACACCGCCCGCGCGGCCGTGAGGATCTCCTGGCGCTTGCGCGCCGAGCGGGCCTCGGCCCGTGTCGAAGCGGTCAACGAACTACCTCCTTGACAGAGAACACTACCCGGTTTAGTTTACAGCCAGCATAAACGGTACCGTTTAGTTTACTTAGAGGTGGACCGTGGGTAGCGTGATCTCCGTCATCGCCGCGTCGATCGTGGCGTTCGTGCTCAGTTCGACCTACTACGCCTTACTCACCCCGACCGAGAAACGTCTGCTGGGTGAGCGAGCCCCGGATCGGGGCGACCGGCCGCCGCCGCTGAAGATCCTTCTGGAGCTGGTGCGCGGCCTCGTGGTCGCCGCGGTGATCGCGGGCCTGGCCCGGTACGCCGGACTCACCGACGTGTGGTCGACGGTGGTACTCGGCCTGGTGCTCTGGGCCGGGTTCCCGGCGGTGCTGCTCACCGGCTCCATGATGTGGGAGAGGACACCCGCCGTCACCGCGGCGCTGCACGCCGGTGACTGGCTGGTCAAAATCCTCGTCATCTCGGCGATCGTGGGGGCCTGGTTGTGAACGACGTACGGCCCTATGAGACAGACCCGCGCGTGGACGACTACATCGAGGCCCTGCCCCGGTGGCAGCAGGACATCTGCCGGCAGGTCCGAGACCTGATCCACGCCGCCGACCCCGAGGTCACCGAGACCGTCAAGCGGACGGTCCGGCCCTATTTCGTGCTCAAGGGCAACGTATGCGCGCTGCTCGCCGCCAAGGACCATGTCAACGTGTTCCTGTACGACGGCGGCATCGTCCCCGACCCCGAAGGCATCATCACGGCCGGCCACCACAACAAGACCGCCCGTACGGTGGCCTTCCGCGAAGGGGAGGCGATCAACGCCCCCGCCCTCACCGCCATGTTCCGGCAGATCATCGCCGACAACCGCGCCGGCGGATGGCGCAGGTTGAAGGATCGGCCCAGGTAGGCGGCGGGGTCTCCGCGGGGGCGATGACTCCACCGGGACCCAGGACAGACACGTCGCCCGTCCGGCCTGCCCCTCCTGCCCGTCCTCGCCCTCGACCGGAACCCGTCGTGGACGGCCGTCAGCCGAGCAGGGCGGCCGCGCGTTCCAGGTCGGTGTGGATCAGGTCGGCGTTGACGGCGGCACCGGCGCGGTATCCGGCGCTGGCGGAGTTCACCACCTGCTCGGCCGGTCCGGTGGCGTTGCCCACGGCCCACACGCCCGGCACGCTGGTCAGTCCCACGGGGTCCACCTCGACGAACGGCCCCGCCGGGGTGTCCTTCGTCCGGGCGCCGAGCTTGGTGAGGAGTTCGTCACGGGGCACCATGCGCGTCGGCACGACCACGACCGAGCGCGGGAACACCTGTCCGCCCGCGAGCCGTACTCCGGTGAGGCGGTCGTCCTCGACCACGACCTCCTCGACCTCACCGTCGGCCACGCGCACCCCGGCCGCCCTGAGGAGCCGCAGGTCGGAGTCGGCGAGCTCGTGGGCGCCGGAGAACAGGACCACGTCATTCGAGAGCTGACCGAACAGCAGTGCCTGGTGGATGCCCGTGGCCCTGCCGTACAGCACGCCGATCGGTTCGTCGCGCACCTCCCAGCCGTGGCAGTAGGGGCAGTGGATCACGTCCCTGCCCCACCGTTCGGCGACGCCGGGGAGGTCGGGAAGCTCGTCGACGAGGCCGGTGGCGACGACCAGGCGGCGGGCGTGCACCCGGCCGCCGTCTCCGAGCGTCACCTCGAACTCGCCGTCCCCGTCGGGTTCGGCCGCCGTCACCCGGTCACGGACGAGCTCGACGCCGTAGGCGGCGACCTCCCTGCGCACCTCGGCCAGGAACTCCCCCGGTGGCGTGCCGTCGCGTGAGGGGTATCCCTGCATGTGCGCGGCCGGGGTGTTGCGTTGCTCGCCCGCGTCGACCACCAGGACCGAGCGGCGCGACCGCCCGAGGATCATCGCCGCGGTCAGCCCCGCGATCCCGCCGCCGACCACCACGACCTCGTAGCCGTCCTGCTTGCTCTGCATGGGAGATCACCTCACGTGTACGAAGAGAACGTCACCTACGACGATGCATCATCCATCCAGTTTTGGCAAAGCTCTTTGCTGAAACAGCAAGGCAACCTCGGTGCCCATCAGCCGGTCGTGCAGCATCCGGCCTTCGGGGTCGAGGAGTGCCCACGCCCCGTCCACGATGAGGACGAGCGGCCCGTGGACCGGCACGAAGACCAGGAGCGGGAAGAGCAGCGCGCGCAGCGCCGTCCTCGCCGTACCCGCGTGGACGAGGTGTATGCCCATCAGCCGTTTGCCCGGCGTCCTGCCCCACAGGGCGTGCTGTCCCCAGAAGTACAGGAAGACCGTGGGCAGGATGACCAGCTGTTCGAGATCCACGTCGTCCAGTGAGAGGGAAGCCCGGTTCAGCAACCCGTGGGTCCAGATGGAAGTCCTCACCGGCGAACAGGGGGACGAGGGTCAGGACCACGAGGATGATCGCGTAGTCGGCCAGGAGCGCCACCGCCCGCCGCCAGGCCACCCCGGCCGGGGACGGGGCCGCAGGGCGTTCCATGGCGGCGCTCGCCCACAGGACGAGTACGGCGGCGCCCAGCAGGCAGATCTGGTCCTCCCCCAGAACACCCAGCACCGTGCCGAACCACTCGGCGCTGAACAGGGGGATCGAGCCGCATCCGTCAATGGAGGCATAGTCGGGAGTGAGCGGCTGGACCACCCCGACCAGGACGAGGAGCACCGCCGTCCGCCGTCCGACACTTCGCGCGTCCCGGCCGCCGAGGCAGGCGAGAAGCCCCACCAGCACCAGTCCCGCCGGAACCGCCCACGTCAACACGTTCGTCATGATCCGATCGAGATCACCGCGCAACGAGGTCAACGGGGAGGCGTCCCATGAGAGATCGCTCAGGCAGACCCGGAACTCGCCGCTGCCGAGCTGGGCCAGGAAACGCCACTCCTGCCAGGTCGGGAAGGCCGCGACGGCCACGGCCGCCGCCCAGGTCAGCAGTGCCGTTCTCGGTAATCGGTGGTTCATCATCGTGGCCTTCGGGTCAGGTGGGTGTGTTTGAGGTAGGGGCCGGTGATGCCGGTCTCGATGTGGGTCACGCCGTCGATGCCGGCCAGGGTCGTGCTGACGTACTCGTAGAGGTCGCGAACGGTCGCGGTCACCACGGCCGCGAACAGGTTGACCGGCCCGGTGACCGCGGCCACGAAGGTCGTCGGCGCGTGCCGGGCGAGGGCGGCGCCCACGGTGCGCAGGTGGCGGGGATCGACGTCGATGTGGAGGGTCGCGCTGACCGGACAGCCGAGGGGAGCCGGGTCGAGGTCCCGGTCGATGTGGATCGCCCCGGAACGCAGCAGGACGTCGAGCCTGCGCCGTACGGTCGACTCGGGCTGGTGGGTCTCGGCGGCGAGGGCGGCGGCCGGGCGCCGGGCGTCGTGCCGCAGCGCGTCCAGCAGGACCCGGTCCTGGGCGGTCAGGCCGGGGACGTTCTCCGGCACCGGGACGGGCCCGACCAGCTCACGCTGCCGCTCGGTGAGCGGGTCGGGAAAGCCCTCCCAGTCGGCGTGACCGGGAGTCCGGTAGTGGTGCAGCAGTTCGTACGCGGTGACCCGGGTGACCCGTCCCGTCCTGGGCAACTGGTCGAGAATCAGGTGGTCGCGTTGTTCCGCGGAGGCCGCGCGGACGCCGCACATGATCTCCGAGCCGACCCCCGCGGTCCTGACCCAGGAGACGTCGTCGCGGCGGACGAGCGCGTCGGCCAGCCGGGCCGCCGACCCCGGGTGGACGTGGAGCCTGAGCATCTGCCCCATGTCCTCCTCGCGCGGCGTGGGCACCGCCACCACACGAACGACGCCGCGCTCGACCAGCGCCCGGTATCTCCGCGCGACCGTGTGCTCGGTCGCCCCGAGCGCCACGGCGAGCCGACGGAACGACACCCTCCCGTTGATTCCGAGGGCGTGCAGGATCTGGTGGTCGAGTCTGTCCACGACCACTCTTATAGCGCGGTCTCGTGCTGGTTTCGCTCACTCCCGGCCCGTCTCATGTCTGGAACCGTACGGCGCCTCTCATGCTGTGCGGGTGAGTCCCTCCCCCACCCCGACGCGGCGCTGGATCGCCCTGACCGGGCTCCTGGTCGCCGAGGCCATGAACCTGCTCGACTCGACGATCACCACCGTCGCCGCCCCCGTGATCAGGGCCGGCCTGTACGGCACCGCCTCCGACACCCAGTGGATCGCCGCCGCCTACACGCTCCCGTTCGCCGTCGCACTGGTCCCCGGCGGTCGCCTCGGCGACATCCACGGCAGACGGCGTCTGTTCGTCATCGGCGTGTGCGGCTTCCTGCTCGCCTCCACGGCCTGTACGGCGGCGCCGACCATGACGGCGTTGCTCGTCGCGCGGGTCGTCCAGGGCTGTTTCGCCGGTCTGGTCGTCCCGCAGACCATCGGGCTGATCAGGGCGGCCTTCGACGGCCCCGCGCTCGGCAGGGCGCTGAGCCTCATCGGGCCGGTCATGGGGCTGACCGCGGTCGCGGGTCCCGTCCTGGGCGGGCTCATCACCCACGCCGACCTCGCCGGACTCTCCTGGCGGGCGGTGTTCCTGGTCAACGTCCCGCTGGGACTGCTCACGCTGGTCTGCGCCCGGTTCCTCGACGAGGACCGTCCCGCGCGCCGCCCCGGGCTCGACGTGCCGGGGTTCCTGCTCAGCGGCGCCGTCGCCGCGGCCTTCGTCATCCCGACGATCAACGGCGGGACGTCCTGGGTCCTGCTCGCCGCCGGTTTCCTCGGCGCCGCCGTACTGGCCGCCCACGTACGGCGACGCGGTGCGAGCGGCCGGGACCCGGTCTTCGAGCCGAGCCTGTTCCACGACCGTGGGTTCCCCGCCGCGCTGGTCTCAAGCGTCCTGTACTTCGCCGTGTCGACCGGCGTCGTCTTCACCGTGGTCCTCCACGTCGAGGACGGCCTGCACCGCTCGGTGCTCGCCTCCAGCCTCACCGTCCTGCCGTTCTCTGCCGGTCTGGCGGTCTCGTCGCTGCTGGCCGGGCAACTGTTGCTGCCCAGGACGGGTCCGGGGCTGATGTTCGCCGGGATCGTCCTGCTCGCGGCCGGACTGGTCTGGGGTGTCGCCGTTCCCTCATGGCTGCCCGCCGCGCTGGGGGTCTCCGGTCTCGGTGGCGGGCTGGTCACCGTCCCCTTCTTCGCCGTCGCGCTGTCCCGGGTACGGCCCCATGAGACGGGTTCGGCGGCCGGTCTCCTGAACGCGGTCCAGCAACTCGGCGGCACTTTCGGCGTGGCCGTACTCGGGGGTGCCTATCTCGGCACCCGGTCCCTCACGGCGCCCTTCGTCGTCTCCCTGGCCCTGGGCGCCGCCCTGACCCTGAGCGTCGCCCTCATGCTCGGGGCCCGAGCCGGCGGGACGGCGCACAGCCACGCCCCATGTGACTGTGCGCCCGGGTGATGCGGAGCCTCCCCGCTCCTACCCCTCCTGCTCCAACGAACCGGGCGGCTTCGGACCGCCGATCCCGTCGCAGGACCTCCATGAACCCCCGGCGGCCAGGCCCGGATCCGCCCCCGCCGTGCCGGACCGCGTGACTGTCATCTCTCCTCCCGAGAGCCATGTGAACGACCGGCCCGGCGAATCACGAGAAACGCCGGACCACGCCGCCCAAAATGTCAGGCGTTTTTCGTACGGCCTCCGCCGATCGGGTTTCCACCCCCATTGCCCGCGCGTTCCTCCGCGTTTCGTTTCGCGTTTCGTTTCGCGTTTCGTTCCGTGGTGGAGGCCGTACAGCCCCTGTTTCCGCCTGAGACGATCAGGTGCACCTGTACATATGCTCGCAGCGAAGGAGCAGGGGCGTCATTGACTGTGAGCGCTCAATCGTTTGCCAGGAGCGCACTACTCCACGGCGTAGGTGTCCGGCTCTTCGAGCGCCCGGCGCCGGAACTCCCCCGGCGGAACACCCTGCGCGGCTCGGAAGACCCGGCTGAACTGCACGCCGTCGGTGAACCCCCAACGGGTGGCGACGGCGTGGACCGGCACGGTGCACAGGGCCGGGTCGGACAGGTCGCGGCGACAGCGGTCCAGCCGGCAACGCCGGATCCAGGCGGCCACGCTGATTCCCTGGGCCTGGAACAGCCGGTGCAGGTAGCGGGTGGAGATCTGGTGGGCGTTCGCGATGGTCTCGACGTTGAGGGCCGGATCACTCAGGTGCCGTTGGATGAAGGCGTGGATGCGCGCCCGCAACGCCTGGCCGGACGACCCGGCCTGCGGGGAGGATCCCGCTTCGAGGACATGGGCGCAGGTCGCGGCGACCAGGTCCAGAGTGATCGTGGACAGCCGGGCGGCGTCGGCGACGCTGTAGCCGGGGGTGTGCCGGGCCAGCTCGATGATGTGGCGGCGCAGCAGGGCACCGACCCCGGATGAGCAGGGAAGACTCCGGCCGGTGAGCCGTACCAGAGAGTCGGCGGGCAGCGGCATCAACGCCTTGGGGATGTGCAGGATCATGCTCTCGTTGCTGCCGGTCGCGTCGGCCAGCAGCCGGGTGTGGAAGGGCCGGGCCGCGTCGTAGAGGAGCAGGTCCCTCGGGCCCGCGGTCACCCGGCGGTCGCCCTGGTCCAGCACCTTGCCGCCGCGCAGGGGCAGCGAGAGACAGTACGTCTCGGCGTCGGAACGGCGGATCAGCACGTCGGTGCGCCAGGCCCGCAACGGCGGGGACGAAAGCCGCGACAGGTACAGCGCCCCGAGGCTGATCCGACGCAGGACGGCATGGAACGTCCCTTCGTGGTCACTGCGGATGGCCATCGGCATCAGGGGACCGTCGGTCGTCTCCCGGCGCCGGGAGAAGCGGTCGGCGGCGGGCAGATCATGGATGCGGAAAACGACCTCGCTCATCGCCCGTTCCCCAGAACTCGCGGTTCTTTTTCGCCCGCTGAAAATCCATTGCCACACATGAAAAAACCTCCCCCACGGCGCGAAACAATTCTGGCCTTTTCACGGTATAACCCCCGGCCACCGACGGCCCGCGCCTTCAATAAACGGCCACCCTCAGCCGGGATTCACGGGCAGGCGAATCTCGGTCACCCTCGCCACTCCGACGGGGTCCCGGGTCTCGTGCATGGTGACGACATCACCCGGCCTGAGATGTCTCCAGAACCCGAAGGTCAGGGGAATCAGCCTCGCCGCCCCGCGGCCACCCGGCTCCAGGAACCTCACCCCGTCGATCCAGAGGCCCGCGATGCCGAGCAGGGGATCGCCGTCGGGCGTGGTCCGACCGACATCCCACATGGGACGGAGCAGCCCGCAAGAAGGCACGGGGGATCTCCTGGGCCCGAGACGGAGCTCGGCGAGAACGACTCCGCCACGGGCCTCGACGCTCCGCCAGCCGTACCACCGGGCATCGTCGTGAAGCCACAGCAGGCGCGCCGCGTCCGCCAGCAGGTCCCAGAACTCGGACGGCTGGGGAGACACCTCGGCCGACTCCTCAAGAAGGAGCAGAGCGGCCTCCCAGTCGTCCTGCTCCAACAGCTCCGACACCTCGGCCGCCCCACGAGCGCCGGGAGGAAGAAACCGAACGGCCCGAGAAAGCGGACCCGTTCTCGGCGCCCGCCCCCGTGGGTCACGGGGTCCTTCGATCTGCGGCACCTCGGAGACCATGGCCGCCATGGACTCTCGGAGGGCTCGCGCCCTGGCGGCGGCATCCGTCTTAACGAGCTGGGCGCAGTAGTCAACCAGGGCACCACCAATACGAATTTTCCCATTGTGACGCACATAGATGGATTTACTCTGGCTGAAATCCATATAGCGGATAATACATCTCACTCGCCATAAAAACGCTATTTTTCTAACCAGCCGTGACGTTCCGGTTTCCGAAAAGGCGACGTCCAGACGGCCCTTCCTTCGAAGGAACCGGCGCGAGAGCGGCGATGAGCGCGGCCAGGAGGGACAGGACCAGGGGCAGGGCGGCGATCAACAACCATGGCGTCTCGAAGGAGACCCGCGGTACCGGCTCCCATTCGATCGGGGCGGTGAACGGCCAGGCCAGGAGCAGGCCGACCACGCATCCGGTGACCGTGCCGACCGCCGTGCCGCACGCCGTACCGATCCCCACCCTGCAGGTGGCGAACAGCCGTGGGGAACCACCGCCGAGCCGGGACAACACCCGCGTCGTCCGAGGGCCGCCCCTGCCCACGAACAACGCGGCGCCGAGGGCGAGGACGACCGCCACCGCGACGATGGGACGCCAGCCGGTGGAGGGCTCGAACCCACGCTCGACGTAGGTGGTCGCGGTGTCACCCAGACGACGGTCGATCCGCTCCTGCTCGGCCCGCGAAGTACGGTGAGCGGAGGGGTCGATGATCAGCCTGTCCAGCTGCGGCTGATGGCCGAGATCCCTGATGACCTTCGCCGGGACGAACAACTCCTTCACCTCGGGGTCGGTCGGCCTGACGACGATCGCGGGCACGTTCCTGGACGAGAGCGCATCGGCCCCCTCAAGGGGACCGTAGGAGATCGTCACCGTGTCGGCCTTCACGTCGTCGGACGTGACCACCACGGCCGTGTTCTCGTCGTACGGCGTCGCCGGGTCACCGGTCAGATAGTGGAGCAGTTCCCCCTCCCCGAAGACGCCGACCGGGGTGACGGCTTCGAAGTCCGGCAGTTCCAGATCCTCGACGTCCGGGATGAAGTGCCAGGCGCCCGCGCGGAAGCTCCGCACCATGGGCACCCCGGGCAGTTCCCGCTGGACGGCCGCGTGCACGGCGGCCACATCCTCCGCGGAGGAAACCTCGACCAGGAGGGCACCGGGGCGCCCCTGCGGGAAATACCTCACCCTTTCCTGCGCCGTCTCCGCAGCCGCGACGGTCATGAAGATGGCCGCGGTGGCCGTCAGCACCATCGTCATCGTGACGACGGAGGCCGACCTGACCCGGTTGTCGGCCAGGTCACGGACCGCCAGACGCATCAGCGATGGCAGCCGTACCGTGTGCCGTACCAGGGATCCCAGCAGCCATGGGATGAGCGGGCCGAGACCCGCGAAGAACACCGCGGCGCTCGTCGCGGCCAGCAGCGCCATCATCGCCGACCCGAAGTCGTCGTAGTGCTGGTCCTCGTGAGTCGACCACACGGTGTACATCAGCACCGTGAAGGCGCAAGCCGACAGAGCCAGACCCCGGAGCAGGTAAAAACGGGACACACGGGTGTGACGGCCGTTCGAAGTGGACCGTACGGCGAATCTCACAGAGCCGAGCGCCAACGCCATCAGCATCACCAGGATCAGCTCAAGCACCAGAAAATGGTAATGGCGACAAAAACATTATTTCCGATTATCAGCCGATAAAGCGAGGTGGTCCTGGAGGGCCGCGTGACGGAACTGGTAGATCGGGCCCACCGTGCGTAGCAGACCGAGCCGGTGCGCGTCGTCGAGGAAGGACATCAGGTCGCGGGGCAGTAGACGACGGCGGGCGAGCCGGTGGGTGGCGACCAGATAGGCCGGCCACCCGTGGTGCTCCCCCACCGAGGCCGCGAACAGCGGCCCGAACATGAGCGCCACCCCCACCGTGCTCACGACCCCGACCACGACCCTGTGCTCCGCCACGGGGACGGCCCCGGGCAGGAGCCCGTAGGCGAGCCCGAACAGCACGGTGAACACGACGTCGAGCACGACGAGGCGGACGAGATTGAGAGCGCGGTCGTCCCGCAGACTCGACAACGGAGTGCCCGCCGTACCGGCCGTCGGCGCCTCAAGCCGTACGGCGATCGCGGACGAGAGCCCGTACACCAGTCCGGACGTGAGGCCGAACAGAAGGCCGATGACGAGCCCGAACAGCGCCGTGGCCAGGATCGGGGCACCGGAGGCGGAGCCGTATCCGAGCCCGACGGCCACCCCGAGCACGAATCCGACCGCGGCTCCTCTGAACGTTCCGCCCCTGCGGCGCCCGCCGCGAGGCCGGGTCCCGCCGGACAGGGAGCCCGGTGTCTCCCGACACCATTTTTTGATCTTGAACGCGCACACGATCCCGAACAACAGCCCGAACCAGACGCCGGACAGGAACCACCCCCGGCCGTTGTAGGTCAGCCAGTTCGGCTCCCCGGACGCGACGCCGTACACCAACCGGCCGAGGAACCCGATCACCACCCAGGCGACCGTCGAGGTCACGACCCCGGCCAGGAAACCCGTACGGAGCCGTCCGGCGCCGGTGTGCCGGGCGAGCTGCCACCAGGCCAGGTCACGGGTGTCGGCGGCGGTCATCAACCGGGCCAGGTAGGCCAGGTGGGCGCGCATCCGTTCGGCTTCCCAGGCCCTGCGGGGACGGAAGTGCTCGGCCGGGTCGCGGCTGGTCAGCCGGGAGGCGACGGCGGCGGGGATCAGCCGGTCCAGCAGGTGCGCCCGCAGGCGGTCGGGGTCCTGGGCGAGGGCGCCGGTGAGCGGAGCGGGGTCGGCGGCGGGGGCGACGTAGCCCGCGCGGACCAGCCACAGGCCGAGCGCGGTCGAGGCGACCTCCGTCAGGCCCGGCGCCGTGCCCTCGGCCAGCGCGGTGAAGACCGGGGACCAGCTGTGCCGGGGACGCGGCGGCAGACAGGCGCGTAGGTACCCGGCGACAACGGAGGGGGAGAGCGGCAGGGGAGCGATGACGGCCGCGGCGGTGAGCACGTCCCCGGCCTCCGCCACGGCCTCGGCCAGCTCGTCGGCCCGGCTGGTCAGCACGAACCCGTCCCGGTCGGCCAGTGAGGCGTTCAACGCCCTGATCACCGCGCCCCGGTGCTCCCCGGTCAGCTCGTCCAGACCGTCCAGGACGGGCAGCACGTGTCCCTGTCCGGCCAGCGCCCCGGTGACGCCGCCGCCGAACGCCGAGGTCAGCGCGGGGTAGTCCCGTGCCAGCCGTACGGCGAGCCAGTCATGCAGCCGGGGACGCTCGGCGGGGTCCCAGCCGGTGAGGGTCACCAGCACCGGCACCGGCTCCCCGGGAGCGGCGGAGTCGAGCAACTCCAGCAGCAGCCGCACGGCCAGGGTGGTCTTGCCACTGCCCGGCCCGCCGGTGATGACCAGCCGCCGCCGGTGCAGTTTCCTGAAGGCCTGGGCCAGATCGGCCCCCTGACCGCTGGAGACGGTGAACCTCAGCGGCTCCGGCCCGACCAGGTGCGGATGGTCCATCAACCCGGCGTCGTCGGTCAGCCGCCAGCGGACGGGGATCGGGTGCGGGTCGCTCAGCGAGCGGACCCGTGACTCCTCGCGCCACTGCTCGGCGACCAGCAGCCCGAGCGCCTCCCTGGCCGCCCGGACGGTCTCCCCGGTGACCAGCGAGGACGCCGGGGTACGGCGGTCGCGGAGCGTTCCGTGGACCGTCAGGGCGAGACCGGCCACGGCGACGAACAGACCGAGCACGCTGGCCCGCTGGTCGGCCGTCTCCAGGTCGGTCCGCCAGAAGTAGAGGAGCATGCCCGCCATGGCGCCGACGAACAGGGCGAGGCCCGCCTGGGTGAGGACGCGTCTCCGCATGCCCTCATCGTCATGCCCCGGCAGGATCGACGAGAGGAAGTTCGGCGAGTCTGTGACCTGCGGATGTAACCCTTCTTCTCGATTCTCACCAAGCAGGGACGAATCGACGAAGGGAGCATGACCGGTGCTTCGCAAACAGGCGAAGATCGCCACAGATCCTGTGGCGTTCGACGCCTTCTATCGGCGACATGTCGATGCGGTCACCCGCTTCCTCGCCCGTCGCGTCGACGACCCGCACACCGTGGCCGATCTCGTGGCCGAGGTGTTCGTGGCCGTCCTCGACTCGGCCCACACCTACCGGGCCGACCTGGGTTCCGAGATCGCCTGGCTGTACGGGGTGGCCCGCAAGACGATCTCAGCCGAACGACGCCGGGCGTACAGGCAGCACCAGCTGACGGACCGGGTCGGCGGACGTCGTCATCTGGACACCGACGACGTCGCCGCGTTGGAGGAGCGCATAGACGCCGAGCGGGAGGCCAGGCGGATGTTCACGGCCATGGCCGAGTTGCCGAAGGGGGAGCGCGCGGTACTGGAACTGGTCGTCGTCGACCAGCTCACGGTCACGGAGGCCGCGCTCGCCCTCGGCATCCGGCAGAGCACCGCCAAGGTGCGCCTGCACCGAGCCCGCCGGACACTGCGGAACCTGCCCTTCGTCATGAGTGGAGCATCAGGATGAGATACGAGGAGCAGCTGCTTATGGACCTCAAGGCCGAGATCATGGACCGCGCCGAACGGCGCCGCCGCCTCACCCGCCGGTTGTTCGCCGGTGGCGCGGCGGTTCTCGTCGCCGGAGCGGCGGCGGTCGCGATTCCCGTGCTGACCGGGACGGGAACACCCGCCTACGCCGTGAACAAGAAGGCCGACGGCACGGTCAACGTGCAGATCCACGAGTTCAAGGACGTCGACCAGCTGGAGCGGGACCTGAACGAGGCCGGTGTCCGGGCCGACGTCAGCTACCTGCCCCCGGGCAAGCAGTGCGAGAAGGGCAGGGGCAAGGTCGACGGTAAGGCCATGGGGCCGGATGCCGACGCGGCCGCCCGCATCGTCAAGGGCGGCCTGGACATCAACCCCCTGCTCATCGGCCAGGACCAGACCCTGGTGCTGGAGTTCACCGGCGACCAGGAGGAGACGGCCGAGACGAAGAAGTACGAGATGCTGTGGCGCCTGACCGCGTCCCTGATCACCGGCCAGGTCGGACCGTGCGTCCCGGTCGACGACCCCACCTGGAAGGGTCGCGTCGCGAACTGACGCACCCGCGATCGTCAGGCCGTCGCGGATCCTCGTACGGCGAGGCGGGTCGTGAGGCTGTCCCATGCCCTGACCGGTTCACGCTTCGCGGTGGTCCGTATCCGATCCGTGTTCTTCGGGTACGGACCACCGTTGACCCACCCCGGCGCCACGTGGTCATCGAATACGAACCACCGGCCCACCACGACGCGAGCAGTCAGCCGTGCGGCGTCGGCGGCCCGTGGTCATCGGATGCGGACCACCCCGTCGGCCCGCTGACCGGCAGGCGTTAGAGTCACCGTCATGTACTTGATCGTCTCCCCGCCGCCCGCCCACTAGCGGGCGGCGTCTCCACACCCGGCTGATCACACCCGGGTGTCTCTTCGCTGTCCGCGACCGAGGATTCCGTCGAGACAGCGATCCCTGGAGATGATCGTGCTTCACTCAGGTCCTCTGCCGATCGGCAGAGCCGTGTTCTACATCGCCGTGGCGGCCGTCGCGTGGGGAACGGGCGGCGTCGTCGCCGCCGTGCTCCACTCGACCAGCGGGCTCGACCCGCTGACGGTGTCGTTCTGGCGCTTCTTCGGCGGCACCGCCGCGCTCGCCTTGGCCTGGCCGCTGACGCGCCCCCCGGGTGTCCCCTCCCTCGTCGGCCGGTTGAGGTCAGGCCTGTGGCGGTTCACCGTGACCGGCGCCGGAATGGCCGTCTACCAGACGGCCTACTTCGCCTCCGTGAACTTCGCCGGTGTCGCCGTCGCCACCGTGGTGACCCTGGGATTCGGACCGGTTCTCGTCGCCCTGGGCGCCCGGCTGTGGCTGGCCGAGCGCCTCGGCGGCCGAAAGGTCCTGGTCATCGTCGTGGCGCTGGCCGGCCTGACGGCGCTGGTGTTCGGAGGAGACCCGGCCACCGGCTCGGCGGCCCGCGCCCCTCTCCTCGGCGTGGGGCTGGCACTGCTGTCCGCCGTCGGATACGCGGGCACCACACTGCTCAGCCAGGTGATCGGATCCGAGGAGGGCGGCGACGACCCTGTCGGGAACGCGCTGGTCGGATTCGCCATCGGGTCGGTGTGCCTGCTGCCCTTCGCGCTGGCCCTGGGGATCCTGCCCGAGCGGGGCGCCCCCATGACGGTCGGCGCCCTCCTGGCCTACCTGGGGCTGTTCCCCAGCGCCCTGGCGTACGGGTTGTTCTTCACGGGGCTGCGGACGGTGCCCGCGACCACGGCCTCGATCGTCACGCTTGTGGAGCCGCTGGCGGCGGCCGTCATCGCGGTGTGCCTCCTCGGCGAGCGCCTCACGGCCCTGGCCCTGCTCGGCGGGGCCGTACTGCTCTCGACGGTGGTCGTCCTGGCCGTCACGAGACACGATCGTCCCGACGAGGCAGGACCCCGGCGGGTGGTCGTCGCTCGTGCGGGAGAGCTTGAGTCTGGAGGATTCCCGATGACGGTTTTCGTGCTGTTACGAGGACGCAGGCCGGTCGCGGAGTTGGAGGTGACCGGTGACGACTTTCCTCACACGTATTGCGAGGTACGGCCCCTGCCAGGTTTCGAGGAGATACGGCCGGTTCTGGTGGCCGCGTGGGAGGCGGTCGTGAACAACGGGCCGATCTGGCCGATCCTTCGCATGAAGACACTGCGCCTGCGCCTGCGTCCCAGCCACGGCGGCCCGTTGATCAGGCATGTGACGTTGATCCTTGACGGCGACCGGGCGACCCTGCGCTACCGCCACAGCCGCCGGGACCTGAGGCGTTTCCGTCAAGCGCCGAACGGTTCGTCCTCCGGCTGACCGCCGGCGGAAACCGGCTCACGGCGAGGGCCGGGACGCCGAATCTTCTTCGAGAGGTTCAGGATTTCCGGCCCTTCCGCGGTCACCGCTGTCGCGGTAGGTCCACATCTCGACGAGCTTGCCGTCGTGCGTCCGGACAAGCCAGATCAGCCCGGGTGCGGCCCCGTCGACGCCTCCAACGGCGGCGACGAGGTCGCCCTCGCCGAGAACGGCGTCGATCTGGAACCTCAGGTCGGGCTGTGCCGTGCGGATCCGCTCGATCGCCTCGCGCACTCCCTGGACGCCGACCACCTCCGGATGGGCGTGGTCGATCCAGTCGGGGCTCAGGATCTCGGCGGCCGTCGAGGAGTCACCCGTGTTCCACATCTCGAAGTATCGGCTCACGGCCCGCCGGGCCCGCATGGTGACGTCGCCGTTCAAAGGTGCTCTCTTTCTTCCTGGCCAACAGGCCTTGGTGGTCAGTCCGTGACAAGGGGTGGACGATGCCCGATCGTGGCTCGCATCCGTGTCCGAGGCGCCTGCCTCAGTGCTCGCGCCAGAGGCGGTGGTTTTCGAGTCCGTCGAAGAGTTCCTGGAGCACTTTCGGCGAGCCGGTGGCGAAGAACGCGCGTTCCATGATCGTCGCAGGTGTCGGCCCGGTGATCCAGTCGGTCAGGAGCGCGTACCACTCGATGTCGTGGGCGACGCTGCTGGTGAAGTCGTTCATGAGCCACGCCATGTGGCGGGCCGCGGCCTCGGTGCTGTTCGACTCCCACTCGGCCAGGTACGGAGCCAGGTCCAATCCCAGATCATCGGCGAGGGCCTCGATCATCATCATGACGTCGACGCCGCGCGGATAGTGGTTCAGAGTGTGACGCCACCATGCGTCGCAGACGGCGACGATCGCCTCCCGCTCCGGCCGCCTCCAGCTTTTCCACGCGTTGCCGATTCTCATCATCGTGATGTCCGCGTACAGGAAGCCGTTGAGTTCTTCCATGATGAGCAGCTCAAGGAGCCGAGGAAGAAAGTGCTTGAACTCGCCTTCCTCACCCCAGGTGGACATGGCGTTGTTGGCGTACGGTCCCAACACGGACGCGGTGAGCGTCCGCAGGGGTGCCTCGCGCGTGGCGCGAACCTGCTCCTCGGACACACAGTGGTAGCACACGTCGATCTTGGCTGGAAGCGGATACGGGGAGAAGGCCGCGTAGAGATTCTCCAACGCGCGGTCGAGATCAGACGACGTGTCCATGCCCGGATGCTATTACTCGGCTGTTGGGACAGCGGGGGTCAATGCGCGTCGGGTGATCGGACGTGAGAGTTCCCGCGGGGCGCTCCGGGTCCGCAGGCCGTACGTCGATCTGAGCGCGGTTCCACACCGGTACGGGAAAGGGATCGCCGCGAAACGCGGAATTCGAACTCCGAACGGTCTCGCCTGGTCGAAGAATCTCTTGGAATGGTACTACCAGGCCGGGGATCGACCTTCTCGCGATCCTGGGGATTAAAGGCACAGACGGCCTAATATCGGACAGAGTGGAACGGCTCTGAATACCTCTGGAATCCCGGTCCGTCGATCGCCTGCCACAGTTAGGCGGCCGCGCCACGTCACCGCTGGAAAACCCACGCCGGAAAAGCTTCCGGCCATGCTCCAGATTCATGGATAACAGTCGACATTGTTTTGCGGCTCTCGCGAATCGCTCCCTCCAGAAGCTTCCGGCTGGATATGTTGGGAGCCGAAATCAGATGCCTGGCCGGACGGGGGCCGCCATCGTCGAGGTGGAGTATGGCTCGTCGCAACAGTCGTGAGAGTCGTAACAAGCATGCCGCGGAGGCGGCCACGGGGACACTTGTCGTTCTCACTATCGCGGTAGGCCTGCCGGTCAATGTGGTCAGTGACTACCTGCCCTCGATGGTGACCGACCACCATACGATCTGGATCATCAGCCTGGTCGTGGCGAGTTTCGTGGCGGTGTTGTTGACCTGGCTGGTTCCTCGGCTGGCCGACCGGCGTGTCAACGGGACGCCGTTCCAGGTTCAGCCCAAGCCGCCTGGGTGGGTGTCTCGCGACGAACTGGACGTGGTGGTACGGGAGCTGACCGGTGCGGCGGGAGGGACGACCGCTCTGTGGGGAGCCGGCGGGTTCGGCAAGACGTCATTGGCGGTGGCGGCCTGCCACGACCGTCGGGTGCGCAGGCACTTCACCGGTGGAATCGTGTGGGTGACCCTCGGACAGGACTGCACCGGCGCCGAGGGCGCCGAACTGGTCGGCAGTATCTGCGAAACGGTGTCCGGAAAACGCCCGCAGATCACCGATGTCAGACAGCTGTCCCATCACCTGGCGGATCTGTTGGCCGAGCAGGGGCGGACGTTGCTGGTGGTCGACGATGTCTGGACCCGCGCCCAGCTTGAGCCGTTCCTGTCGGTGGCGGGACAGTCACGGTTGCTGGTCACCACCCACCGGCCGCGGACGCTGCCGCCTGGCTCGGTCAAGATCGAAGTGAACGCGATGACGCCCGCCGTGGCGGCGCAGTTGCTGGGCCGCGACCTGCCGGCCATGCATCCGAAACTGCGGTGGCGACTGCTGGAGGTGGCGGGCGGATGGCCGCTGCTGCTGACCTTGGTCAACGCCCGTCTGCTGGAGGACGTGGAGCGAGGCGCCGCGGTGAACGTGGCCGCTGAGCAGGTCGTTGACAGATTGCGCCGAGCCGGTCCGGCGGCACTGGACATCACCGACAGCGGCCAGCGGGAGACCGCGGTCAAGGCCACGATCGACTACAGCCTGGAGGCCCTGGACAACGATCAGCGGGAACGGTTCCTGGAGCTGGGGATCTTCGCCGAGGACATCGACATCCCCCTGGAGATGGTGACGCTGTTGTGGCAGGCGACGGCGGGGTTGAACGTCGAACAGTCACATCGGCTCTGTGAGGATCTGGTCGGATTATCCCTGCTGTCATTACGCTGGGTTGGCGGAAACAAACGGGTCATAGCACTGCACGACGTTGTGAGGGCATTTGCCCACTCCGAACATGGCCTGGGCCCTCATCGTCAGATGGCGACGAACCAGTTGTTGATCGGCGAGGCACGCTCACTGATCCGCAATGGTGCCGACGGCGAAGAGAACAACGGGGGCTGGGCGTGGTGGCGGCTCCCGGCGGAACACTTCCTGTGGGATCACCTGGCCTACCACCTTGGTGAGGGACGGTGTAAGGCGGAGTTGGGTCTTCTGGTGAGTGACGTCCGGTGGATTCTGGCCAGACTCGACCAGGCAGGCCCGTTGGCTCTGGAAACCGATCTGACCCGCTGCGAATCGGCCGAGGCGGCGGACACACATCGTCTGATCGCTCGGGTTGGGCATCTGCTGGGCACATTCGAATCGCCGAAACTGAGCAGGAGCAATCGGCTGGCCCACCTCAGCGTTCTTCCCCATCTACGGGACCAGATCAGGCATCGATATTCTCTTACCGATCCTGTGCTTTTTCCGCTGCCGCCCATGCTGGAAAATGGCGACTCTGTCCCGAGCCGGAATCTGACCGGCCGCATCGGCGGAGTGAACGCGGTGGCGATCTCCTCTGACGGCTCCTGGCTGGCCAGCGCCTCCCAGGACGGAGCGGTGCGAACCTGGGGAGTCGACGGTCATTGGCGAGCCACCCTGACCGGCCACATCGGTGGAGTGAACGCGGTGGCGATCTCCTCTGACGGCTCCTGGCTGGCCAGCGCCTCCCACGACGGAACCGTACGAACCTGGGAAGCCGACGGCACCCCACGAACCACCCTCACCGGGGTTGCGTCCACGGACGTGGTGTATGAGTTTCCCCAGCTAGATGGCGTGGCGCCGTGAATGAGGACGGCCATCGCGTGATCCTTCGTGATTGCG
>NZ_JBEXZT010000019.1:0-152085 GCF_040631275.1 Streptosporangium sp. NPDC020145 | reverse complement strand
CCGTCGAATGCGGCATCAACCGGCTCAAACGCCATCGCGGCGCCGCCACCCGCTACGACAAACTCGCCGCCCGTTACGAGGCCAGCCTTCACATCGCCATCATCAACGACTGGCTGCTGACCTCACTTTGAGACAACTCCTAGGTTCCGCGTGTCATCGGCGATGCCTTACCAAGGTCGGCCGCTGCCCGCTGCTGTCGTTCATGGTCTTCGGAGGGAGCGGTTCATTCGCCGGGCGTAGGGGTCTGTGCTCGGGGTGGAGGCTCGGCCGCGGTGCCGCCCCGTCGGTAAGTTGTTCGGTTCGATCTCTTCGGCCGGAGCGAACAAGGCGGGTTGGTTTTGTTTGGGTTACATCGACTCAGCCGAACAAAATCATGGGAGAGCCGGTGTCAGGACCGGGCAGACCGTCCAGGGCGACTGTGTGCCAGCGTCTCGACGAGGCCGTTCGAGAGCTTCGTGACCGTCTGGGCGGGCTGCCTTCGCCTGCTGAGGCGGAGGACATCTGGTCTGACATCTGGCACCAGGAGGCTCACAACAGCACTGCGATCGAGGGCAACACGCTCGTGTTGCAGGAGGTGGAGAAGCTCCTTGAGGAGGGCCGGGCGGTGGGCGCGAAGCCTCTCAGGGACTACACGGAGGTGAGGGGGTACGGCGACGCCGCGAAGTGGGTGTACGGGCAGGCGCTGGAGCCGGGAGACTGGCAGAACGGAGATCTCATCACGCTCCAGGAGATTCGGCGATACATCACACCGCCATGTCGCTCGTGTGGGCTGTGGACCCTCACCCGCACGCCACTCCTGCCGAAGGCCCGGGGAACTTCCGGCGACATGAGATCGCCAAGTTCCCCGGGGGTATGAAGCCGCCGTCATGGCCGGAGGTCGACTCCCGGATGCGGGACTGGGTGAAGATCGTCGATGGCCTCCGCGGTGAGTCCGAGGAGCCCCTCCCCGAACGCTTGGCACATGTTCACAATCGGTTCGAGCAGATACATCCGTTCCTTGACGGCAACGGGCGGACGGGCCGTTTGGTGCTCAACTTGGTACTCGGCAGGATCGGCTATCCACCGGCGATCATCTACAAGCGCGACCGTGACAAGTATCTGCAGGCGATGCGCCGAGCCGACAATGACGAGTTCGGCCCGTTGGGTGAACTCGTCGCACGCAGCGTGACGACGAATCTGTATCGCTTTGTCATGCCGGCGATGGCCGGTCCGGTCAAGCTCGTCCCCCTGCCCGCCCTCGCGACACGCGACGTCACCGAGAACGCCCTCCGGGTGGCTGCCGCACGGGGGCGCCTGCGTGCGGTCAAGGGCGACGACGGGATGTGGCGCAGCAGCAAGAAGTGGGTGAACGACTATCTCAAGTCAAGGCACCGCAGGTCGTGATGCGTCCGCTGCGGATGAGAAGTCGCCCAGGTGGCAGGACCGCTGAAGAGGTTCGGCGTCTCGGCCTGGACGGTGATTCGCGAAGCCGGTCGTCTCGCCGCTGCGGGATCGCCGATCCGTGGGTGATCCAGGTGGGCACCGTACGGCGGGTCAGGGCTGGGCGTGGCGGGTGAGGCCGAGGGTGGCGATGAGGTCCTCGTGGAGTTCGAACCAGACACGGTGGCAGGAGTCCACGTCGGTGCGGTCGACCCAGGCGCCGTCCCCCGCCTGTGCGCGTGTCAGGGCCGCGGCGAAACGTGTGTCGTATCCGCGGAACCGCGTGAGGACGTGACCGAGCCGGCCCACGAGCGGGGTGAGCGCCCGGCCGACGCAGGCGAGTTCGTGGAGGACTCCGGCGTCCCAGGTGGGGTCGGAGTGGTCGTTGACGGCGAGCCGATCGTTGGCGGCGGGCCGGAGTTGCCAGTCGGTGCAGGCCTGCAGCAGGAGAGCGTTCAGCGGGAGGAACCTGCGGTGGACGTCTCGGACCTCGTCGGCGGCGCCCGCGAGGGTGAGTTCGGCCGCGAGCCGGCGCTCGTTCTCGGCCCGGCCGGGTTCGGTCAACGACCAGCCTCTGGTGTCGGCGAAGGAGGTGTGCTCGACCCAGCCACGGCTCTCGGCCTCGCGTAGCACCTCTTCCGCCGTGGCCGTGTCGAGCCCGTACCGGCGGGCGATCACCGGGGTGTCCGCGAACCCGGTGACGCGTACGGCGTGCAGGATCAGGAGGTCGGGCGAGGAGTCGTGTGTCATGAGCCGGTGTCCTGTCGTGCGGTCAGGCGGGTGTAGTGCTGCTGGCATGCCTGCGGGGAGTTGAACCCCATCACGTGCGCCATCTGCGCCCAGGTCAGGCCCGCGCTTCTGGCGATGAACAGCAGGGCGGATTCGAGCCCTTCGACCTCGGCTCGTGCGGCGGGCAGGAGGGCGAGCGCGTCCAGGATGCCCTCCGGGTCCAGGTCGGCGTTGCGCCAGACGGCGAACTGCACGAGGTCGACCGCCGACAGCGGGGCGGGCGGGGGACGCCACGGACGGGCGTCGAGCTCGTTCGCGCCCAGGTCAAGAAGCCGCTCACGCGCGTCCCGCTCACGCCCGGCCTGGGCGTGGTCGGCGTGCGCGCCGGAGGCGATGTCGTCCTTGCGTGACATGCGTCCCAGCATGCACAATCAACAAATTGTTGTCAATGTTATGTTGAAGGGCGAAGCGGATGATCGTTTCCCTTGGGGAGGCCGTCGCCGACACCTGCGGGGGCAAGGCCGGTGCGCTCGGCGCGTTGCTCAGGGCGGGTCTGCCGGTTCCCGACGGCTTCGTCGTCCCGTTCGCCGCCTACCTCGCGGCCGGACCGGGCGGCGCCGACGCGGCGCGGCAGGAGATCGGGGCCCGCCCGGTTCCCGCCGCCGTGATCGACGCGCTGGGGCGCGCGTTGGACGAACTCGGCGAGCCGTCCGTGGCCGTACGGTCATCGGCGGCGAAGGAGGACACCGGTCAGGCGTCGGCCGCCGGTCAGCACGAGAGCTTCCTCGCCGTGCACGGACCCGACGAGGTCGCCGAAGCCGTAGGAGCCTGCTGGGCCTCGTTGTTCTCCCCGCGTGCCGTCGCCTACCGGGCCGGCTCCGGCTGCGACGACCTTCTGATGGCCGTCATCGTCCAACGCCACCTGGACGCCGAGGTGTCCGGGGTCATGTTCACTCCCGCGGGTCCGGACGACGTGACCCGGATCGAGGCGTCCTGGGGTCTCGGCCCCAGTGTCGTCGAGGGCAGGGTCACCCCTGACGCCTACCGTGTCTCCAGGGACGGGTCGGTCATCCGTACCGTCGCGGACAAACGGCGGCGTCTTGACCGGAGGGGCACGCGGCTCGTCGTCCACGACGTGCCCGTCGCCGCCCGGGACCGGCCGGTGATCGACGACGCGACCGCCACGCGGCTGGCCGAGCTGGGCGAACGGATCGCCGCCGTGCTCGGCGGCCCGCAGGACGTCGAGTGGGCGATCGCCGACGGCCGCGTCTGGATTCTGCAGGCACGGCCGGTCACCGCCGCGCTCCCGCCACCCCTCTCCGGTGCCTTGGACGTCACGGCCACCGGGCTCGCCGGGACGCCGGGCAGCCACGGGACCGTGACCGGCACCGCGAGGATCGTCCGTGGTTTCGGCGACTTCGCGCGGGTGAGCCCGGGGGACATCCTCGTCTGCCCCTTCACCGACCCCGCCTGGACGCCGCTGCTGCGCGTCGCCGCGGGAGTCGTCACCGAGACGGGAGGCGTGCTCTCCCACGCCGCGATCGTCGCCAGAGAACACGGCATCCCCGCCGTCCTCGGCGTTCCTGACGCGACGAACAGGCTCCGCGACGGCGCCGTCATCACCGTCGACGGCACCGCCGGAACCGTCACGGCCGACCACCTCCGTCCGAGAGGAGACGGGGCCCCCGCCCCTGACCACGCATGACGACCAGACACCTCTACCTCGTGCGTCACGGCGCGGCCGACGCGTTCGGGGAACTCACCGACACCGGGCGTCGGCAGGTGGGCCTGCTGGGCGAACGGCTCGCGGGTGTACCGGTCGACGTCGTGTGGCACTCTCCGCTACCGCGTGCCGTGGCGAGCGCGCGTGAACTCGCCCGTCGTCTACCGGGCGTGCCGGTGATCGAGGCCGCCGAACTCGTCGACCATGTGCCCTACGTTCCCACCGCGGCCGAGACGCCTCCGTCCTGGGCCGGCTTCTTCGACGGCTACGACGATGCCGAGGCGGCCTCCGGCCAGAGCCTCGCCGAGGCCCTGGTCGCCCGGTTCGCGAAGGTCACCGGCTCGGCCGCGAGGGCTCCGAGGTCCACCCACGAGGTCCTGGTGACGCACGCCTATCCGATCGCGTGGCTGGTACGGCACGCGCTGGACGCGCCGCCGTCGCGGTGGCTCGGGCTGAACAGCGCCAACACCGCCCTGACGGTCATCGAGTACCGCGACGGCCTGCCACCGACGATCGTGATGTTCAACGACATGAGCCACCTCCCGCCTGACCTGCGCTGGACCGGATTCCCCGAAGGCGTCAGGCCGTGAGATCACCAGGCCCGGACTGTTCAAGGCCGATCGGCAGGGGTTTCTGTGTGGGCGGAAAGCGCCGAATTCCGGCCCGGGTTCACCTGGTTCGTTCCGCGTTCAATTGAGCCTGGGCTTTTTTCGGCGAGGGGTTTCTTCGCGCGGTCACGCCTTCGGCGTTTTCTCAGCCGCCGACGAAAAGTCGTGACACGTTCGTCCGCGGCGTCGGCCGGGTTTCCCCGGCCCCGGAGAAGAGGAACGGGCCCACGGGCGATTGCGCCGATCCCGTGGACCCGTTCTCGTCAGGTGGTCGTTATTCGACGGAGCAGAGCCTGCCGTTGAGGGCGAACCTCAGGGGGGCGGGCTGGGTGCCGCTGTAGGAGGCGGCGAACCCGATCTGGGTCGTCGAACCGGGGTTGACGACCTTGTTCCACTGCTTGTTCGTGCCGCTGATCCGCGAGCCGTTCTGGGTCCAGTCCGCGGACCAGCCCGAGGTGAGCTGCGCGGACGACGCCGGGTAGTCGACCGACAGCGTCCAGCCGTCGATCGGGGTCGTGCCGATGTTCCGCACGTTGATCTCCGCGTTCAGTGTCGAGCTCCACGTCGCCGCGCGGTAGGAGACCGTGCACGTCGGGGTCGGGGTGGGGAAGCCCTCCCTGGCCAGGACGGACAGCATGGAGGACGGCTCGCTGAGGTTGCCGGCCTCGTCCTGGGCGACCACGAAGTAGTTGTAGCGCCGCCCGACGACCACGTCGGACTCGGCGAAGTTCAGGACGCCGGAGGACGAGATCGTACCGACCCTGTCGTAGGCCGAGGGGTTCTCACGGTAGACGTCGTACTCCTTGACCCCGACGTTGTCGGTCGAGGGCTGCCAGCAGAACGTGGCGCCCCGGTAGTCCTGCAGGCAGGCGTCCTGCAGGCCGGTCGGCCGGCTCGGCGGCACGCGGTCGCCGGGCTTCGGGGACGGCGAGGGCGACGGGGTCATCCCGGTCAGCGCCGGCACCGTGATCAGTTCGGACGGCGGGCTGACGTTCCCCTCCGCGTCCCTGGCCACGACGTACAGCGTGTACCGGCGGTTCAACTCGCCGGAGACGACGCTGCTCGGGTAGGTCGTGGTGGCGGCGAGGACGAAGCCGTCGACGTCCAGGCGGTACACGTCGTAGATGACGCCCCCGCTTTCGTCCGACGAGGCACTCCAGCAGATGGAGGCGTAGCCGGTCTGGGTGACGGGGGCGAGTGGCACCGGGCAGTGCCACAGGCCGACAGGGCGCGTCGGGGAGCCGGGATTGGTCTGCGTGCTCGTGGGGCTGGGGCTGGGAGTGGACGCGTGGGCGATGCCCCCCCATGGGGCGGCGGCCATGCTGATCGCCAGCATGGCCGTCAGTAACGCCACCGTGAGAAACCCGAGGCTGAGGAGGACCGTCCCGGAGGATCGTCTGCCGATTTGCATGATGTCCCTGTCGAATCGTCTTTTGGCGTTTGTCCCCCCGCGGTGATTGTGGAGTGTTTTTGACATTCCGTAAAGTCACGATTTTGCAGGCTGGCGAAAGCCCAGGTCCCGCCGTATGACGTCGGTCGGCGCCTGGCGCGTCCGGCACGGGCCGCCGTCACCGGCCGTGCCCGCAGGCGCTCGACCTCCGTGGCGGAGAGAGCGCGGGGCGGCCGCCCAGGCCGTCATCGCCCCAGGTCACGCCCAGCTCGGGCGGTGTGACGCAGTTCACGTCACGTTCCCGGCCCCTGACCGGTTCTCAGCGGGCGAGAAAGGGAGAGACAGATGACCCATCACATCGTGGTTCTCGGAGCGGGGTACGCGGGGCTGGTCGCAGCCAAGCTGGCGGCGCGACAGAAGGGGACCAGGGTCACCCTGGTCAACCGGCGGGACCACTTCGTGGAGCGGGTACGGCTGCACCAGCTCGTCACCGGTCAGCGTCTTCGTGACCTGCCGCTGGCCGACCTGCTCGCGGGCACCGGGGTCGAGCTGGTCGTCGACACGGTGACCGGGATCGACGCCGACACCCGGACGGTACGGCCGGCGCACGCCCCGGAGATCGGCTACGACACACTCGTCTACGCGCTGGGGAGCCAGGCCGACCTGAGCCCGGTGCCCGGAGCGGCCGAGCACGCCCACACCGTCGCCACCCTCGACCAGGCCGAGCGGCTCAGGGCTCGGCTGCGGGACGGCGGCACCGCGGTCGTCGTCGGGGGCGGGCTCACCGGCATCGAGACGGCGGCCGAACTGGCGGAGTGCCTGCCGGAGGTGAAGGTACGGCTGGTCACCGAGGGGGCGTTGGGCGGCGCGCTGTCGCGGCGGGCCCAACGGCACCTCAACGCGGCCTTCGGCCGTCTCGCCGTCGAGGTGCGCGAGCACGCCAGGGTGGCCGAGGTGCACGACGACCACGTCACGCTGGAGGGTGGAGAGCGGCTCGGTGCCGACGTCACGATCTGGACGACCGGCTTCCGGGTTCCCGAGCTGGCGCGCCAGGCCGGGTTCTCCGTCGACGACGACGGGCGCATGCTGGTGGACCCGACGCTCCGCTCGGTCTCGCACCGGGAGGTGTACGGCATCGGCGACGCGGCGGCCGTGCGCACGGCCGACGGCGTGGAGTTGCGGATGGCCTGCGCGACGGGGCTTCCGGTGGCCCAGCAGGCCGTACGGGCGATCACCGCGCGTCTGGCGGGGCGGACGCCCGATCCGGTGCGCTTCAGGTACGCCAACCAGTGCGTCAGCCTGGGCCGCGACGACGGTCTGATCCAGTTCGTGCGCGGGGACGACAGCCCGGTCGAGATGGTGCTCACCGGGCGGACGGCCGCCGTCTACAAGGAGGCCATCGTGAGGGGCACCGTCATGGCGTTGCGTCACCCGTGGATGCCGACGCGGATGCCCGGACGCTGACGGGCGCGGGGGCGTCGTCAACAGTCAGGGGGATCCTCGGTAGGCCGCGAGCGGGACCGGTGGATCACCTCCCAGGGGGACGATCTTCACCCGGGGTACGACCAAAAATTGATCTTCACCGCGCCGCCTCTCTGAATGTGATCGCACGCAGAAGGGAACCGATGGAGATGAAGATGAGGACGTATGGCAGGGTCGTGCCCCTTGTGGCGGCGACCGCCGCGGTGGCGGCACTGACCGTCGCCTCTCCCGCCTCGGCCGCGTCCACCGCGGCGGTGACGATCAGGGTCGAGCGGGCCTACTCCGAGAACGTGCCGGAGTGGGGCACGCAGTTCACCTGCCCGACGAACCAGGTGCTCACCGGCCGTTCGCACACCGGTGACGAGAACGCCTGGACCACGTACTACTGCAGCTGGATCCTCATCAACGGCGAGCAGGTCCGGGTGTCCCTCGGGGACTGGACCCCCGGCCAGAAGGAGAGCAGGTCCAGCTACAGCGCCCCGGCGGACCAGGCGCTCGTCGGCCGTTCGCACACCGGTGACGAGAACGGCACCACGCGCTACCGCACCGCCACGCTGTCCTGGCAGGGCCGTCCGGTACGGCTCACCGGCGCCGTCTGGAGCGGCGACCTCAAGGAGAGCAGGCACACCTTCCAGGCGGACTACAACCGGGTCCTCGTGGGCCGTTCGCACAGCGGTGACGAGAACGGCAAGACCCGCTACCAGCACGCCCTTGTGACCTTCGAGGGCTGATCCGCCCATCGTCGGCCCGGTCGCCGAGGTGATCGGGCCATCCCGGCGGGAGACGGGTCCTGTGGCCGTCATCGCACAGGCCGTGCGGGTCCGTACGAGGCCGCGCGGTTCCGCGCAGGTTCACGCGGGTCCGTGCCGCACCGTGATCCGTGTCCCGCCTTTCGGCCGCAAACGCACGCAGAAGGGAACCGAGAAGATGAAGACGAGGACGTACGGCAGGGCCGTACCCGTGGTGGCGGCCGCCGCCGCGGCGGCGCTGACCATGGCCTCTCCCGCCTCGGCCGCGACGATCAAGGTCGAGCGCATCTACCAGGAGACCGTGCTGGAACGGGCGGACGCCTTCGACTGCCCGGCGAACCAGGTGCTCACCGGTCGTTCGCACATCGGTGACGAGAACACCAGGACCACGTACTACTGCAGCTGGATCTTCATCAACGGCGAGCAGGTCGAGGTGCACTCGGGAGACTGGACCGCCAGCCAGCGGGAGAGCAAGTCCAGCTACATCGCCCCCACGGACCAGGCGCTCGTCGGCAGGTGGCACACCGGTGACGAGAACGGCATGACGCGCTACCGCACCGGCGCCCTGTACTGGCAGGGCCGTCAGGTGCGGCTGACCAACCTGACCTGGAGCGGTGAGTACAAGGAGAGCAACCACAACGCGCAGGCCGGCTACAACCAGGTCATCGTCGGCCGTTCGCACAGCGGTGACGAGAACGGCAAGACCCGTTACCTGTACGCCACGGTGACCTTCACGGAGTGATCCGAGGCCCCCTGTGACCCTGATCGCCGCCGACACCCCCCACGGCGGCGATCAGCCGTTTTCCGAGGTGCCCGCCGTACGGCGAAGGCTGTCAGGTCAGGGGGCCCGCGAAGACGATGATCTCGTCGATGTCTCCGGCGGTGGTCACGTGGACGACGTCCGTGCCGGACAGCACGGTCTCGCCGTCGGCCGTCTCGTAGCGCCAGCCGAACCTCGCCCACTCTCCCGGGGCGTCCACCCGGGTCGTCCTGACGAGGCGCCCCGGCCCGGCGGGGTGGCCGTGGACGACCTCGGTGATGAAGTCGTTGACGGCCTCACGGCCGGCACCCCGGCCGAGCGGTCCCCAGAAGACGACGTCGGCGCTCACCGCACGGCTCAGGAGGGTGGCGCGACGCTCGGGGTCGGAGGTGGCGGTGGCCTCGACGAAGACGTCGATCGCCTGCGCGTGGAGATCGTGGAGATCGTCGCCCATGGCCCCGGGTCCTTTCGACGGTACGTTCCCGACACGCTACAGCGAGCGTACGACGGTCAAGATGTCCTAGGTCGTGGGGGAGGGGCGTTCTACGATCCTGGGAAGGGGGTGGAGGCCATGGCGGAGGAACTGACGGGTCTGGCGGGGCTGCTGTACGAGATGGGGTTGCTCAAGCGGTACCGGCGCACGGGGTGGCTGGTCGCGGGGGTGCGGGATCCGGAGAGCATCGCCGACCACTCCTTCAGGGCGGCGGTCATCGCGAGCGTGATCGCGGCGCTTGAGGGCGGGAATCCCGAGCGGGCCGCGTTCATGAGCCTGTTCCACGACACCCAGGAGACCCGGATCACCGACATCCCCTACCTCGGCAAGCGTTATCTGAAGGCGGCCTCGAACGAGGAGGTCACCGCCGACCAGGTGAGCGGGGTGCCCGAGGTCGTGGCGGGGATGGTGCGCGGCGCGGTCGCCGAGTACGAGGAGAAGACCAGTCTCGAAGCCGTCTGCGCCCGTGACGCCGACAAGCTCGAATGCCTCGTCCAGGCCGTCGAGTACCGCGAGCAGGGGCACCAGAACGTCCAGCCGTGGATCGACAGCTCGCTGGCCGCGCTGCGGACGGCCTCGGCCAAGCGGCTGGCGGACGAGGTGCTCGACACGGGGTCGCTGGAGTGGGTGACCCAGGTCCTCAACGGCGACTGAGCGCTTCCCGAGAGGGCGGGCCCGGAGGTCAGGGAACCGTCAAGGGAAGGTATCGTGAGGATGTTCGCCCAGCTCAGCCCCCTTCCGCCTGCTCGGCGGCCCCGTTCGGGGAACCGCCGGAGGAAGGCCGGGGAGAGCCACGGGGAAGCTCGGAAAGCTTAGGAAAGCCCCATGAGCACTCACGTTCACGTCCGTGTCAGCGACGGCCTGGCCGTCACCGAGACCGGCGACCTGGTCGAGGGCTACCGCTGCGGGTGCGGCGCCACCTGGACGAGGGTCCACCGGGCCGACGAGGGACAGCCGGAGCGCTGAACCCCCCGCCGTCCGGGGCGCGCGAGGGCGCGGGTCAGGCGCGTACGGCGCACAGGAGACGGTTGTGGCCGCGCTGCCACAGGCAGCCGACCTCGACGAAGCCCGCGTCCAGCAGCGCGTCGACGTGCGTGGACAGCAGTGGGGACTCGGAGCCGTGGTGGTCGGCGCCCGCGGTGGCCCGCTCGGTGTTGAGCTCGGCGAAGTCGGGGTCGGCGGCGACCGCGTCCCACCACTGACGCCAGTCCTCGGGACGGTTCCCGGCGAACCTGCGCTCGGCCTCCCGGTCGTGCACGACGCGTTCGAGCCGGGCCAGGACCGGGGTGGTGTCGTCGGTCTCCAGGTGGTCGCCGTTGAGCAGCAGCCCGCCGGGGCGCAGTACGGTCGCCACCTCGGCGTACACCTTCGCGATGTCCTGCGGGGAGATCCAGTGCAGCGCCGTGGTGCTCACCACGGCGTCGGCGGGCCCGTCCAGGCCGAGCAGGTCGCTCCAGCCGGGGACGCGCAGGTCGAGGGAGACGAACCTGAGGCGCGGATCGGGGTAGGCGGCCCGGCCGAGACCGAGCAGCAGCGGGTCGGCGTCGACCGCGACCACCCTGGCCTCGGGGAGGCGTTCCAGGATTCGGGCGGCCAGTGAGCCGGGCCCGCAGCCGAGGTCGAGGACGAGAGGGTCGGGACGGCCCGCCGCCTCGACGGCGTCGACCAACGCGATGAAACGCTCCTCGCGGTCGGGCAGGTAGCCCTCCTGCTGGCGGTCCCAACGCGTGATCCACTCGTGTGCGACATCGTAGGTGAGCACACAGGCCTCCTTGTGACCGTCTTCTATGCTTTAGACAGTTACAAACTAGAACGCGAGAAGGTAACCGGTCAAGTGGATTTCAACAGTCACACCGATGGGGTCGTCCGGATCGCGGTCGCACTGGTCAACGCGTTGACGCCGGGAGAGGCCCGAGGCCGTCCCTTCGCGCCGCCCCACGACCTCGCCGCCGCGGCCACCGAGGTGCTGCGGGACGCCGGATACCCCGACCACGAGAGGCTCACCGAGGACGAGGCCGCCGAACTGACCGGGATCGCGGCCAGACTGCGCGAGGTCTTCGAGGCCGTCGCGGCCGAGGACGTCGACACCGCCGCCCTGAGGGTCAACGACCTGCTCACCGAGACGCGGGCCCGGCCCTCACTCCAGCGGCACGACGGCGAACCCTGGCACCTGCACTTCCACGGCCCCGGCGGGACCGTGTCCGCCGACTGGGGGGCCAGTTGCGCCACCGGCCTGGCGATCGTGCTGGGCGGCGAGTTCCGCGACCGCCTCGGCGTCTGTACGGCCCCGCACTGCGACCGCGTCTACGTGGACGTCTCCCGCAACGGCACCCGCCGCTTCTGCGGCACCGCCTGCCAGAACCGCGTCAAGACCGCGGCCTTCCGCGCCAGGGAGGCCAGGGGGAGACTCACTCCGTGACCAGGCCCGCCTCGTGGGCCAGAACGGCCGCCTGGACCCGGTTCCGCAGGTCGAGACGGGTGAGGATGGCGCTGACGTGCCCCTTGACCGTGCCCTCGACGAGCCCGAGCCGCCTGGCGATCTGGGCGTTGGACAGCCCGGCGCCGAGCAGGGCGAGCACGTCGCGCTCCCGCTCCGTGAGCGTCTCGACTCTGGCACGGGCCGCCGTGGCACGGCCCAGCCGGGGTGAGCGGAGCTCCCCGATCACCCGCGCGGCCATCCTCGGCGACAGGTAGGCGCCGCCCCCGGCGACCGCGTGCACCCCGGCGATCAGCTCCCGGGGGTTGCCCGACTTGAGCAGGAAACCACGCACACCGTCGTCGAGCGCCCTGGTCAGGTAGGCGTCCTCACCGAAGGTCGTGAGCACGGCGACGGCGACCGAGGGGGCCGCACGGATGATCTCGACGGCGGCGGAGAGGCCGTCGAGCCGGGGCATGCGGATGTCGAGCAGGGCGACGTCCGGCCGGTGCGCGAGGGCCATCTCGACGGCCTCCCGCCCGTCCCCGGCCTCGGCAACCACCTCGATGGCCGGATCGGTGGCGAGGATGGCGCCGACCCCGGCCCTGACCATCTCGTCGTCGTCGGCCAGCAGCACCCTGATCATGACTCCCCCACGTGTGGCAGCGTGGCCACGACCTCGAACTCCCCGCCGCGCGGTCCCGCGCGGAAGGTCCCGCCGTGCTGCGGGACGTACTCACGCAGCGCCGCCAGACCCGCCCCTCCTCCCGCGCCCCGCCGTACACGGCGGGGGAGGGGGTTGACGACGGTGACCACGGTCGTGCCGTCCGAGGTGGCCAGCCGTACTCGCACGGCCTCCCCGGCGGCGTGTTTCGCGGCGTTGGTCAGCGCCTCCTGGACGACGCGGTGGGCGACCCGGCCGACCACGGGCGGCAGGTGCCCTACGCCGTGCCATTCGAGCGAGACCGGCAGGCCCGCGCCCGAGGCCCGATCGACGAGGGCCCGCACGTCCTCGGCGTCGCGGGCCGGGGCCGGGCTCAGCGGCGCGGGGCCGCCGTCGCGCAGCAGGGCGAGGACCTCGGCCAGGCGCTCGGTCGCGAGCCCGGCGCCCTCCCGCAGCTCTGCGGCGGCCCTGCGGTGGCGTTCGTCCAGGTCGGAGGCCATCTCAAGGGCCCCGGCGCGCAGCGCGAGCAGGCTCAGCTCGTGCCCGAGCGTGTCGTGCATGTCGTGGGCGATACGGGCGCGTTCCTGGAGCATGGCCCGCTCCGCGGTGACCACGACCAGTTCGGCCTGCTGGTGCGCGGAACGGCCGAGCAGCCACGGCAGCGCGACCGTCAGGCCGAGCAGCAGCGCCCCCACCCCCCACACCTCGCCTCTGACCAGGCCGAACACGACGTCGAGCACCACCCCGGCCGCGCACGCGCCCAGAGCGGGAGCCACCTTCGGCGCCCCGCGCCCGGCCAGCAGACTGATCACGAAGACGGCCACGCAGAGCGCGCTGCTCCACACCGGCACGTTGTCGGTCATGCTCAGCGCCACGGTGACGCTCGTCACCGCGCACACCCCGAGCGCGGCCACCGGGTACGGCCCCAGCAACGCCACCCCCGCGACGGGGGCGAGCAGGGCGGCGACCAATGCCCACCCGGCCAGCTCGTCATGGGACATGGCGACGACGGCCAGCAGCCCCACGAGCAGGACGGACGCCCACGGCGGGACGGGCGAACGCGCCGCCGCCCGGCGTATCCAGCTCGTCATGACACCGACACTATCGAGGCCATCGCCATCCAGGTCATCACCGCCCAGGTCATCACTGCCCAGGTCATCACTGCCCAGGACATCACCGGTCAGGAGGTCACCGGCCGGGACGAAAGGTACGGCGGAGCCGTACGAGGGCGACGACGCGGGTGGTCAGCACGGCGAGGTTCGACAGGGCCGCGACCGCCGTCCAGGTGACCAGCGCGACCGAGTAGTAGAACAGCTGCAGGTGGGTGAGGTCCCGTCCACCCCCGGCGAGCATGCCGAGCAGGCGGGGCAGGAGGACCAGCAGGACGAGGGGGAACAGCCGGGGCAGCAGCCTCGGCAGGAGCCGCCACGACGGCCGGGAGACGAACCGCTCCGCCCAGCGTCCGGTGCGCCGCAGGTTGCGCACCCCCAGGGCCAGGCTCAGCAGGGTGAGGCAGGCCAGCACCAGGTCGATGGTCAGCCGCAACGAGGAACCGGTCTCCGGGCTTCCACCGGTCACGAGGGTGGCCAGCTCCTCCGCCAGCGCGCCGATGCCCTCGTTGCCGAGGCCGATGCCGCCGTTGCCGATGACCGCGATGCCGTAGCCGCCGGGAAGCAGCAGCTGGTGGGCGGTGTAGGTGAACCAGATGCCGCTGTGGCTCACCCGGCCCCTCGCGTCGGTGTCCCAGCCGAGGCCGTACGTCCAGCGCCGGTCGGAGGGGGTGTGCGTGGTCCGCACGCCCTCGGTGGACAGCAGCCGGGTACCGTTCGGGGCCACGCCCCCCTTGTTCTGCGTGATCAGCCAGACGGCCATGTCCTCGGCGGTGGTGATCACGCCGTCCGAGCCGCCGACGAACCGCTTCGGCTCCGGGGCGGGGACCGACATCCCGTAGGCGTAGAGGTGTCCCTCGCGCACCCCGGGCGGCAGGTCACGCGGCGTCTGGGAGATCGTGGTCGTCGAACGCATCCCGGCGGGCCCGAACACCTGCCGCCGCATGTACTCGGCGAACGGCTCACCCGTGACGACCTCGACCAGCCGGGCGGCGAGGTGGTAGTTCGTGTTCGTGTAGAGGTGCCGGGTGCCCGGCTCCGCGGCCAGCGTCGCCGTCCTGGTGCGCGTCACGGCGTCGGCGGGGGAGTCGGGCTGCGGCAGGCTCTTCTCCGGGAAGGTGCCGTCGCTGAGCCCGGAGGTCTGCTCCAGCAACTGGCGTACGGTGATCCGCTCGCCACGGGGGTCGGCGATGCGGAAGCCGGGCAGATAGCCGCGCACCGGGGCGTCCAGGACCACCTTGCCCGCCTCGGCCAGCCGCATCACGGCGAGCGCGGTGAAGGACTTGCTGACCGACGCGACCGGCATCGGCGTCGCCGCGGTCACCGCCGCGCCCGAGGAGTCGTGGCCGTACCCGCCGGTGTACAGCACCCGGTCACCCAGGGTGATCGCGGTGGCTATGCCCGGGTAGCCGGTCCTGGCGGCGTACTCGGCGACCACCCGTTCGATCGCCGCGGGAGTCGGCTCCCGTACGGCTCGCGCCTCCCGCGCGGCGACCGCCGCGGCCGGCGGTACGGTGACCGCCGTGGTCGTCAGGGCCATCAGGAGGGCGACCGCCGTGGTCGCCGTTCTCCGCCTCGAACCTCTGTTCCGCCACACAACGCGCTCCGATCGTCTCGTTGACGAACGTCACGCTAAACACCGTGAATCACCAGGTCAGGAGCCCGAAGTAAGGGGTGACCCCTGACTTTCGTCAGGTGCGGGTTTTCTCTTGGTGGCCTGGGAGGTTCGTGGGGCGCCATAGGCTGTGGGGCATGCAGGAACCGGTGGAGAAGCAGACGAGCGCCCTGTCGAAGATCGCCCTGCTGGCCGGTGCCGGGGTGGCGGCGGGCGCGCTGGTCGCGGGACTCGCGCTACCGGCGGTGGGCGGCGCGGGCTTCGGACTGATCTCAGCGAGTAACGAGATGAACCTCGCACCCGAGGAGCTCGTGGAGCCGCCCCCGGCCGAAGTCACGGTCGTCGAAGACTCCAAGGGCAAGCCGATCGCCCGCTTCTACGAGCAGTACCGCGAGGTCGTGGGGTTCGACGAGATCGCCCCGATCATGAAGACGGCCATCATCTCGATCGAGGACTACCGCTTCTACGAGCACGGCCCGATCGACATCGAGGGCACGATCCGGGCGCTCGCCAAGAACCTGCAGGCGGGCGGGGTCGCCCAGGGCGGTTCCAGCATCACCCAGCAGTACGTCAAGCAGGTGCTGCTCAACGCCGCCGACACCGAGGCGGCCAAGAACAAGGCGCTTGAGGCCAGCTACGCGCGCAAGCTCAAGGAGCTGCGCTACGCCATGGCGGTCGAGAAGAAGTACACCAAGGACGAGATCCTGGCGAAGTATCTGAACATCGCCTACTTCGGTGCGAGCGCCTACGGGGTCGAGGCGGCGGCCAAGCGGTTCTTCGGCATCAGGGCCGACCAGCTCACCCTGCCGCAGGCCGCGACGCTGGCCGGGGCCGTGCAGGACCCCAACGCCACCGACCCCAACCTGGGCAGGAAGCAGCAGGAGAAGCTGCTGAAGCGGCGCAACGTCGTGCTCGACCGGATGGCCGAGCTCGGCAAGATCTCCAAGGACGACGCCGCGAAGGCGAAGGCCACCAAGCTCGGCTACAGGGGCACTGGCCTGCCCGGCGGATGCGAGTCCAGCAAGTACCCGTACTTCTGCATCTACGTCCGCAACGAGATCCTGAAAAATCCGGACTTCGGGAAGAAGGCCGCCGACCGGCTGAAGTTCCTCAACCGGGGCGGCCTGACGATCAAGACCACGATCGACTCCGACATGCAGGCCGCAGCGGAGAAGGCCATCAAGAAGCGGGTCCACGCCTCGGACAACCCGCTCGCCGCCGAGGCGCTGGTCCAGCCGGGCACCGGGGCCATCAAGGCCATGGCCGCCAGCAAGCCGTACGGCGGGGACACCGACAAGCACGAGCTGGCCTACAACCCCGTCGCCGACGCCGCGCACGGCGGCCTCACCGGCTTCCAGGCCGGATCGACCTTCAAGACCTTCACCCTGATCACCGCGCTGAGCAAGGGCATGAAGATCAGCGACGGCTTCAACGTCGGCGCGGGCTACACCGCGGCCGGTTACTCGACGTTCAAGAACTGCGCGGGCGGCACCGCCGGAGACCCGAGCCACACCGTCACCAACGACGAGGGCTCTCCCGGCTGGCGGACCCTGCAGACGGGCACGTGGGGCTCGGTCAACACCTTCTTCATGACGCTCGAACAGCACGTCGGGCTCTGTGAGGTGGTCAAGACCGCCAAGTCGCTGGGCATCCACCGCTCCGACGGGGCCAAGCTCCAGGAGTACGAGACCTTCACCCTCGGCACCAACGAGATGGACCCGGTGACCGTGGCCAACGCCTACGCCGCGATCGGCGCCCGCGGGAAGTACTGCGCGCCGATGGCGATCTCCCAGATCACCGACCGCGACGGCAAGGTCACCACCTACAAGCCCAAGTGCCGTCAGGCACTCGACCCCGAGGTCGCCGACGCGACGGCCGACGTCCTCTCCGGCGTGCTCACCAAGGGCACCATGCGGGGGGTCGGCGGCATCGGCCGGGACGCGGCGGGCAAGACCGGTACCACCGACGGCTACGCCTCCGCCTGGTTCGCCGGGTTCACCCCCGACCTGGCGGGCGCCGTCAGCATCGGCGACCCGCGCGGCTCGCAGACCCACAAGCTGGTGGGCGTCACCATCGGCGGCACCTACTACGGCTCGGTCGTCGGTGCCAGCATCTCCGGGCCGATCTGGAAGGACACCATGCTGGCGGCCCTGAAGGACGTCCCGCCGACCAAGTTCACCCCGATCAACACCTCGCGGTTCGGCGGATGCGGCCAGAGCTGCCAGCCCGCGCCCCCGCCGGACGAGAACGACCGGGGTCCGGGCGACGACAACAACGACGACTGGCGGAGCGACAACGGCGACCGGGGCGGCTGGGGGAACCACGGCCGTGAGAACGACACGGGGGGCAACGGCCGGGGTCCCTTCGGCTGACCGCGGGCCCGCTCAGGCGGGCCGGGCGATGGTCTCGGTCAGACGGGAGAAGGAGTCACCCCCGTGACCGGCCTCGACGGCCCGCCGCGCGACCGCCCTGGCCGCGTCGATCACCCCGGTGTCCAGCCCCCTCGCCTGGGAGGCGTGGGCGATGTGGTCCATCCCCGCCAGGGCCGACAGCAGCGCCGAGGCGGAGCCGGGATGCTCGCCCTCGTCGACGTGGCGGGCGAACTCGTCGATGGCGACGGGCAGCAGGGCGCCGATCCCCTTGGCGAACGGGGCCAGCTCCCTGGCTGACACGCCCTCGGCCCTGGCCAGCGCGAAGGCGTGGACCAGGCCGCTCACCGACGTCCAGAACAGGTCGAGCAGGGCGACGTCGTAGGACGCGGCCCGCCCGGGGTCGGCGCCCAGATAGACGCCGCCCGCGCCCAGCGCCCCCAGCGTCGCGCGGTGCTCCTGGTAGGTCTCCTGGTCCCCGCTGTACAGGATGACGGCCTCGGGACCTCCGATGGACGTCGTCGGGGTCATGATGGCGCCGTCGAGATAGCGCACGCCGTTCTCCTCGGCCCAGGCGGCGGCCCGGCGGGAGCGTTCCGGCGTGTCGGCGGTGAGGTTGACTAGGGCCCTGCCCTTGAGGGCGGGTCCCGCGGGTTCGACGATCGCGTGCACGGCGTCGTAGTCGATCACGCAGACGACCGTCAGCGGGCTCGCCTCGACGGCCTCGGCCGGGGTGCCCGCCCTGGCCGCGCCCCTGGCGACCAGGGTCTCGTCCTTGCCCGCCGTACGGTTCCACACGGTCGTCGGGTGGCCGTTGTCGAGGAAGGCGCCCGCCAGCGCCTGGCCCATCGGCCCCAGGCCGAGAACCGTCACCGGAACACGGTGGTCGTGTGTCATCTTCCATCCGTCTCTGAGTCTGGGAAAGGGGATGTCCTGCCGGCGGGGACGTTTCGATGCTGGTTCCCAGCCCGGGTTTCCTCAAGTACCCACTCTCCTGTCAGCTGCTTACCTCCCGGTAAGTGACCGTCGGGTTCCGTGGGCCGCTGCCCGGAGGACGGGGCCCGGGGGTACGGAAAAATCCTGAGAAAAGTTTCGGGTGGGGTGTCGAAATCGCGTCGGCCCGTTCGAAGCGTGGTCAGAAGGCCGACACACGCCCGGACGATCCGGGCGAAGAAGGAGACACACGATGCGGTACATGATCACCCTCAGCCTCAGCGAGCAGCCGCAGACCCCGCCGCCCGCCGAACTGATGGAGGCCATCGCCAAGCTGGGGGAGGAGGCCACCGCCGCCGGTGTCCTGCTCGACACCGCGGGGCTGGCACCGAGCGACCAGGGGGCACGGGTCGAGCTGACCGGCGGACGGCTGAGCGTCACGGACGGCCCCTTCGCCGAGTCGAAGGAGCTCATCAGCTACGCGCTCTACCAGGTGGGCTCGAAGGAGGAGGCCGTCGAGTGGGCCTCACGCTTCCTGCGGCTGCACCGGGACCTCTGGGCCGGTTGGGAGGGGCAGGCGGACATTCGGCGCGTTTTCGGCCCCGAGGACTTCGCCGCCTCCGCCTAGGATCGGTGGCCGTGACGGGTGATGACGTTCGCCGGGTGGTCGAGGCGGTCTGGCGGATGGAGTCCGCCCGGGTGGTCGGCGGGCTCGCCCGCATGGTGCACGACGTCGGGCTCGCGGAGGAACTGGCGCAGGACGCCCTGGTCGCCGCGCTCGAACAGTGGCCGGAGACGGGCGTGCCGGACAACCCCGGCGCCTGGATCACCCTCACCGCCAAGCACCGGGCGATCGACCGGCTGCGCCGCGTGACCCGTTACGACCGCAAGCTCGAAGAGGTCGGCAGGGACATGGAGATCCGCAGGCAGGCGGCGGAGGCGGAACTGGACGACGTCCTCGACGACCACGTCGGCGACGACGTGCTGCGACTGCTCTTCACCGCCTGCCATCCCGTGCTGCCCACGGAGGGACGGCTCGCGCTCACCCTGCGTCTGCTCGGCGGGCTGACGACGCGGGAGATCGCGCGGGCCTTCCTGGTGGCCGAGCCGACCGTCGGACAGCGGATCTCCCGGGCCAAACGGACCCTCACCGAACGGCGGGTGCGGATCGAGATGCCCGCGCCCGCCGAGATGGGGGAGCGGCTCTCGTCCGTCCTCGAAGTGATCTACCTCATCTTCAACGAGGGTTACTCGGCGACCGGAGGCGGCGACTGGACGCGTCCGGCGCTGTGTGAGGAGGCGCTGCGGCTGGGCAGGCTCACCGCGAGTCTTGTGCCGGGCGAGCCGGAGGCGCACGGCCTGGTCGCGCTGATGGAGATCCAGGCGTCCCGTCTCGGCGCGCGGACCGGGCCGGACGGTGAACCCGTGCTCCTGCTCGACCAGGACAGGAGCATGTGGGACCGGCTGCTCATCCGCCGTGGCCTGGAGGCGCTGGGCCGGGCCGAGGCGCTCGGCACCCTCGGCCCGTACGGCCTGCAGGCGGCGATCGCCGCCTGTCACGCCCGTGCCCTCCACGCCGAGGACACCGACTGGGAGCGGATGGCCGCGCTCTACCGGGTGCTCGCCCACGTGGCGCCCTCTCCCGTCGTCGAGTTGAACCGCGCGGTCGCGGTCGCCATGGCGTACGGCCCGGCGAAGGGCCTGGAGATCGTGGACGGGCTGGCCGGGGAACGCGCGCTCAGGGACTATCCGCAGCTGCCCGCTGTACGGGGGGATCTGCTGGCGCGGCTCGGCCGTACCGAGGAGGCGCGGGCGGAGTTCGGGCGCGCCGCCGCGCTGACCCGCAACGAGCGGGAGCGGGCCGTCTTCCTGGCCCGCGCTTCAGGCCCGGTCGTACCAGGTGACGGTCGCGCCGTTGCTGAAGGAGCGGCTCGCGGCCGGGGTGAAGAGCGTGGGACCGAAGGCCCCGGAGAAGGCTGAGACGCCCGCGCCCGCGACCACGGGGTAGCTCTTGACGATCATTTCGTCGATCTCCGGGAGCAGGGAGCCCGCGAGCTTGCCGCCTCCGCACAGCAGGATGTCCAGGCCGTCCTCCTTCTTCAGCGCGCGGACCAGCTCCACGGGGTCGCCGGAGACGAGATCGACCGTGGGGTCGGCGATCTCGGGGATGGTGGTCGAGACGACGTACTGCCTCAGGTGCGTGTAGGGGCTGGTGATCCCGGCGTCGAGGGCGGGCTGGTAGGTGCCGCGTCCCATCAGGATCGTGTCGAAGCGGTTGTTCGGCGCGTCGAGGCCGAAGTGCGCCCGGACGTGGACGGGGACGGTCTCCGGATACCTGGCGTTCATCCACGTCGTCATGTCGTCGGCCAGGGGGTAGAAGTCGTACTCGCCGCCGGGACCCGCGATGTAGCCGTCGATGCTGACACCGATGTAGTAGACAAGCTTTCGCATACATTCACTCCACTTGAAGTACTATGTTCGTAGTGGTTTGGACCGTAGTACTACATGTGGAGTGGTGTCAACCGAGATGCGACAGAACCAGGCGAGACGGGCCGCGCTGCTCGACGCCGCGATCGACGTGCTGGCCCGCGAGGGCGCGCGCGGCCTGACCTTCCGTGCCGTGGACGCCCAGGCGGGGGTGCCGGGCGGTACGGCCTCCAACTACTTCGCCAACCGCGACGACCTGCTGACCCAGGCGGGGGTGCGCGTCTACGAGCACCTTGAGCCGGACGCCGAGACCGTGGCCAGGAGCCTTGAGGGCACCCGTGACCGCGAGCGGGTGAAGCAGCTCATGCACGAGCTGGTCGAGCGGGTCAGTACCTACCGGGCCGGCTATCTGGCCCTGCTCGAACTGCGCCTTGAGGCGACCCGCAGGCCCGGACTGCGCGACGTGCTCACTCCGAGAATCAGGGCGGACGTCGACGCGAACATCGGCTATCACCTGAACTCGGGGCTTCCCGGCGACGCGACGGCGGTGACCCTGCTCTATCTGGCGATGAACTGGCTGATCGTGGAACGGCTCACGCTGCCCGGGGTCTTCGGGGAGGAACAGGCGCGTGAGCTGGTCGAACGCGCGGTCGAACGCCTCATCCCGGAGGGGTGACCGTTTCGACGAAAAAGCACTACAAAGCGTGATATAAGTGGCGAGAATTGTCGTTTCGTGAAACCTCGATGAACAGAATATTCGTGGTGATATGAGAATTTTCGCGCTGGTCGCCGGGGCTGTTATGGCGGTTTTAGTGGCTTTTGGAGTGCTTGGTGAGTTAAGTGGAGAAAGTGGCTTTTCCACCTCATCGGTAAGCTCGGTGAACTCGGCGGCGACCGTGCGCGAGGTGGCCTCTGCCGAGGGAGTGCGGGCGGCGGGAGCTCAGGTGGCCGCCGCCGGCACCAAGACGGTGAAGACCTCGATCCTGAAGGTCGGCGGGAAGTCCTACCTCTCCGCCCGCGTGACCAGCACGTACGGCGTCGCCAGGCGGTTCACCGTGAAGCAGCGCGTCTGCGCGGCCCGCACCTGCCGGACGGTCGACGTCGTCCTGACCGTCGGGGCGGGCATGACCGGCTGGCAGGAGAGGTATCTCGGCACCGGCTCCTACCGCAGAAGCGGCGCCCCCCGTGTCACGGCGACCGCCCCGCCCACGCCGCCCGCCGTACCCGCCGCTCCGCTGCCCGTCGCCACGCCGACGGTGACCGTGACGGTCAGGGAGACGGTACGGGAGACGGTCACCCTCGCTCCCGTCGTCGCGGCCACCCCCACGGTCACCGTCACCGTCACGGCTCCCGCACAGGGGACCGAGGACACACTGTGCGGCGCGCCCGCCAACTCCTACGGCTTCACCTTCTGCACGTCAGGCGCCAGGGTGACCACGCCCGTGACGGAGGCCTGCCAGGTGTTCGGCTGCATCGACAACTTCTATGCGGGCGAGGGCTATCTGGTCATGTGTGTGGACGGGAAGGTGAGCATGTCCGGTGGGCTCTCTGGGGTCTGCTCCTACCACGAGGGTTGGCTCAGGGACATCTACCGCTTCGCGGTCTGAGGGCTTTTCGCGGAGGACCGGGGGAAATACCCTGCACGGCATGATTGAGGTGGAGCTGCGCGGCTGGGGGCCGGACGACGTGGGGGTCGTGATCGGCGCGTTCGAGTCGCCCGACATGGCCGACCAGGCGGCACGGCCGATCGACACGCGGCGGGCCGCGCTCGAATGGATGGGGACGTGGGGCTTTCGTGACGACGCCCACGCCTTCGCGGTCGTCTCCGGCGGCCAGGTGGTCGGCAACGTCGCGGTGAGCAACATCGACGCGCACGACACCGGCTGGGTGTCCTACTGGACGGTTCCACACGCCAGGGGCCGGGGGGTGGCGGTCGCGGCCGTCACCAAACTGGCCCGCTGGGCCTTCGCCGAACGGGGGCTGTTCCGCCTCGAACTGGGGCACCGGATGAACAACCCGGCCTCGTGTACGGTGGCGACCCGGGCGGGCTTCCCTGCCGAGGGGGTCGAGCGGGCCAAGCTGAACTACGGGGGCGTGCGGCACGATGTGGAGCGGCACGCGCGCCTGGCCACGGACTGATCCAATGGACCGTACGGGCCAAAATACTGATCCCAAAGCATGATTTTTCGCGCTATAGGGGAGTTTGTCGATAGCTGCAATATCCGTGCTTGACGCCCTGGTCAGGGCGGGGAAACGGGTGCCGGGGTGGGCGCCGTGCCAACAGCTGATGAACAACGCGGGGGGCGGAAGCTAATCGTTTTTCGGGAAATATAGAGTTTTCTCGGAAACGGGAACCTTTGGCTTCTAAGGCGCGTCCACACTGAGAAAGGGGGAGGCGATCCACAGTGGATGACATCGCGAGGCTGATCGGCTTCGAGGCGAAGCTGGCGTCGCAGGAGGCGCTGGCTCACGGCGGTGACCTGGAGAGCGCGGGCGCCGTCCAGCTCGTCAGGTTCTGCCCGACGCTGATCACGGCGGAGGTCGACGACGACGCCGCCTGTGTACGGTTCCAGATCGTCGACGAGGACCTGCGCTGGTTCTGCACCTGTGAGCCAGGCAGAAAGGGCAACTTCTGCGCCCACTGCGTGGCGACGGCCAACTCGGTCGCCGGAGCCGTCCGACGCACCGAGGCCCTCCAGCCCCGCAACACCTCACGTCCGATGGCCGTGTGAGCAGGCCCTGACGCACCCCCTGGCACCCGCACCGGTGCCAGGCCCGTGGGGTGGGCTTGTCGGGGTGAGATCCCTCCAGGACTGATGAGCGCCGCCGCCTGAGGCGGTCACGGGCCCAATCATGTGGGCGTTGCCTGCGAACCCTTCAGGGCGATGAGTGACAACCTCTCTTCCTCATCTCCTTCTTCGACAGGGAGATCACCGCTTTAGCGGCATGTTCGCGTGAACCAGCGGTCTCCCGGCGAACCCGTCTTCGTACGGACCCGGATGGGGTGGCCTTCCACGTAAGGGGTCAGGGGCAGTGGGCGTGGTCGTGGAGGGCTTCCAGGAAGCGTGTGGTGTCGCTCAGGTCCGGTAGGACACAGGACGCCCCCGCCTGTCGAAGCTCCTCGACCCCGGTGCGGCCTGTCGCCACCGCGATGACCGGCACACCGTTCTGAACGGCGGCCTCCACATCAGCCGGGGTGTCGCCGATGACCACTGCCTCGTGCGGTTCCAGCGGCCCGCCGTACAGGGCGGCGGCGCGTTTCACCGCGATCCGCACCAGCTCGGCCCGCACGTCGTCGTCCTCACCGAACGCGCCCGCCTCCCAGGTGATGGCACGGTCAAGCCCGAACGTGTGCAGTTTGAACCGGGCGACCTCGCGGACGTTACCGGTCACCACCGTCTGCACCACCCCGTCTCGGTCGGCCACGGCTTGCAGCGCGGCAGCCGCTCCCGCCAGGGCATGGCCCCGCTGTCGTACCTCAACCCGCCGCAGTAGATGAGCCTCGGCCAGGGCGGCGGCGAACCGCTCGAAATCATCCCTGCCGGTCGTCAGGCCGTGCAGCCGGGCGGTCTCCCGGAAGATCACCGCCTCGGTGAGGCCGTCGATCCTGGCCTGCTGCCGCATGACCACCCCGGTCACCCGCTCGAACGCCTGCGCCGACAGCTCACGCCCGATGCCTCGCATGTCGATCAGTGTGTGATCGATGTCCCACAACACCACCCGGGTCACCGCCACCCCCTCGATGTACGGCTCGCTCTTGTCGGAATCCGGATCGCCCGAAGATCAAATGTCGGTAAGAGGATCACTTTATGCGGGGTTCCCGGTGAGGGGAGGCCTCAACGCCAGGTGTGAGGGAGGGGCGTGTTCAGGCTGGTTCGGCGCCGTGGGCGGTGGCGATGGTGTCGATGTGGTGGGCCAGGTCGAAGTCCTTGGCGGTGAGGCGGTGTCCGGCGTCGTGGGTGGTGACGGCGAAGCGGATGCGTTGCCAGGTGATGTGCATGTCGGGGTGGTGTCCGACCTCGCGGGCCTTGGCCGCGACGTACACGGCCAGGTGGACGCACTCGTGGTAGGTGTGCCGGAAGGTCCGCTCGATCGTGTGCCCGTTCCGTTCCCAGCCGGGCAACCCGGCCAGCCGCTCGGCGATCTCCTCATCGGACAACGGGTGGAGGGTCATGGTCGTCTCCGCGTTGAAGGTCATGGGCTCGTCAGCAGGTGAGTGCCGTCGTGGTGGCGTACGGTGGGTGGTTGGTCGGGGCGCATGGCGTCCAGGGCACGTACGGCGAATGCCTCGTTGGCGAGGGTTTTCACTTCCTGGGGGCCGGCCCAGTGGAAGGCGCGGTACATAGGGAGTCCGTATGGCGTCCGCTTTTCGGTCGTCGAGACGTTCGTGATGACTACGGGGACTCCACGCAGGTGAATGCCTTGAGCTTTGCCTGACATGAATGGGCCCTGCGCATCTAGCCTGAGAGGTGTTGAGACTCATCAGAAGAGGCAGGGCTATGTCTGAAGATAATACGCTCTCCACTTTCGGCGACCGAGTGAAGTTCTTCCGGAATTACTCCGGCATGACCAGGGCGGTTTTCGGCGAGCTGTGCGGCCGGAGCGAAGACTGGGCCAAGAGCATCGAAATCGGAAAGATCGGTATGCCGGGGCTCGGCATGCTGATCCGGATGGCGGAGATCCTGGGGGTGGAGGATCTCTCGGCTTTCACCGGCGAACAGCGCCTGAGCAGGGCCACCTTCACCAAGAAGGCGCATGAGCAGGCTCCGGCGATCGTGAAGGCACTGGCCTCCTACCCTCTGGTCCTTCCCGACCGTGAGCCGGTGTCGGCTGACGCGCTGGCGGCGAATGTCAGGCAGGCGTGGATGGTGTGGCACGGCTCGGCGACTCAGCGAACCGCCGTGGCCGCGCTCCTGCCCCGCCTGCTGGCCGACGCGCAGATCTCGGCGCGACTTCTGGAGGGAAACGACCGGCGACGCGCCCAGGAATGTCTGGCGCAGGTCTATCACCTGGTCCAGTTGTATTTGTCCTTCCAGCCGTATCCCGATCTGATTCTGCTCGCCGGAGACCGTGCCATGGCGGCGGCGCAGGAGGCGGACAGCCCTAAGGCGATAGCCGCCGCCTCCTGGTATCTCAACCATGTCTGGCGTGATGCCGGTGAGCAGGCCGAAGCCCGTATCGATCTCGCCCGGCAGGCCGGACGGCTATTGCGCCAGGAGAATGAGGAGGAGCGGAGCCTGTGGGGGCTGCTTCAGCTGGCCGTAGCCCTGTCGTACGCCAAAACCGGACGGCGGGGCGACGCCGAGCGGTACTGGGACCAGGCTCATCGTGCCGCGCGTTCCCTGACCGGTCACCATCCGTGGCTGATGTTCGGGACTGGCACGGTGGATGCCTACGCGGTGACGATGTCGGTTGACCTGACCAACGGACACGAGGCCGTCCGGCAGGCGGATCGCCTCGATCTGGAGGGCGTCCCGTCGAAAACCCGGCGTGCTTTCCACACCGTGGAGATCGCCCGGGGTTTCCACCTCAAGAAGGAACCGCTGGCCACGATTCACCTGTTGAGCCGGGCGTATGACATCAGCCCGGACACGATCTCCTTCAACCTGTTCACTCGCAGGACCACCGATGAGCTGATGACCACGGGCGGTGCCACCGTACGGGATGAGGCTCGCACCCTGGCCCGCAAGATCAAACTGGTTCCCGCGGCCTGAAGTTTCGAGGGGGAGGATTCCTCCCCGGCGGGCAGGGAGGGTTCCTCCCCCTTGACGTGGGGGGAGGGACCCTCCCTGTTCCTTTCTGTAGCCGAGTGTTCACTAAGGGTATGCACTCGCAGGCGACCCTCCAGCCACTGGAGTTGCGGACTCTTCGGACGCTGCCGCCTGCCTTCGGGCAATCACTCCACCTCAGGGAACCCCTGATCGGATCACGGAGGTTCAGATCATGCACGACGCTCCCACCGTCCCGGCGATCCCGGGGTGGCGGCTGATCATCAGTGATGCCGGACGGTTCTGGGCGATCCGCAACCGGGCGTTCCCGCGTACGGCGTTGCGCGCCGGAGCTGAGCCGACGGTGGACGCCGACACCTTCGAGGAGGTTCGGGAGGCCGTGGCGGAGCAGGAGGAGAAGGCCCGGGGCGCCGTTGCGGGGGTGTCCTCGTGACCGGGCGGCATCGGGACGGCATGCCGTACGCGGCGGTGTATCGGCGGGTGTGGGACGGGCCTGCCCGCGCCGAGGCCGAGCGGATCGATCGGGCGTGGGCGGACTGGACGGTGCTCTACAGCCTGGGGCGACGGTGTTTCTACGCGATGGCCGCTTGGGGCGGCCCGCGTCCGGTGATCGTCGAGGACGTCACGGGTGAGGGGTTGGAGGAGCGGATGCGGGAGGCGGAGATGATCAAGGCGGTGCGGTCTTCGGCGGCGCCGGTTCGTGGCGGGGCTTCCCGTAGGCGGGGAGGGCCTTCCGTGGTGGCGGTCGCTGAGGAGCCCGGCGGGGAGACGGTGTCCGCCGGAGGGCGTTCGCCGGGTGGGAGGGCGGCATGACGGCCTGGGTGCCTCGTCAAGGTTCTGGGTTTTCCGATCGAACCTGTGACTCCGTGCAAGCGGCTCACCCGGGCTGGCTGGTGTTCCACAGCTCGACGACCGGGCTGTGGAGTGCCTACCGGAGTGTCCTGTTCGGCAGGCCGTACGCCGGGGACGTGCTGTTGGTGCGGGCCGGGTCGGCTGAGGAACTGGATCGGAAGTTGAGCGCTCAGGCGCTCCCGGTGGTGCCGCCGAGCATCCAGGCCGTCGCCGTCGCCCGTGCCCTCCAGACCGCCCGGGTCAGGCAGATGGCCCCGGTCTCCCGGACCGTTCAGGCCGTATGTCCTGGTCAGGCCGTCGCGCCGGGTCGCGCTACGGCGTTGCGCAGGTTGCTGCGCTCTTGAGGCCGGTACGGCGGGCGGAGGACGTCATCCCACCCGTCGCCCGCCGTACCTCCTTGAACGTGCGGCTCAGGTGGGAGGGACCTGGGCCGCACACCTTCGCGAGGTGGTTTCCACGCACGCTGTTCGTGCCGGGGAAGGGGGAGCCGCCTGGCGCACCGGTCTCCATATGTGGAGGCCGGTCCTCCTCCAGGGTGTCCGGCCCGTGCTCCCCGGCTCGGGGCCGGGCACCCGCTCTCTGAAAAGGCACCCGCCCCCAACCACTCCCGCACCCAGGGACGACCATGACCGACGACGAGCGACGCATGATCGACCTGCTCATCAGCACCCACCCCGGCTGGCGGTACGAACGCCTCCACCTGCCAGGCCTGCCCACATGGTGGGCCATCCGGTACCGGCCGTTGCGACCCGACCAGCGCAGGGCCGGGGCCAGAGACATGCTCGGCCGTACGACACTGCGCCGCCTCGCCGGAGCGCTCGCCCGGCACGACGAGATCGTCCACCGCAGCCGCCACTGAAGGAGTCCCTCCAATGTCCCCCCTCAAGGCCGTCGCCCCGATGGCACCTTCGCCACCGGGCCCGGCACCACCGAACGTCTCCTCACTCCCGGTGAGGTCGCGCGGATCTTCGGTGTGGACCCCAAGACCGTCAACCGGTGGGCCCTCACCGGGCGCATCCCCTCGGTCAGGACGCCCAGCAGGCAGCGGCGTTACCGGGAGAGTGACATCAACGCCCTGCTCAACGCCGGCTGATTCGGCGTCCGGAAAAGCCGCGAAAGACGTGGGTCAGTCAGGCAGGAGGACCGAGAGGAACGCCGCTGAGGCGGTGTCGTCGGCGACGGCGTCGGAGAGGACGGAGCGGATCGACTCGAACGCCGGCGGGTCGGCCTCGCGCAGTGTCGAGGAGCGCGTCCAGACCAGCAGGTGTTCACCGGCAGGCAGCCATTCGAGGTCGGTGAGGCAGTCGTAGAGGGCGTCGAGGTTGTGCCCGAAGTAGTCGGGGAACGACAGGGCCTCGGCGATCGCCGACATGGCCTCCGCCGAGGTGGTGATCCCGGAGCCGTCGACCCGGTGCGTGACGGCGTCGCCGTGGTCGGTCTCCACCTGCTCGGCGACCCCGGGAACCTCGGGGACCTCCGTGACCCTGGAGACGCGCGGCGCCCCCGAGGACGACTCGGTGATCTCCGTCGCCTTCGCGACCGTGGGGTCCTGCGGGCCGCGGATGGCGCGCAGGGTGCGCAGACTCTCCTGGGCGGCCGGCCCCTCCTCGAACGTTCCCCTGGGCAACGTCGGTCACCTCCGTACGTCGACGATGACGAAAGTCCGGTAGTGGTCGCCGGTGTAGTAGAGCTCCCGGGTCCCGTCGCCGCTGATCAGGCGCCGTGCTCCCCGGTCGCGGCTGCCGGGGGTCGGGACGGTGTACTCGTGGTAGTAGCCCTGCTGCCTGACGGGCAGGCGGCGTTCCCGGTTCTGGAAGACCACGCCGTCGCGGGAGTAGGGGAAGGGACCGCCCTGCCGGATGCGCTTCCAGGTGGCGGCGGCCTCGGGAGGAAGCGCCGACAGCGTCCTGGTGGGCATCGTGCCGTCAGCCCGAGGGCTCACCGCGGGCGCGCTACTGGCGCGGGCCGGCTGCTCGGGGGTCGTGCATCCGGACAGCGCCATCACCAAGGACAGCACTGCGGACGAGACGAGAGCGGCGGTTCCCCGAGGTGTCACCTGGCCAAGCTACCCGTGACCACGTCAGGAAAAACGGCCGGGGGTGTGTGGCCGACGCAAGGATTGGACAGACATTGTCTAGTTGTCAGACAATGTCTGAATGAAGTTCGCCGTCGTCGCCGCAGCCGTGCTCTGGGGGACCGCGGGCACCGTGGGGATGCTCGCCGCCGGAGTCGATCCGGTCTCCCTGGCCGCCGCCCGACTGGTCCTCGGAGGGCTGGTGCTGGTGGTCGCCGCGCGCAGACTCCTGCCCAGGCTGCCCCGAGGGGGGATGCTCCCGCTCGCCGCCCTGGCCGTGGCCGCCTACCAGCTCTGTTTCTTCGCCGCCGTCGGCAGGACCGGGGTGGCCGTCGGCACCGTGGTCGCCATCGGCAGCGGTCCCGTCTTCACCGGACTGCTGTCCTGGTTGCTCGACAGGCGGGTGCCGTCGGGGCGTTGGGCGGCGGCGACGGCGGCGGCCGTGGCGGGCTGTGCCGTACTGACCGGTGGGGGAGGGCAGGTGCGCCTTGACGGGGTGCTGCTGGCGCTGCTCGGCGGTCTGCTGTACGCGTTCTACGCGGTGACGGCGGCCAGGGTGATCGCCACCGGGGTCCCCTCCGACGCGGTGATGGCCGCGATGTTCGGCGGCGCGGCCGTGGTGATGCTGCCGGTCCTGCTGTGGACGGGCACCGCCTGGCTGGCCGAACCGCGTGGCCTGCTCACCGCCGTCTATCTCGGCTGTGTCTCCACCGCGCTCGCCTACGTCCTGTACGGCAGGGGCCTGCGGGTGACGCCCGTGGCCACCGCGGCGACCCTCGCCCTGGCCGAGCCCGCGGTCGCGGCACTGCTCGGTGTCGTGGTGCTCGGTGAGCGGCTCACGCTCGTCTCGGCCTGCGGCCTGGTCCTGCTCGGGGCGAGCCTGGTGGTGGTCGCCCTTCCCGAACGCGTGGCGGCGTTAGGGTCTTCGGCGTGACCGTTCCCCTGCGCCCTGTCTCCGCTGTGAACGCCCTCGCCGACGCGCTGCGCAGGCGGGTGCTCTCCGGGGAGATCCCCCCGGCGACCCCGTTGCCCGAGCAGGAGCTGTCCACCCTGTACGGCGTGGCCCGCCCGACCGTCAGGGAGGCGCTGGCCGTACTCGTGCACGAGGGGTTGCTCAGGCGGGAACGGCACCGCAGCGCGCAGGTCGTCGAGGTGACCGTGGCCGATCTCGACGACCTGATGTTCGTCAGGCGCCCCCTTGAGGATCTGATGGCCGTCACGCTGGCCGGGCGCAGGGTCGAGGAGGCGGACGCGGCGCTGGGCAGGATGGCCGCGCTGCCCGCGGACGCGCCCTGGTCGGAGATGGTGGCCGAGCACATGGCGCTGCACCAGGCCCTGGTCGTCGCGGTCGGCAGTCCGCGTCTTGAGCGGCTCTACACCTCGCTCGCCGCGGAGACCCGTCTCGGCCTGGTACGGCTGCGCACGGTCTATCCCGACCGGGAGGTGCTGGTGGCCGAGCACCGGGAGCTGCTCGACGCGATCGGAGAGGGGTCGCCGGAGGAGGCGAGGCAGGCGGTGGCGGCGCATCTGGATCACGGCTGGGGCGAATGAGGCTTGCACCCGGCGCCAGGTAGTCGTCACAATCGCGGCCATGCACGGCAATTCAGTGCCGGACTCCTACGTGTACGTCACGGAGGAAGGCGTGGCCCGTCACTACGCGGACGGCAGCGTCGACGCTCTCGCCTGGGAAGACGTCGTCGAAGTTCGCGTGGAGGGTGACTCGGAAACCGAGTCGGACATACTGTACATTTTACTTAACCGGGGTGGACAGGGATGTGTGGTGCCACAATCGGCAACCGACACCACCTTCCTCGCACGCCTGCGGTACCTGCCTGACTTCGACGTGGAGCGGCTCGGTGAGGCCGTCGAGAGCCTCGGTGAGGGTCATGTCGTGGTCTGGCGCAGCCCTGATCCTCCCAATCCGCTGCCCGACTTCGAGTACGACTGACGTCGTGCGGTCCGGCGCGCCCTCAAACCAACCGGATGGTAATCGTGCACGCGTGGACCGTTCCGTCAAGGCGTTCCTTCTGTCCCTCTTCGGCCAGTAGTGGACAGTAAGGCTGTATTCCCCTGCCCAGAGGTGATCACTAGGATTTCAGTGGGTTTCCACGCTCCTGGTGCATTCGGGAAAGCTGTCAACCAATGAAATGAGATGCGCGTCCCGTTACCTGGTAACGATGGGGCATCTGGGTGGGGTGGTATGAGAGTGGGGACAGAGGAGCCCGCTGCTACGCTCCTCGGCGATTCAGTGCGGACCGCTCCAAGTATCTGGACGCGATCCTACGCACGGATTCTGTTGGCCGGCGATCTCGCGTGCGCGGTTGTCGCGTGTGAGACCGTCCTTGGAGTTCGACTCTGGTTCGGCGCCTTCATCCCCAGGACGGAGGCGTTGTTCGGGCTCGGTCTCGCCCTGGCATGGCCCCTGTTCCTGGCGGTCGGCGGCGCCTACCGCAAGCGCGCGCACGGCGAGGGGACAGAGGAGTTCCGTGCGGTCTTCGACGGCGGGGTCGGACTGACGGCCGCCGTCGCGATCGGGGCGTACGCCACACAGGCCACGATCGCCCGAAGTTTCGTGATGGCCATGCTGCCGCTGGCGCTGGCGCTCACGGTCGCCTTCCGCTACTGGATGCGCAAGCGGCTGCACCGCAGGCGCGCCCTCGGCGAGTACATGCGTCAGGTGGTCGCCGTCGGGCACCGGGAGTCGGTGCTCGACCTGGTCATGCAACTCAGAAGGCAGCCCCACCACGGCATGACCGTGGCCGCGGCCTGCCTGCCCTCCGGTCCCGACGACATGGACGTGGACGGGATCCCCGTGCTCGGCGGTTTCAGCGACGTCCCCGCCGTCGTCGCCAAGGTGGACGCCGACGCCGTGGCCATCCTGGCCTGCCCCGAACTGGACGGCGTCGCGCTGCGCCGGATCGCCTGGGGTCTTGAGGACGCGCGGACCGACCTGTTCGTCGCGCCCGCCCTCATGGAGGTCGCCGGCCCCCGGATCAGCATCCGCCCGGTGGCCGGAATGCCGCTGCTGCACGTGGAACACCCCGAGTTCGACGGCGCCAAACAGCTCGCCAAGAGCCTGTTCGACAAGGCCGCCGCGGGCTTCGCGCTGCTGCTGCTCGCCGTACCGATGCTGGTCATCTGCCTGCTGATCAGGACGACCAGTTCCGGGCCCGCGCTGTTCCGGCAGGTCAGGGTCGGCAGGGGCGGCCGGGAGTTCAACGTCGTGAAGTTCCGCACGATGGTCAACAACGCCGAACGGCTCAAGGTCGAGCTTGAGGAGCGCAACGAGTTCGACGGCGTGCTCTTCAAGATGAGGAACGATCCAAGGATCACCCGGGTGGGGGCGTTCCTGCGCCGCTACTCCCTCGACGAGCTGCCGCAGCTGCTCAACGTGGTCCGCGGGGAGATGTCCCTCGTCGGACCGCGCCCGCCGCTGCCGAGCGAGGTCGCGCAGTACGGCGCCGACGTGCGCCGCCGCCTGGTCGTCAAACCGGGCATGACCGGACTGTGGCAGGTCAGCGGACGCTCCGACCTCAGCTGGGAGGAGTCGGTCCGCCTGGACCTGCGCTACGTCGAGAACTGGTCGCTCTTCCTTGACCTGCAGATCCTGTGGAAGACATGGAGCGCCGTCATGGGCGGAGAAGGGGCTTACTAGCTGTGAAGGCTCTCGTGCTCGCCGGGGGGTCGGGCACCCGGCTCCGGCCCATCACCCACACCTCGGCCAAACAGCTCGTCCCGGTGGCCAACAAGCCCGTGCTCTTCTACGGGCTCGAAGCCATCGCGGCGGCCGGGATCAGGGAGATCGGCATCGTCGTCGGCGACACGCAGGCGGAGATCGAGGCGGCCGTCGGTGACGGCTCCGCTCTCGGCCTGCAGGTCACCTACCTGCGGCAACAGGCACCGCTCGGGCTCGCCCACGCGGTGCTGATCGCCCGGGACTATCTCGGCGAGGACGACTTCGTCATGTACCTCGGCGACAACTTCATCGTCGGCGGCATCGGCGACGTCGTCGACCGGTTCACCCGGGACCGGCCCGACGCGCAGATCATGCTCACCCAGGTCGGCGACCCCAGGCAGTTCGGCGTCGCGGAGCTGGACGGCAACGGCCGGGTCGTCGGTCTTGAGGAGAAGCCCGCCGAGCCGAAGAGCGACCTCGCGCTCGTCGGCGTCTACCTGTTCACCCCGTTGATCCACCGGGCCGTGGCCGAGCTCAAGCCGTCGTGGCGCGGCGAGCTGGAGATCACCGACGCGATCCAGTGGCTGATCGAACGGGGTCACCGGGTCGAGTCGTCCGTCATCTCCGGCTACTGGAAGGACACCGGCAACGTCACCGACATGCTTGAGGTCAACCGGCTGGTGCTCGAATCCCTCGAAACCCGCCTGGAAGGCCGGGTGGACGACGTCAGCGAGCTGATCGGCCGGGTGGTCGTCGAACCGGGGGCCGTGGTCGAACGCTCCCGCATCGTCGGCCCGGCGATCATCGGCGCGGGCGCGCGCATCCTGGACAGCTACGTCGGTCCCTTCACCTCGATCGCCGCGGACTGCGTGGTCGACGGCAGCGAGATCGAGTACTCGATCGTGCTGCCCAGGGCCTCGATCTCCGGGGTCTCCCGGATAGAGGCCTCGCTCATCGGTCACGACGTCGAGGTCACCCCCGCCCCCAACACCCCCAGAGCCCACCGCCTCGTGCTGGGCGATCACAGCAAGGTGCAGATCAGCTCATGAAGGTCCTGGTCGTCGGTGGGGCCGGCTTCATCGGTTCCCACTACGTCCGCACGCTCGCGGCGGACGGTGTCTCGGTGACGGTGCTCGACAAGCTCACCTACGCGGGCAACCTCGCGAACCTGCGAGGCGTCCCGCACAGGTTCGTGCTCGGTGACATCTGCGACGCGGAACTGCTCGCCGAGGTGGTCCCCGGGCACGACGTCGTCGTCAACTTCGCCGCGGAATCGCACGTGGACCGGTCCATAACGGGTGCCGGGGAGTTCGTCAGGACGAACGTGCTGGGCACCCAGACCCTCATGCAGGCCTGCCTCGAAGCCTCGACCCCCAGGGTCGTGCAGGTCTCGACCGACGAGGTCTACGGCTCGATCGACGTCGGCTCCTGGGCCGAGGACGCGCCGCTGCGGCCACGCTCGCCGTACTCGGCGGCGAAGGCGGGCGGCGACATGATCGCCCAGGCCTACGCGGTCACCCACGGCCTGCCGGTCTCCATCACACGATGCGGCAACAACTACGGGCCCAACCAGTACCCGGAGAAGGTCATCCCGCTGTTCGTCACCAACCTCCTGCAGGGGCGCAAGGTGCCGCTGTACGGCGACGGCGGCAACGTCAGGGACTGGATCCACGTCGCCGACCACTGCGCGGGCATCAGGCTGGTCGCCGAGCGCGGCGAACCCGGCGAGGTCTACCACATCGCCGGTACGGCGGAGCTGACCAACGTCCAGCTGACCACACTGCTGCTTGAGGCGTGCGACGCGGACTGGGACATGGTCGAGCGGGTCGAGGACCGTAAGGGACACGACCGCCGCTACTCCCTGGACGACTCCCGGCTGCGGGCCCTCGGCTACCGGCCCTCGGTGCCGTTCGAACGGGGTCTGGCCGCGACCGTCCGCTGGTACGCCGACAACCCCGACTGGTGGAAGGCCGCCGCCGAGGCCCAGGACAGGACCCCCGAGGAGAAGATCGCTCTGGAACGGGCCGTCGCCGGGGAGAACGGATGAGCCGGTGGCTGGTCACCGGCGCCTCCGGCATGCTCGCCGCCGAACTGCTCGGCCTGCTGCGCGCGCGGGAGGAGTCGGTCGTCGCCCTGACCAGGGACGATCTCGACCTGCGTGACGAGCGGGCCGTACGGGACGTGGTCGCCGAGCACCGGCCCGGCGTCGTGGTCAACTGCGCGGCCTGGACGGCGGTCGACGACGCCGAGACGCACGAGGACGAGGCGCTGGCCGTCAACGGGCACGGTGTGCGGGCGCTGGCCGAGGCGTGCGAGCGCCTGGGCGCGCTCATGATCCACCCCTCGACCGACTACGTCTTCGACGGCACCGGGGCCGAGCCGTACGCGGAGGACGCGCCGACCTCGCCGGTCAACGCCTACGGGCGGACCAAGCTGGCCGGGGAACGCGCCGTGCTCGACACGCTGCCGCACACCGGTTACGTCCTGCGCACCGCCTGGCTGTACGGCGCGGCGGGCGGGAACTTCGTCAGCACGATCGCGGGTCTGGAGGGGAGCAGGCCGACCCTGGACGTCGTCGACGACCAGCTCGGCCAGCCGACCTGGGCGGGCGACCTGGCGGCCCGGATCGTCGAACTGGCCGAGATCGCCCCGGAGCCCGGGGTCTACCACGCCACCTGCTCCGGGCAGGCGAGCTGGTACGAACTCGCCCGGGAGATCTTCACGCTGCTCGGCGCCGACCCGGGGCGGATCAGGCCGGTCTCCTCCACGGAGTTCCCGCGCCCCGCGCCCCGCCCGGCCTACAGCGTGCTGGGCCACGACCGCTGGGCCACGGCCGGTCTACCGCCGATGCGCGACTGGCGAGAGGCCCTTCGAGAATCAAAGATCCTGGCTAGTGATTAAGCTGTGTTTCTTTGCTCCGCCTTCGGCGTCGCGGGCTTGGGCGCCCAGGGTCGGTGCTTTCCCTCGTCGCTCATCCGCTTCGCTCCTTCGCTCCTCAGTCCAAGCACCGACGCGCCCAAGCCGGACACCCCTCACGCACGGCACCGGGTCAGCTTCGGGCGGCGAGTTCCCGGTAGTACGCCTGGCACGCCTCGTAGGTCGGGAGAAGGCCGGTTTCGAGGGCTTCCTTGAGGGTGGGGGCGGCGGCGTCCTTGTCGGAGAGGACCGGGTCGAGGCCGGCGGGCCACTCGATGCCCAGGTCGGGGTCCAGGGGGTTGAGGCCGTGCTCGCGGCCCGGGGCGTACGGCTCGGAGCACAGGTAGGAGACCGTGGCCTGTTCGCTGAGCGCCATGAACCCGTGTCCCAGCCCCTCGGCGACGTAGAGACCGCGCCGAGACTCCTCGTCCAGACGTACGGCCTCCCAGCGGCCGAAGGTCGGCGAGCCGACGCGGATGTCCACGACGACGTCGAGGATGGCGCCGGAGAGGCATGTGACATACTTCGCCTGCCCAGGAGGCACGTCCGCGAAGTGGATGCCGCGCAGCACGCCGCGCCGGGAGACCGAGCAGTTGACCTGTGCGAGATCGATCGCGTGCCCGACGGCTTCCCGCAGGTCATGGGCACGGTAGGTCTCCAGGAAGGCGCCGCGCGGGTCAGTGTGGACACGCGGGGTGTGGCACCAGGCTCCGTCGATGCTCAGGGGTTCCATGGGCGGAAGCATGACACAGCGCGTGGCTGTAACACCCCAGGACCGCGGGGCGAAATCCTAGGGTTCGCCCTCATTGGAACGATCTTGCAAGTCACCGGTCGAGCCGCGTCGCGCGGCGAGGGAGCGTATTGATGACAACGTGCCGCCTGTGCGGGTCCACGAGTCTTGCCAGTGTGGTCGACCTCGGGGCGACGCCGCCCTGTGAGTTGTTCCTCACCGCCGAGCAGGTCGACGAGCCGGAGACGACCTACCCGCTGCACCTGAGAGTGTGCACCGGGTGTTGGCTGGCACAGATCCCGCCGCTGATCACTCCCGAGGACACCTTCACCGAGTACGCCTACTTCTCCTCCTACTCGACCTCGTGGGTCGAGCACGCCAGGCGGTTCGTCGACGGGGCGGCCGACCGGCTCGGGCTCGACGAGAACTCGTTCGTGGTCGAGGTGGCCAGCAACGACGGCTACCTCCTCAAGCACGTCGTCGACCGGGGCGTCCGCTGCCTGGGCGTCGAGCCCTCGAAGAACGTCGGCCAGGCCGCCAGGGACAGGGGCGTGCCGACGCTGACCGCCTTCCTCGGCCCGGAGACCGGCGCCGAGGTGCGGGCCGAGCACGGTCCCGCCGACCTCGTGGTCGCCAACAACGTCTACGCCCACATCCCCGACGTCATCGGGTTCACCCAGGGGCTGCGCGCGCTCGTGGCCGACGACGGCTGGGTCTCCATCGAGGTGCAGCACCTGCTGACGCTGATGGAGCTCAACCAGTACGACACGATCTACCACGAGCACTTCCAGTACTACACGGTCGCCTCGGCGCAGCGCGCCCTCGCCTCCGGCGGGCTGGCGCTGGTCGACGTCGAACTGCTGCCCACGCACGGTGGCTCGATCCGGCTGTGGGCGCGTCCCCAGGAGGTCGCGGGCGACCCCACCTCCCGGGTGGTCGAGGTGCTCGCGGCGGAGAAGGCGGCCGGGCTGCACGAGCTGTCCGGATACGCGGAGTTCGCCGCCCGGGTCGCCCGGGTACGGCGGGACCTGCTGAGGTTCCTGGTCGAGGCCGCGGAGCAGGGCAAGACCGTGGTCGGCTACGGCGCCCCCGGCAAGGGCAACACGCTGCTCAACCACTGCGGGATCCGGCCCGACCTGCTGCGTTACACCGTGGACCGCAATCCGTACAAGCACGGCAGGTTCACCCCCGGCACGCGGATCCCGATCGTGGCGCCCGAGCGGATCGCCGAGGACCGGCCCGACTACGTGCTGGTGCTGCCCTGGAACCTGCGCGAGGAGCTCTCCGCGCAGCTGGCCTACGTCCACGAGTGGGGCGGGCGGCTGGTCTTCCCCATCCCGAACCTGGAGATAGTCGAGGTGAACCCGTGAAGGTCGTCCTCTTCTGCGGCGGGTACGGCACGCGGATGCGCAGCGGCACCCCCGGTGACGTGCCCAAGCCGATGCAGCTCGTCGGTCCCCGGCCGCTGATCTGGCATGTGATGCGCTACTACGCCCACTTCGGGCACACCGAGTTCATCCTGTGCCTCGGGTACGGCGCGCACCACATCAAGGACTTCTTCCTCAACTACCAGGAGACGACCTCCAACGACTTCGTCCTGCGCGGGGGAGAGGTGGAACTGCTGTCCACCGACATCTCCGACTGGTCGATCTCGTTCGTGCAGACCGGGATCGACTCACCGATCGGCGAACGGCTGCGCCGGGTCCGCGACCACCTCGACGGAGACGAGATCTTCCTGGCAAACTACGCGGACGTGCTCACCGACGCGCCGCTGCCGGAGATCATCGACCGCTTCGCCGCCTCGGACGCCGGAGCCTCGATGATGGTCGTCCCGCCCGCGGAGACCTTCCACTGCATCGAACTCGGCGAGGACGGCATGGTCGGCGGGATCACCCCGGTCAGCGACATGCCCCTGTGGATCAACGGCGGCTACTTCGTGCTCCGCCAGGAGGTCTTCGACCACATCCCGCAGGGCGGTGACCTCGTCGCCGACGGCTGCGGACAGCTCGCCAAGCGCGGCAGGCTGCTGGCCTACCCGCACCGGGGCTACTGGAAGCCGACCGACACGGTCAAGGAGCGCATCGCGCTCGACGAGGCCTACTCCAGGGGCGACCGGCCGTGGGCGCTGTGGGAACGCGAACCGGAGGTGCGGTCCAGATGATCGGATTCCGGCCCGCGGCGGTCGGCGGCGTCGTCCTGCTCGCCGCCCACTGCGACGACCTCGCCATCGGGGCGGGCGGCAGCCTGCTGACCCTCTGCTCCGCGCGTCCCGGCCTCAGGGTCGACGCCCTGGTGCTCTCCGGCGGCGGCACCGAGCGCGAGGAGGAGGAGCACGCGGCGCTGACCGCCTTCTGTCCCGGGGCGGACCTGCGGCTGACCGTGCTCAAGATGCCCGACGGGCGGCTGCCGGCCAACTGGGAGGAGGCCAAGGCCGCGGTGGAGGACCTGCGTTCCAGGACCGATCCCGACCTGGTCCTCGCCCCCAACCCGGCCGACGCCCACCAGGACCACCGGGGCCTGGCCAAGCTGGTGCCGACCGCCTTCCGCGGTCACCAGGCACTCGGCTACGAGATCGTCAAATGGGACGGCGACCTCGGGCAGCCCTCGGTCTACCAGCCGCTGACGCCCGAGGTGGCCGAGGCCAAGGTGACCCTGCTCCAACAGCACTACCCCTCACAACGGCAACGCCCCTGGTACGACCGTGAGGCCTTCCTGGGGCTGGCCCGCATCCGCGGCATCGAGTGCCAATCGCGCTACGCGGAGGCGTTCTACACAAGCAAGATGACTCTCGACCTGGCTGGAGGATGAACCGGATGCGCGTGCTGCTGACCGGGCACCAGGGCTACCTGGGAACTGTGATGGCCCCGGCACTCACCGAGGCGGGCCACGAGGTGATCGGCCTGGACTCGGGGCTGTTCGCCGACTGCCTGCTGGGGCCCGCTCCGGCCGACCCCGCCGGGCACCGGGTCGACCTGCGTGACGTCACCGCCGAGCACGTGGCCGGGATCGACGCGGTCGTGCACCTGGCCGCGCTGTCCAACGACCCGCTCGGGTCGCTGGCACCCGAGCTGACCTACGACATCAACCACCACGCCTCGGTGCGTCTGGCCAGGCTGGCCAGGGACGCCGGGGTGCGGCGGTTCCTGTACGCCTCGACCTGCTCCGTCTACGGCGCCTCCGGCGGCGACGAGCTGGTCGGGGAGGAGGCGCCGCTGCGTCCGGTGACGCCGTACGCCGAGTCCAAGGTCCGGGTCGAGGACGACCTGACCGCGCTGGCCGACGACGACTTCACCCCCGTCTTCATGCGCAACGCCACCGCCTTCGGGTTCTCGCCCAGGCTGCGCGCCGACATCGTGCTGAACAACCTGGTCGGCCACGCCCTGCTGTCCAACGAGGTGCGGGTGCTGTCCGACGGCACCCCCTGGCGCCCGCTGGTCCACGCCAAGGACATCGCCGAGGCGTTCGTGCTCGCGCTGGCCGCCCCGCGGGAGGCCGTACACGCCAGGGCGTTCAACGTGGGCACCGAGCAGAACAACGTGACCGTCGCGGACATCGCGGCCGAGGTCGTGGAGGCGGTTCCCGGCTCCAAGCTCGTCATCACCGGTGAGGCGGGCGCCGACCCGCGCTCCTACCGGGTCGACTTCTCCCGCATCCGTGCGGCGCTGCCCGGCTACGAGGCGAGCTGGAGCGTCAAGGCGGGCGCGGCCGAGCTGGTCGACGCCTACCGGAGGTTCGGGATGACCGAGGACCTGTTCAAGAACAGCTTCACCCGGCTCGCCAAGCTGGCCGCCAGGAGCGCCGACGGCACCGTGGACGAGACGATGAGACCGCGTGAGGCGGGCGTCGGTGACAACTGACGCCCCCCAGACGGCAGCAGGGGAGAGCCGCGAGACCGAGGGCCGTGAGATGCACGCCCTGGTCGAGCGGCTCTACCCGCTCTGCAGGAGCATCACCGGCGACGGGCTGCGCCGTACGCTGGAGATCGTCTCCGGGGAGATCCCGCTGGAGGTCAGCGAGGTGCCGACCGGCACCGAGGTCCTCGACTGGACCGTGCCCAGAGAGTGGAACATCCGCGACGCCTACGTCAAGGATCCCTCGGGCGAGCGGGTGATCGACTTCGCCGCGTCGAACCTGCACGTGGTCGGCTACAGCGTGCCGGTCTCGGCGACCATGACCCTCGACGAGCTGCGCGGGCACCTGCACACCCTGCCCGAACAGCCGGACCTGGTTCCGTACCGCACCAGCTACTACGCCGAGACCTGGGGTTTCTGCCTCAGGGAGAACACCCTGGCGGCGATGGGGCCGGGGCCGTACGAGGTGGTGATCGACTCGACGCTCGCCGACGGCCACCTCACCTACGGCGAGCACGTCGTGCCGGGGCGCAGCACCGACGAGGTACTCATCTCCTGCCACGTCTGCCACCCCTCCCTGGCCAACGACAACCTCGCGGGCGTCGCGGTCGCCACCCGCCTCGCCCGGCGGCTCGCGAAGAGCGACCCGCACTACACCTACCGGTTCGTGTTCGCGCCGGGCACCATCGGCGCCATCACCTGGCTGGCGCGCAACAGGGAGCGCGCCGGGCGCGTCAAGCACGGCCTGGTGCTGGCCTGCGCGGGCGACAGCGGATCGCTGACCTACAAGCGCAGCAGGCGGGCCGACGCCGAGATCGACAGGGCGGTCCGGCACGTTCTGCGCTCCTCGGGGCGTGAGCACACGGTCCTGGACTTCTCCCCGTACGGCTACGACGAGCGGCAGTACTGCTCGCCCGGATTCAACCTGCCCGTCGGCTCCCTCACCAGGACGCCGTACGCCGGATACCCGGAGTACCACACCTCGGGCGACAACCCGGATTTCGTCTCGCCCGAGGCGATGGCCGACACGCTGGAGACCTGCTGGGAGGTGACGCGGGTGCTCGAAGGCAACCGCCGTTACCTCAACCTCAGCCCGTACGGCGAGCCGCAGCTCGGCCGGCGGGGACTGTACGGCTCGCTGGGGGGCCGTAGCGACACCAAGCAGGCCCAGATGGCGATGTTGTGGGTGCTGAACCTCTCCGACGGGGAGCACACCCTGCTCGACATCGCCGAAAAGTCAGACCTGCCCTTCGCCGTCGTGGCGGAAGCGGCACAGGCCCTGCGTGGTGCAGGACTCCTCAAGGAGTAGTGGAGATGACGCGGTTGCAGGCCGTCACGGAGCCCGGGGTGCTCAACCTCCGGGTGGGGGAGACGGTTGAGGTCCTGAGCGAGGCCGAGATCATGGCCACTCTGGACGAGAGGGGAGAGCTCGACGAGCTGCCCTTCATGCCGGAGATGCTGGCTTTCTGCGGGAAGCGGCTCACCGTGCACAAGGTCGCCTACAAACTGTGCGACACCATCAGCCGCAGCGGCATGCGCAGGATGGAGCGTGCCGTACACCTCACCGGGGCGCGCTGCGACGGGTCGGCGCACGGCGGATGCCAGACGGCCTGCCTGATGTACTGGAAGGAGTCCTGGCTCAAGCGGGTCGATCCCGGTTCCCCGGAGCCGGAACCGGCCAAGGAGGCCGAGGGGTCAGGAGGGGGTCTGGCGAAGGGCCGCGCGCTGCTGCCCATCCTGGAGGTGGCGTCCAGGAAGGAGCCGGGGGAGGACGGGCAGGAGCGTTACTCCTGCCAGGCGACCGAGCTGCTGCGCGCCGCGCCGACCTGCCTGCCGCTGAAGGAGTTCGGGCAGTACGTCACGGATGTGAAGACGGGCAACGCGAGTGTGTTCTTCACGCTCCGCGCGCTCCTGGTCGGCCTGTTCAACCGCTACCAGGAGCGCAGCCGGCGGTTCCTGCCGTCGTGGCTGCAGATCAGGGGCGGCCTGAAATGGGGCTTCGTCAAGGGGCGGCTCACCGGGGCGACACCGAGCATGACGCTCGACCTCCAGCCGGGAGAGCTCGTCCGGATCAAGCCCAAGGAGGAGATCCTCAAGACCCTCAACCAGGACCTGCTCAACCGGGGGATGGGGTTCGAGGAGGAGATGTCGCGGTACTGCGGGAAGACCGCGCGGGTCCTGTCCCGGGTCGACCGGTGCATCGACGAGAAGACCGGTCGCATGCTCACGATGAAGAGCCCCTGCATCATCCTTGAGGACATCGTCTGCGCGGGCGCGTACAGCGTGAGCTGCCCCCGGCAGTTCCTCCCGTTCTGGCGGGAGATTTGGCTTGAGCGGGTCCACGAGCCCGCCTGATCGGACCGGGACGCTGCGGCGACGGCGGTTCGGCGGCGAACGGTGAAAGGTAAGAGATGGAACACACGCGGGACTCCGGGCCGGTCGTGACGAAGGCGGAGTCCGGGGCCCCCGATCCGGAGGGCGGGCCGGACACGCCCGCCTCCCAGCTCGGGGAGATCGGCCGCCAGGCGGGCCGGGGGCTGCGGTGGAGCGTGCTGGGCAACATGGTGATGAAGGCGGGCTCCTTCGCCATGAGCCTGGTCATGGCCCGGCTGCTCGTGCCGGCGGAGTTCGGCATCTTCGCCATCGCCCTGGCCGCCAGCCAGTTCGTCATCTACATCAACGACGCGGGCATCATCGCGGCCACCGTGCAGTGGCGGGGCAAGCTTGAGGAGATGGCGCCGACGGCGACGGTCGTCGCGATCACGTCGAGCACCCTCCTGTACGCGTTCTTCTGGGTCTTCGCCCCCTACTTCGCTGAGATGTCCGGCAGCGAGAGCGCGACCGGGGTGATCCGGGTCCTCACGGCGGTCAACCTGGTCTACGGCCTGACCGCCGTGCGCAGCGCGGCGCTGCTGCGCAGGTTCGAGCAGGACAAGCTCACCAAGGCCAACCTGGTCGGCTTCCTGGTGACCGCGCCGGTCACCATCACCCTTGCCGCCAACGGCGCCGGGGCCTACAGCTTCGCCTGGGGTCAGCTCCTGGGCGCCGTCGCCACCGGGGTGCTGGTCGTCCTGTACGCCAGGGTCAAGGTCGGTTTCGGCCTCGACCGCGCCATGGCCAAGAAGCTGCTGGTCTTCGGGCTGCCGCTGTGCGTCACCCTCGGCATCGAGGGCCTGCTGCTCAACGTCGACTCCGTCATCGTCGGCGACGCCCTCGGCGCCGAGCAACTCGGCTTCTACCTGCTGGCCTTCAACATCTCCAGCTGGGTCCCCGGGCTCGTCGGCACCGCGGTGCGCTACGTCGCGCTGCCCAGCTTCTCCAGGCTCGCCGAGCAGGGCGGTGACTCGGTCTCCGAGGGGGTGCAGCGGGCCATACCGCTGCTGCTGTCCATCGTGCTGCCGTTCGGTGTCCTGCTGGGCGTGCTCGCGCCCGCGGTGATCGGCTTCCTGTACATCCCGCGCTGGGAACCGGCCGCCGAGGTGCTGAGCTTCCTGTCGGTCCTCATGGTCGTGCGGATGATGACGGCGCTGGTGGTGGACATCCTGGCCGCCATGGGCGCGACCAAGGCCACCATGTGGCTCAACCTCGGCTGGGCGGTCGCGCTGATTCCCAGCCTGATCCTGGGCGCCCAGGTGGGCGGCATCCGCGGCGCGGCGATCGCCCACGCGGTGGTCGCGCTGGTGGTCGCCGTACCGCTTTCCGTGCTGACGATGCGCCGCGCGGGCGTCGTCCTGGGCCCGGTCGTCTCCGCCCTGGGGCGCCCGATGCTCGGCGGGGTGCTCTGCGCCGCCGTCACGGTGACGCTCGTCACCGTCATCAGCGACGGCATCCCCTTCGTCCACCTGGCCGTGGCCGGCGGCGCGGGGCTGCTCGTCTACGTCCTGGTCGTCGTACCGCAGGCGGTACTCAAGCAACTGGGCAGCCGGGTGACCGGGCTGATCCCGGCACGTTCACGTTGACCCGAGAAGGAAATCGGATGGTTGATTCCGACACACTGGTGTCCATCGGACTTCCGGTGCGCAACGGCGCCGATCGGCTGGAAGGCGTGATCCGGTCGGTGCTGGCGCAGGACCACCGGAACATCGAACTGCTGATCTGCGACAACGCCTCGACGGACGGCACCGAGGAGCTCTGCAGGGAACTGGCCCGCTCGGACGAGCGGATCGTCTACCGGCGGCACCCGGAGAACATCGGGCTGCTCAACAACTTCATGTACGCGGGCAGGAACGCGCGGGGGACGTTCTTCCGGTGGATCGGCGACGACGACCGGCTGGAGTCCCACTACGTCTCCACCACGCTCAGGGCGTTCGCGGCGGACGAGCGGCTCATCCTCGTCACCACGCAGATGTCCTACACCGACCCGGAGGGCACGACCAGTACCAGCGCCTACGAGGGCAGCGGGCTGCTCTCCGACGACCCGGTCGACCGGTTCGCCGAGATGCTGCGCCTGCTCAACGAGAGCCACCTGCTGATCGATCCGCTGTACGGCCTCATGCGCCGCGAGCCCGTGATGTCCATCCCCCGGCGGAACATGCTCCGCGAGGACGAGGTGTTCGCCACCAAGCTCGCGCTGGCCGGGCCGTGGGGCCACGTGCACGAGGTGCTCGCCCACCGGCACTGGAAGCACGAGAGCATGAACGTGATCAGCGGCCGTCTCGGCGTCCCCGGCTGGCAGGTGCACTTCTCGACGACCCTGCAGTACATGGAGATCCTCCACTGGCTGCGTGAGGCCGACCTCGGGCTGACCGAGGAACAGCGGCGCCGCGCGCGTGCCGCCGCCCGCCAGATGTACACCCGCCGCCAGCGGCGGGTGGTGTCCCGGCGCAGCCGCAAGCTCGTACGGCTGGCCACCGGGGCGCTCAGGCCCGGGAACTGACCACCGTGAGACCCCAACCCCAGCCAACCCCCGTAAGCCCCTAACGTCGCGGACAAGGAGCACAGGATGACCACCGTCTTTTCCAACAGCGTGGTGGACGACGACACCCGGCGCGGCTTGCTCTACGAGGGGAAGGTGTTCGTCTACTCCTCGACGCCCGCCTCCAGGGACCTCATCGCCTTCGCCCAGGAACTGATCGCCGACGCCTTCGGCGACCGTGACCCGGAGACCGCCCAGTACGACATGCAGGTCGAGGAGTTCGCGGCGCTGCTGGCCGACCTCAAGCCCCGGTTCATCCACCACCCGGAGTGCAAGAAGCTCCTGCCGGCCGTGCTGGAGGAGCTGGGCTGCCGGCTCGACCGGACCTACTTCGACGTCCCCAGGATGCGTACCTCGACCTCGAACGACTACCTCACCTCCGGCATCTCCTACGCCTTCCACCCGCACCGGGACTGCTGGTACTCGGCGCCGTTCAACCAGGTCAACTGGTGGATCCCGATCTACCCGGTGGTGCCGGAGAACGTGATGGCCTTCCACCCGGCCTACTTCGACGCCCCCGTGCGCAACGGCAGCGCCCGCTACGACTACGCCGAGTGGAACCGCAGCAGCAGGCTCTCCGCGGCCCAGCACGTGCGCAGCGACACCAGGGAACAGCCGAAGCCGGAGGAGCCGATCGAGCTCGACCCGCAGGTACGGGTCGTGCCCGAGCCGGGCGGGGTGATGCTGTTCTCCGGCGCCCAACTGCACTCCACGGTCCCGAACACCTCCGGCAGGACCCGCTTCAGCATCGACTTCCGTACCGTGAACATCGACGACGTCCGGGCGCGAAGGGGCGCGGTGAACGTGGACGCCGCCTGCACCGGGACCACCCTGCGCGACTTCGTGCGCTGTGCCGACCTCGACCCGATGCCCGAGGAACTGGCGCTGGCGTACGAGGCCGAGGCTCTCGCCCGGGTGAGCTGAGGACCGCGCCGACCGTACGCCCCCGCCGTCAGGGCGCGGGGCGTACCTCCGCGCGCGTCCGCGACATCCTGGCCCGCATCGCCGTACGGAGCGCGGGCCAGCTCCGGTGACGCTGGAACGGCAGCTCGAAGACCGCCGCGAACAGCCAGGCCGTGACCAGCGACAGCGGTACGACCAGCGCCGTGCCCACCAGGAAGGCGGGCAGCCCCGTGGGCACGTTCGGGGCGACGACCAGCAGGAAGACCGTCACGACGATGGGCGCGTGGATCAGGTAGAGCGTGTAGGAGAAGGAGCCGAGGCTCCGGATCGGCCGCAGGTCGAGCAGCCTGATCAGGAGTTTCGCCCGGCCGGTGGCGATCGCGGCCAGTGTCAGGCCGACGGCCGGGCCGAGCGCGATGTCCATCCAGAAGAAGTTCCCGACCGTCCACACCGAGCCGCGAGCGAGGATCACCGCGAGCACCGGCAGCGCGGCCGCCAGGGCCAGCCACTGCCAGGGCAGCCGCCGTACCCGCTCGCCCGCGGCCAGGACGCCCGCGGCCACGACGCCGATCGCGAACAGCACCGCGAACTGGGGGGTCAGCCGCAGCAGCATGCTCACCACGTGCACGCTCGGCGCCAGCAGCCCGATCACCGCGACGACGGCGGTGACGGCGGCGAGCATCACGACCGCGCCCGCCCTGCGCAGCAGGATCAGCATCACCGGGAAGAGCAGGTAGAGCTGGGCCTCGACGGCGATGGACCAGAAGGCCCCGTTGGGGCTCGGCGCGCCGAAAACGTCCTGCAGCAGGAGACCGTAAACAAGGACGGACTTGGCGGTCGGCGCTCCTTCACCCGGCTGGGCGGCCAGTGTCCAGGCGATCACCAGACTGAAGACCAGGGCCGCCCAGTAAGGCGGCAGAATGCGCCAGGCGCGTCGCCGGGCGAATCTCCGCAGGCTGCCCAGCCGCCATCCGGACCGGGCGGGGGAGACCGCGAGAGAGAAACCGGACAGTACAATGAACACCACTACGGCAAAGTGTCCGTAAAGGAGAAAACCAAGCCAAACCGGCCCGGCGCTTGCCGGGAATCCCGGGAAGGCCATCAGCCAGCAGTGGTGGAGCATGACGAACAGGGCGGCCACGCCTCGGATACCGTCCAGTCCCGCGAGCCTGCCGCGACCCGCGAGCGTCTCAGCGGGAGTCTCTGGCCGGCTTTCCTGGGCGTCCTGGTGGGACGACCCCATCCGATCAACTCCCGTCTCGGGCCCTCACGGGCTCCTGATTTCTACCCTATCTTGGCCTATCAACGGGTCTATCGCTGTATGGTCCCCAGACGTAACATCCCCAGAGGGCGCCGAAGGCTCGGCCTCCTTTCGATCATGTAACAGGAAGAGCGCACTCGGCGATGGGTAACTGTGTTGTCTCGGGGGTTCGCTGTGCCCCGGTGTGAATGAGGGGCGGAGGCATATGGACTTCTGGAAGACCATTTTCGGTCTCGCCAGACGTAAGGCCATCGGCCCGCCCCTGGCGGTCCTGTCCATCATCTCCGCGAGCCTGGTTTTCTTCCTGCTGCCGACCTATTACGTGTCCACGGCGTCGATGGTCCTGACGACCCCGGCCACCGGTGGAACGCTCTCAGCCGACCCGACCAAGCCGTTGGGCCTGACCAACCCGCTCCTGCAGTTCAGTGACGGCCTGCGCGTCACCTCGGGCATTCTCATCCTGTCCATGAACACCCCCGAGGTCGCGGCCGAACTCGGCGTCGTCCCGAACGGCCCCACCCAGATCGTGATCAACGACGGGCGGACCAACCCCGACCTGCTGGGCATCAGCACCAACGGCCCGTTCGTCTACGTCGAGGTGCAGAGCAGGTCGGCCGCCGCGGCCCAGGACGTCGTGCTGCGCGCCAAGCAGCGCATCCGCAAGGAACTCGCCGACCGTCAGCAGGCGCTCAAGGCCCCGCGTTCGACCTTCATCACGGTCGTCGACGTCGTGCCCTCCTCCGTCCCGACGGCGAAGATCTCCGGCAAGCTCACCGCCGCGGGCGCGACGATGTTCCTCGTGCTCCTCGGCGGCCTGAGCATCGTGTACGGCGTGACCCAGATCAGGGGAGGCCGCAGGCGTCCTCCGCAGGACTCCGCGGGTGCCGCGCGCGACGAGCGCGAGGCCCAGGAGGAGCAGGCCTGGGAGGCCGCGGGAGCGGGCCGTGAGAGCAGGACCCCGGCCGCCGACCCGCCCGTGATGGTGCCGCACGCACCCGTCGTCTCCGACTCCGGCGAAGGACCGTTCCAAGACGAGTCCGCAGGTCTGGTGGTCGTGGTCGACGACGAGGACCAGCACGACCAGGCCTCGGACACGGTTGTCTTCACCCGGGTCGGCTGGCGGGACGAGCGGAAATGACATCTCCGGAAGCCCGGGGCCCCGCCGTACGGCAGGCCGGGACAGTAACGGCCCGCCGGTGCGGGCGATGACATTGACGGATCACGGTCACGGCGGCCGCGATCCGGTTCGGGGAGGCGCGCGTGGACTTCTGGGGAACAGTCCTTGTTCTGTTCCGGCGCTGGTACGTGGTCCTGCCGACCTTCGTCCTCTCGCTGGTCGCGGCGGCGGGGATCTACTCGACCGTTCCCACGACCTACACCTCCTCAGCCGTCCTCATCCTGACCACGCCGACCACCGGCGGCAGCCTGCCGACCAACCCCCGCATGCCCAACGGCCTGACCAACCCGATGCTGAACTTCGACCGGGGACTGAGCATCTCGGCCTCCATCCTCATCGCCGCGATGGGCACCCCCGACATGGCGACCCAGCTGGGCGCGGTAGAGGGCGGCGACACGGCCTTCAAGGTCAACAACGGCAGCAGCAACATCGAGTCGCTGGCCACCGGGCCGTACGTGTTCATCGAAGGGGAGAGCTCGACGCCGCAGGCCGCCAAGGACATCGTGGTCAGGGTCATCGCCAAGACGAAGCTTGAGCTGATCAACCGCCAGGAGGCGGTGAAGGCGCCGAAGGCGACCTACATCAGCGCCTACGAGGCGGTGCCGCCGACCGAGCCGCTGGCCCAGCGCGGACGCAAGATGCGCGCCGTCGCCGCGGCGGCGGGCGTCGGGGTGATCGCGAGCCTGTTCATGGCGTTCACCGTCGAGAGCTTCGTCACCAACCGCAGGCGGCGCCGTGAGGAGGCGGAGGCGAAGGCCGGAGGAGACCCGGGCACCCCGCCGGGGACCTCCAGGAAGGCGACGCCTCCCGCGGAGCCGGTGGCGGGCCGGCTCAACGGCCGTCTGCCCGCGGGCTCCCCGGTCACGAGGCCGTGACCCGTGGCGTCCTCCTCGACCTCCACCAGAGGCTCCACCGCAAGCGCGCGAGCCGTCTCCCGTGACCTCGCCCCGCCGCTGCCAAGGCACGCCGACGGCGCGACCCTCGTCAGCTTCTTCGTCGTCTCCCTGACGATCATCCCGGCCCGCCTGGTGTTCCGCGGCATCCCGCTCTCGCTCACCCCGGCCAACTTCATGGCCCTGCTGGCCGTCTTCTGCTGGATGTTCGCGCACTTCACCACCACGCTGGGGATGGCCAAGGGACGAACCCCCGTGCGCACCGCGCTGTTCGTCTTCCTGACCGCGATGATCGCCACGTTCGGCTACTCCACGTACGGCTACCTGCCCTCCGACGAGCTCAACCTCGCCGACCACGCGCTGATCCTGCTGGTGGCCAACGCCGGGATCGGGCTGATGATGTGCGACGGGGTCCGGGGTGCCGACCGCCTGGACTTCGTGCTGAAGACCGTCGTGGTGACCGGCGCCGCCGTCGCGCTGGTCGGCGCCCTGCAGTTCCTGATCGAGTTCGACCTCACCCGCTATCTCGCGCTGCCCGGCCTGCGGTACACCTCGGAGGACGCCTCCATCATCGCCAGGTCCGAGTTCCGCCGGGTGGCCGCGACCACCGGCCACCCCATCGAGTTCGGCGTCATCTGCGCGATGGTGCTGCCGCTGGCCGCCCACTACGGCTTCAAGGCCCGTCAGCTCGCCCAGCCCGCCCTGCGCTGGTGGGCGTGCGCGGGCCTGATCGCGCTCGGCCTGATGTTCTCGGTCTCCCGTTCGGCGGTGCTGAGCCTGGCGGGCGTCGCCTTCGTGCTGTTCCTCGGCTGGCCCGCCAGGCGGCGTGTCCAGGCGGTGCTGGTCGCGCTGGTGTTCCTGGTCGGCATGCGGATCGCGGTCCCCGGCCTCATCAACACCTTCTACAACCTGTTCGCCAACGCGGGCAGCGACGACAGCATCCAGTACCGTACGCACGACTACGACGTGGCCGCCTACGAGCTGGCCAAGCACCTGTGGCTGGGCCGGGGGATGGGCACCTGGTACGCCCCCAAGCACCAGGTCTTCGACAACCAGTACCTGCTGTCCGCGGTCGAGACGGGACTGCTCGGCATCGGGGCGGTCGTGGCGATGTTCGTGTGCGGCATCTACTCGGCGCTCAGGGCCCGCCACCTCAGCACCGACCCCGCGGTCAGGGACCTCGCGCTGACCCTGGCCTCCTGCCTGGTGGTCCCGCTGATCGGGGCCGCGACCTTCGACCTGATGTCCTTCGCCACGGTGACCGGCCTGTCCTTCGTGCTGATCGGCGCGACGGGCGCGTTGCTGCGCGCCACGGTGAGCACCGCCGTACCACGGCCCCGCACGCACCGCCTCACCTGGCGGGAGGCCGCGCAGCTGGGGATGCGGCGCCTGTTCGGCCGGTCGGGGCGCTCGGCGGCGCAGGGCTGAGCCCCGGGAGAGGGCGCCCGGAGGCCCGACACGACGACGGGGCGGACGCGTGCGCGCCCGCCCCGTTCTCACGCCGGATGAAGGAGTGTCAGCCCTCGCACTGCAGCGGTCTGACGATGGAGGTGACGTTGTAGTTCCTGTCGATCGTCACGACCGAGTTGTCCTTCCACCTGATCCTGTCGCAGTCGGCCTCGACCGGGCCGTACTGCCAGCTGTCGTCGACGATCTGGTTGCCCTGCACGATCAGCGTGCCGCGCCCGTTCTTCAGCTGGATGCTGTAGGTGCCGCCCATGACGAGGTTGTCGGTGACCACCGCGTCGACGATCTTCGGGTCGGTCAGGAAGATCGGCGCCGTGATGTCCTTGACGCCCCGCTGGTCGATGGTGTTGTGGTCGAAGACCAGGCCCTTGCCTCCGCCGTAGGTCTGGATGCCGTCGGAGTGGTCGTCGGGGTTGGAGCACAGGTCGATGAAGGAGTCGCGAATGCTGACGCTGTCGCCCCCGACCCGGAAGCCGTCGCCGTGGTTCCTGACGAGCACCCGCTCGGCGGCGAACTTGCTCTCCCCGACGCCGGGCAGGCTCTGGCACTTGTTCTCAAGACCGACGGTCGAGTCGAAGATCTTGAAGCTGTAGGTGTTCGGGCCGTACTCGTTGATGACCCTCCCGTCGATCTGGCTGTTCCTGACCGTCACGTTGTTGGCGGTGATCACCAGGTCGCCGGGGATGCGCACGCTGTCGAGCACGGCCCCCGCCGTGGTGACCCGGTAGCTGTGCCCGTCGTTCAGGCTCTTGGTCGTCAGCCTCGTGCCGGGCGGGACACCGGTGCAGTCGGGGGTGGGGTGGCCGTCGCAGCTACGGTCGCCCGGCTCCTGGGGCCTGGTCGGCTCGGGGGAGTGCGTCGGTTCGGGGGAGTCCGTCGGTTCGGGGGAGTCCGTCGGCTTCGGGGAGCGCGTCGGTTCCGGGGTCCCGGTGGGGGACTTGGTCGGGGTCGGCTCAGCCGTCCTGGTCCTGGTCGGGGTGGGGGTGTTGCTCCGGGTGGGCGTCGCGGTGGGCTCTTCGGTGGGCTCGTCGGTGGGTTCCGAGGTCGGCCAGCGGGTCCACGTGGGCGTCGGGGTCGGCCGGTGCGTGGGCGTCCGGGTGAAGGTCGCGGTCGGCGTCGGCTTGTGCGTGGGCAGGCCCGTCGGAAGGCCCGTCGGAAGGTCCGTCGGGAGATCCGTGGGCAGGTCCGTCGGCAGGTCCGTGGGACTGCTGGTCGGCCAGTGCGTCCACGTGGGGGAGGAGGACGGCCAGCGGGTGGAGGTGGGCTTCGGGGTGGTCGGCCTGCGGTGCCGCTCGTGCCAGCGGAAGACGACGTCGACCCAGTAGTTGTAGCCCTTGGGGTTGGACCGCTTGGGGAAGGCGCTGGTGCCGTACCCGAACACCCCGGCGTTGCGCGACGTCGTGCTGAGCGGGCCGGAAGTGGCCGGTCCCGTTGCCTGGGAGCCGACGTAGGTGCCGTTGGTGCTGTGGTACGAGACGGTGTAGACCTGGCCGGCCCGCAGCTGCACGGGGGAGGCGAACCGGGCCTCCTGCCAGCCTGAGGCGGTCTCCTTGGGGAAGGTGACCTGGGCGAGGCGGCGGCCCCGGGAGTCCCAGAGGCTGCCGGTGTGCCGTCCCTTCTCGCCGGAGGCCTTGTAGAAGCGGACGCCGGTCACCGAGCCGCTCTTGGCGGCGGTGAAGCGGGTGCCGAGCTCGACAGGGGAGCGGTCGGTGTGCGTGGGCGCCTTCACCGTCTCCTCCGACGACCAGAGACTGGTCTCCTGAGGCTGTTCCGGCTCCTCGGAGGCGGCGGGCCCGGCCGCCGCCGCGGGCGTGACGGTGACCTCGTCGTTGTGGGTGACGACCCAGGCGACCGGAACGGTCACCCCCACCAGGGCGACGACCAGGGCCGCCACCAGGCCGGGACGCATCCGTTTGCGAGGGGATAAGCCGTGCTGGGGTTCCCCACCCCGGCGAGGGGGGTGTGTACTGGCCATCTCTCTGACCTCCGCACCGACCTGAGGTCGGCTCGACGACATGTCTGCTTGGTCCTCGTGCAGAGGACATTGTTACGACAGAGGCCAGAGATACGCATCATTTTCAGATGATTATCCGTAAGTGTTATGACATATCGGTCTGATGGCGATGCGAAGATCAAATTTTTCGTGTATACGGCAGGGACCGAAAATGAAGATCGAAAACGGTCACCCCACGCACTTCAGCGGGCCGACGGTCGAGGTGACGCGGTACTCGGAGTCGATCGTGACCAGCGTGTTGTCCGCCCAGTCGATTTTCTCGCACTCGGAGTCGACCGGCCCGTAGACCCATGACCCGTCGACGAGTTTGTTGCCCCGCATCACGAGCCTGCCCCGTCCGTTACGCAGCTGGATGCTGTAGGTGCCGCCCATGACGAGGTTGTCGGTGACCACCGCGTCGACGATCTTCGGGTCGGTCAGGAAGATCGGCGCCGTGATGTCCTTGACGCCCCGCTGGTCGACGGTGTTGTGGCTGAAGACCAGGCCCTTGCCTCCGCCGTAGGTCTGGATGCCGTCGGAGTGGTCGTCGGGGTTGGAGCAGAGCCGTACGAAGGAGTCGCGGATGACGACGTCGTCGCCTCCGACCCGGAAGCCGTCGCCGTGGTTGCGGACGTGCAGCCGCAGGGCGGTGTACTTGTCCTGGCCGACGCCGGGCAGCGACTGGCAGCCGGTCTCCGGGCCGACGGTCGAGTCGACGATGGTGTATCTGAAGGTCTTCGGGCCGATCGCGTTGATGACCAGCCCGTCGATCCGGCTGTTCCTGATCGTCACGTTGTTGGCGGCCACCAGCAGGTCGGCGGTGATGTGCACGCCGTCGAGCACGCTCCCGGGCTCGGTGACGCGGTAGGCGCCGGGCTCGGTCAGCGTCAGCTTCTCCAGCTTGGTGCCCGGCGGCACACCGGTGCAGGCGGGGGTGGGATGGCCGGGGCAGCGGGCCACGGGGCGGGAGAGGTCGCTGGGAGTCGGCGAGGCGGCTCCCGGGGTGTCCCCCGACGTGCTGCACGCCGTCACCAGGGCCAGCGCGGCCGCCGACAGGACACCGAGCGGGACGAGCCGTCGCATCTTCACTCCGTCGCGGTAGGGGCAACGTCAGGGCCGATGAGCCGCCTCTGCAATTGTGCCCACGAACCGGCGGAAAGGTCTCTCCCGCTGATCGATGAGACCGGAAGCGGCCAGCGAATGCCCAGGTCGGGGTCGTCGTAGCGGACGGAGAGGTCCTCGGCGGGGTCGTGCTCCCTGTCGATGCGGTAGCAGACGTCCGTCTGCTCGGTCAGCGCCTGGAAACCGTGCAGCATGCCCGGCGGCACGTACAGGGTGACGAACGTCTCGTCGTCGAGCAGCACCGAGACCTGCTCGCCGAAGGTCGGCGAACCGGGCCGGGCGTCGACCAGCACGTCCTGTACGGCGCCGCGGGCGCAGCGCACCAGCTTCGCCTCTCCCCGCCCGGAACGGCCGTGCATCCCGCGGATCGTCCCCTGCCGTGAGCGGGACTGGCTGTCCTGCACGAAGCGGGCCGGGTCGAGTCCGGCCTTCTCGGCCACGGCGTTGTCGAACGTCCTGGTGAACAGCCCCCGGTCGTCACGGTGTGGCGTCGGAATGAACAACAACACCCCGTCGATGGCGGTTCGTTCTACTCTCATGCTGTGAATCCCTTCGAGAGGCGGAAGGCGGGCCGGTGAACGACGTCACCAGGCCGATCGTGAGCATCGTGGTCCCGGCCCACAACGAGGAGGCCGTCCTCGCGGGCAACCTCGACCGGCTGCTCGCGGGCACCGAACCCGGCGAGTTCGACGTGATCGTGGTGGCCAACGCCTGCTCCGACCGCACCGCCGAGGTGGCCGTACGGCCCGGCGTGCGTGTCGTCGAGACCCCCGTCCCCGGCAAGGCCAACGCGCTGCGCCTCGGAGACGAGCTCTGCGCGACCTTCCCCAGGATCTACCTGGACGCCGACGTGGAACTCGACTCCGGCTCCGTGCGCGCGCTCGTCGCCGCCCTCGACCGTCCCGGCGTGCTGGCCTGCGCCCCCGTCCCGGTGTGGGACATGACGGGGGTGAGCTGGGTGGCCAGGCGCATGCACAAGGTTCACAACGAGCTGGTGGCCCCGTTCAGGGCGCTGGCCGGGGTCGGCGTCTACGTGCTCACCGAGGAGGGACACGCCAAGGTCTTCCCCATCCCGGACGTGCTGTCCGACGACGGCTGGGCACACGGCAGCTTCACGGTCCACGAGCGGGTCGTCGTGCCGCAGGCCAGGTCGCTCGTGCGCCCGGCCAGGACCGTGTCCGCGCACCTGAAGCGGCGGGTGCGGGTACGCCTGGGCAACCGCCAGCTCGCCGCACTCGGCCGCTCCGCCCCCGAGGGGCGCCTGCGCCTGGGCTCCCTGGGGGCGTTGCTGACCGGGGGGAAGGTGAGCCCGCTCGACGCGGGCTGCTACCTCGCGGTCCTGGTGATGGACCGTGCCATGACCAGGGCGCGCACCTCGCGGGGCGGCCAGGTGCAGTGGGGCACCGACACCGGCAGCCGCTCCGAGGCGGGGTAGCCGGACGGGCCGCCCCGCCGTACGGCGCGGCCCGTCAGGCACCGGCACGCTCGGTGATGGTGTATATCCTGATCGTGCCGAAAGGCCCTTCCTGCTTGTCCCGGCGTCCCCGGTTGACGGTCCTGAGGTGCCGGAAGCGCCCGGTGCTCATCAGGAACTCGTCCTCCGTGGGGTTGAAGTAGATCACCGTGACCTCGCGCGGGTTGTCGTCCACGCTGGCGATCAGCCTGCGCATCACGGTCGCGAAGGTCTCGCCCCTGAAGGGGTTGTTGAGGAAGACGACCGTGACGTCCCGGGGGATCTCGTAGTCGAGCACGTCGGAGTTGACCAGCTCGACGTCCGCGCAGCGCAGGCGCAGCCGGGTGCCCGCGACGTTCTGCCTGGCGATCTCGCTCAGCTCGGCGGACAGCTCGACCCCGATCACCTTCCTGAAGGGGTAGCGCCAGGCCGCCTCAAGCACCATGCGTCCCATGCCGGAGCCGAGGTCGACGAACACGTCGTCCGGGCCGACGGCGTCGCGGGGGAGCGTGCGGCGCAGGGTCTGCCAGTTCGCGGCCGAGTAGTAGACCCGTTCCTCGTGCGCGAGCCCGAACTTCTCCAGGCTCACGACGTCGGAGGTCCGCACGCCGTACCGGCGCTCGAACAGCAGCCGTACGGCGCCGCTGCGCAGCGACCGGTAGTGGCGCCTGAACCCACCGGCGACCCCGCCGAGGAGGGCGCCGGCCCCGGCCGTGACCTCGACGGTGGCCTCGGTGACGGCCTCCACGAAGGAGGCCAGTTCACCGGTGGTGACGCTCAGCAGAAGCCCGCTCATCGGGGGCGCTCCTCTCTCGTTGTCTTTCCCGGCGTCAGGAGACGGCGGCCTCGTAGGCGGCCAGGAGCGCCTTGGAGGACTGCTCCCAGGACAGCGGGCCCGCGACACGGGCCCTGCCGATCTCGCCCATCCGCCTGCGCTCGGCGGGGTTGTCGAGCAGGTGCGCGACGAGCTTGGCGAACTCCGACTCGTCGTTGGCCGGGGCGTAGAGCGCGGCCTCCCCGGCGGAGACCCTGGCCTCCTTCAGGTCGAAGGAGACGATCGGGCGGGACATCGCCATGTACTCCATGATCTTGTTCATGGTGGACACGTCGTTGAGCGGGTTGAGCGGGTCGGGGGCCAGGCACACGTCCGCCGCCGACAGGTAGCGCAGCAGGTCCTCGTCGGAGATCCGCCCGGTGAACTCCACCTGGTCGGACAGGCCGAGCCGGTGGGAGAGCGCGACCATCTCGTCGAAGGTGTCGCCGCCGCCGAGGAAGACCGCGTGCCAGTCCTTACGGCCGACCTCGTCGCGGAGCTTGGCCAGCGCTCGCAGCGCGTAGTCGACGCCGTCCTGCGGCCCCATGACCCCCAGGTAGCACAGCATGTACGGCTTGCCCTTCTTGAGGCCCTCCTCGACGGGGACCTGGCGGAAGCGCTCGACCGCGGGCGCGCTGCGCACCACGAACACCTTCTCCGGCCGCTTGCCGCCCCGGCTGACCGCCACGTCGCGGTAGCTCTCGTTGGTGGCGATCACCACGTCGGCGGTCCGGTAGGTGAGCCGTTCGAGCCTGCACACCGCCCGGTAGAGGAAGTCCTCACCCCGGTCGAAGCGGGACAGGTACAGCTCGGGCACCAGGTCGTGCTGGTCGAAGACGAACCGCGCGCCCTGCCGCTTGAGCCGCTTGGCGACGAGGTAGAGCAGGTCGGGCGGGTTGCAGGCGTGCACCACGTCCACCCGGCCGACCCGCCTGGCCAGCCGGAAGGTGTGCCACAGCGCCGAGCCGTACTCCTGGACGTAGCCGAGGGGGCCGCCGGTCGCCGCCTTCAGCGGGTAGCGGTGGATCTTCACCCCGTCGATCTCGGCGTACGGTTCGGTGTCGCGTTTGGTGCCCTGCGGGCAGATGACGTGCACGTCCCACCCGGCGTCGCGCAGCGTGGTGCTCTCCTGCCACACCCGCCTGTCGAACGGGACGGAGAGGTTCTCGACGAGGATGAGTGCTTTACCAGCCAAGGCCAACGTATCCAGGGTGCGCCCGGCGCGTCTCCGCGTCGGGAAGGCGGACGAGGTCGATGATCGTGCGGTCTCCCGCGTTGTCGAGCGCGCTCAGCACCGCGGGGTCCTTGCAGCCGACGACGCAGACGTCGGCGTGCGCGAGCACCTCCTCGACGGAGTTGGTCAGCAGGTCGCCCAGGTGCGGGAGCCTGCCGTCGATGTACTCCCTGTTGGCGCCCATGAGCCGCGACAGGGTGACGTTGGCGTCGTAGATGCGCAGGTCGTAGCCCTTGCCGAGGAGCCGTTCGGCCAGCTCGACCAGCGGGCTCTCCCGCAGGTCGTCCGTACCGGGCTTGAAGGACAGCCCGAACAGCCCGACCTTGCGGCTGCCCGCGGCGGTCACCAGGTCGAAGGCGCGCCTGAGGTGGTCCTCGTTGGAGGGCAGCACGTGCGACAGCAGCGGCACCGAGACGTCGGCCCGCCTGGCCGCGTAGACCAGGCCGCGCAGGTCCTTGGGCAGGCAGGAGCCGCCGAAGGCGAAGCCGGGGCGCAGGTAGGCCGTGCTGACGTTGAGCTTGCGGTCGGCGAGGAAGACGTCCATGACCCGGTGCGAGTCGAGGCCCAGCGCCTGGCAGATCGCCCCGATCTCGTTGGCGAAGCTGATCTTCAGACCGTGGAAGGCGTTGTCGGCGTACTTGGTCATCTCGGCCACCGCGACGGGCACCCGGAAGACCTCGCCGGGAAGCCCCTCGTACAGCGCGGCGACCGCGTCACCGCTGGCGGCGTCGAACTCGCCGATGACGGTCTTCGGCGGCTCGAAGAAGTCGCGCACGCTCGTGCCCTCGCGCAGGAACTCCGGGTTGACCGCGACGCCGAAGTCGACGCCCGCCCGGTAGCCCGAGGCCTTCTCCAGGATCGGGACGAGCAGGTCGGTGCAGGTGCCGGGCAGCATGGTGCTGCGGAAGACGATCGTGTGCCGCCCGTTCTTGGCGGTCAGGGCCTGGCCGATCTCCTCGGAGACCCGCTCCAGGTAGACGGTCGACAGGCTGCCGTTCTGGGCCGAGGGGGTGCCGACGCAGATCAGGGAGATGTCGGTCGCGCCGACGGCCTCCGCCACGTCGGTGGTCGCCCGCAGCGCGCCACTGGCCACGACCTCCGCGGTCAGCTCGCCGATCCGCTCCTCGACCACCGGGGCGTTGCCCCGGGAGATGAGGTCGACCTTCACGGGGTTGACGTCGACGCCGACCACCTCGTGCCCGCTGGCCGCGAGGCAGGCCGCGGACACGCAACCCACATAGCCGAGCCCGAACACGCTGATTCTCATTTGTGCGCTGCCTCCATCGCGTCATGTGCGGCCGGGCGCGAGGCAGGGGGCGTCTTGCCAAGCCTCGCCCGACTCACCCGACGGCCGGATGATTCCTTGTGGTCGTTGCGTTCTGTGTGGTGGTTCATCGTCAGGGTCCCGGCGTGGCTAGCGGTTCAGGTTCCGGAGGCCGTGGACGATCTTTCGCAGGCCGGGGCCGAGAGCGGACGACTTCGCCGTCTCGACCACGGAGTCGCGCGCCCGCCGCAGTGTCTGCCGGGCCGAGCTACGTGTCACCATTCCTTGGCATACCAGCGTTTCGCCGGTTTTGGCACGCCTTTTGTACTCATCGTCGCCTCGTCCGAGGTCGATACGCGTGATTCCCATCGCCGGGGCGGCGATCGCGAGTTCACGCAGCAGCATCCAGCCGGGGGCGAGGTTGCCGAAGTCGGGGTCGTAGACAGGGAACCACCAGTGCAGCACCGAGCCCGAGCGGATGCCGAAGTGCGCCGCGAGCAGGTGCGGGCCCGCGTGCAGCGTGGACAGCACGCCCGCGAAGGAGGTACCACGGGTGCGCAGCAGCCCGCTCATCAGCTTGTGCCGGTCGGGCGCGGCGAAGTAGTCCTTGGCGCCGGTCGCGGCGTACTGCGCGCGTTTGAGCTCGATCACCCGCTCCAGGACGTCCTGGTCGGTGCTGTCGGCGACGAAGCGCAGCGGGCCGTGGGTCCGCTCGGCCTTGGCGGCGCGGCGGCGGGCCTGGCCCATGTTGTCCTTGCCGCTGCGCGAGGCGCGTCCCAGATAGCCGTCGAGGCCGCCGGAGACGTCCAGGAACGGCGAGGGCCTGCGGGACTCGATCCACGGCTCGAAGTCCGCGCAGTCCTCGACGAGGTGGTCGAAGGCGAAGCCGCGTACCCCGTCGGTGAGCAGCCCGAGCGGCGGGAAACCGGTGCCGGGGGCGAGCACGGGCCCCTGGAAGTCGGCGGCGGGCCAGCCCGCGGGCCTGATCAGCGACCGCTCACGGTGGTGGGGCAGCAGCGCCCTGACCGCGCCCGTCCCGTCCCTGCCGACGGCGACCGTCACCTGCCGCCCGCTGGCGTGTACGGCCTGCGCGAAGCCGGGGTGGAAGTAGGGACTGTCCAGGGCGGGGTTGGTCTCCCGCAGCCGGTGCCAGGTCTCCAGCTCCTGCGCGGTGAGCGCGTCGAGGCGGACCGTCCGTACGGCGTGCACCCGCGCGGGCTCCGTGCTCGCGGGCATGCTCATCGTGGTCTCTCTTCTCGAAGGCGGCGGGGTCAGTCCGCGAGCTTGTGGACGCGGCGTGAGGGGCGCAGGAGCGCCACCACCGAGGCCTTGGAGATGCGGCGTCCCATGAGCGCGCGAAGCGCCTCGCCGAGGACGACCGCCAGGTAGTAGGCGAGGAAGGCGGGGGTGCTCCTGCGTCTGCGGAAGAGCTTCACCTTGTTCACGATGAGCAGGGAGGCGAGCATCGGGTTGATCGCGGAGTCGCCGCCGATGTGCTCGACGACCGAGGCGGGCTCGTACCAGGTGATCCAGCCGTGGTCGCGGGCGCGCAGCGAGAACTCGGTCTCCTCGCTGTAGAGCAGGAACGACTCGTCCCAGGCGCCGATCTCCTTGATGACGTCGGTCGAGATGAGCATGGCGGCGCCGGTCGCCCAGGCCACCTCGCCCGCCTTGGCGTACTCACGCGGGTGGGTGACCATCTCGCCCAGCGTGCCGATCCGGCCCGCGAGGTTGCCTCCGATCACCGCCTCGACCACGGCCCTGCCGACGGCGGGCATCCGGCGCAGCGAGGGCTGCAGGCTGCCGTCCGGGTTGACCAGGAGCGGGGCGGCGATGCCGCGCCCCGGCCGCCGCAGCGACTCCGCGAGCGGCAGCAGGGAGCCGGGGCGCAGCCTGCAGTCGGGGTTGAGCACCAGGACGGCGTCGAGGGTGGCGACGTCCAGCACCTCGACGCCCGCGTTGATCGCCGCGGCGTATCCGGCGTTCCTTCCGACCTGGACGACCTGGACGGGAAGGTCGGTGACCTCGCCGACGACCTTGAGGGAGTCGTCCTTGGAGTTGTTGTCGGCCACGATCACGTGCACGAGGTTGACGCCGCGCGCGCCCTCACCGAGGGACCGCAGACAGCCTTCGATCACCTGGGCGCTGTTGTAGGTGACGATCACTATGGCGATCCGGGGGGGACCAGGCGTCATACACGGGTCATCGTCGACCGGCGTGACGCCGTTACTACGTTCCAAATCACGCTCCCGCCTGTCCGGCACCTGGCCCGGCGCCTACTTTGGCAGCCGGATTCCCCTTTTCGCACTCACGTTCAGATCGTCAGTAGACGACCTTTACAGACGTGTTCAGCCGCGAACGCGTTTGTATGTCCGAGAGGCTATGCGGCGCGCACGAACAGGCAAAGGGGGGGTCCCGTCCAGGACACGAGGAGCCCATGTCGCGTCGATGTCGTGGCGCAGGCTGTTGCGGGCCTGGAGCCAGGAGGCGGGCCTGGCGCGGCCTCCGTCGCTGGTGTAGGCACGCGTCACGTTCGCCTGCCGCAGCCTGCTGAGCACGCGCCTGTCGTAGGAGCCAAAGGGGATCGCGACCCGCGAGACCGGCCGTCCGGTGAGCGTGCCGAGGAACCGGTTGGCCTCGGTGATCTCCTGGACGGCCTGCTCGGCGTCGAGCTTGCGCCAGTCGCGGTGCCCCCAGCCGTGCGAACCGATCCGCATGCCCGCGGCCTGCAGCTCCAGCACCCCGGCCTCGTCGAGCCTTCCCGGCTCGCCGAGCAGCCCCGCCAGCACGAAGAACTCCGCGGTGAGGCCGCGTTCGAGCAGGCGGGGCAGGCCGATCTCCAGATCCGAGGCGTTGCCGTCGTCGAAGGTGATGCGGACGTCCTCCCGGCCGACCACGGCGTCGAGCACCTGTTCGAACTGCTCGACGCTGACCCAGGTCTGGTCCTCGCCGGGGTCGAGCTCACGGTCGGTCGGACCGATGCCGTGCACCGTGAGATTGACGACCGAATGCACCAACTTCCTCGTTTCTGATTCGGCACCCTGATCGTAGAAGGGTGCTGACTTATGTCCGGTGTCTTGGTGGATATCGTATTTTTGGTTGGACCGTTACAGATGCTTCGCGTACCACTCCACGGTCAGCTCCAGTCCCTCCTCAAGGCCGACGGTGGGACGCCAGCCGAGCACCTCGGTCGTCGGGACGATGTCGGCGATCCTGGCGCCGTCCAGCGGGCGGCCGGGGAGCGCGCCGTACCGGGGACGCAGCGGGCTGTCGGTGATCCGCACCAGCGCCTCGACGGTGTCACGGATGGAGGTGGCCGTCCCGGTCCCCACGTCCAGGCTCAGGCCCGCGGAGCCCGGACTCCTGCCCGCCGCCAGGAAGGCGTCGACGACGTCGTCCACGTAGACCCAGTCGATCAGGCGCGTCCCGCTGCCGATGGCCGGCTCCTCGCCCCGCAGCAGCGAGAGAGTGACGTACGGCACCAGCCTGTGGTGGTTCATGTCCCCGGGGCCGTAGACCATTCCGACGCGCAGGGTGGTCGCGTGCACGTCCCACAGCTGGTGGAACATCCTCGCGTAGCCGTTGGCCGCCCACTTGGCGACCGCGTAGGGGGAGGAGGGAGCCTTGCCGCCCTCCTCCGGCCTGAGCTCCTCAAGCGACCCGGCCAGCACCGTCCGGGTCTCCGGGTGGTGCTCGGCGACCGCCGTCAGCAGGTTGACCACGCTGGCCAGGTTGCTGTCCAGCATCGCGCGCACGACGCCGGGATCCCGGGTGCCCGTGACCTCGCTGGCCAGGTGGAAGACGACGGAGGGGCGCAGGGAGGCGATGAGGGCGCCGATCGTCTCGGCGTCCCCGACGTCGGCGACGTGCCAGGTCGCCGGGTCGTCGGAGTCCTGCCTCGGGGTACGGCTCACGGCGTGCACCCGCGCGCCCAGCTCGCCCAGGCGCCGCACCAGATGGGTCCCGATGAAGCCGCTCGCACCCGTGACCAGGACGCGTGATCCGCTGTACCGGCTGAAATCCTCCTGCCCGGAGGTGAGGCGATCTCCGGCTAACGGAACCGTGAGCATTGGCGTTCTCCTCGCATGGGACGAGTTCGTCGGATGCTTTCCGTCAGACCCTGCCACATAGGGTATGTCTCCCGAAACACGGTGACACGTTGTGTGCGGGTCTTTGTCCCCATACCTCGCCTGACAGGCGAATGTGGAAGATATCAACTTCACCTGAAACTAACCTGGATTTCCGGAAAAGCAAACGGGGTCGCTCGGGCGAGCGACCCCGTTGCCATGCTTTCCGGGCTTTCCGGGCTTTCCGGTACGGCCCCGTCCGGGAGATCCCGGGAGTCGGGGTCGGTCGTCGTGATCAGCCGATGCGCCAGGTGTCTCCCGCGAGCAGCAGGTCGTCCAGGTCACCGGGGCCGCCCTTGCCGGTCGCCTCGGCCAGCTGGCCGGCCATCAGCTCGTCGTAGGAGGGACGGTCCACGCTGCGGAAGACGCCGATCGGGACGTGCTCGAAGGCGGGCTCGTCCAGCCGGGACAGGGCGAAGGCCAGCGTCGGGTCAGGCCGGCTGACGTCGTGGACGAGGATCTCCTCCTCGCTCGCCTCGGAGCGCGGGACGACCTCGATGCCGCCGTCCGGCCTGCGCCGTACGGCCTTGGTCGCCGAGACGATCGGCTGGCCGTGCTCAAGGCGCAGCGTGATGGAGTCACGCTGGTCGGGGTCCTTGAGCTGGTCGAAGGCCCCGTCGTTGAAGATGTTGCAGTTCTGGTAGATCTCGACCAGCGAGGTGCCCCTGTGCTCGGCGGCCTGGCGCAGCACCGAGTGCAGGTGCTTCCTGTCGGAGTCGATGGTCCTGGCCACGAAGGAGGCCTCGGCGCCCAGAGCCAGCGAGATCGGGTTGAACGGCTTGTCCAGCGAGCCCATCGGGGTGGACTTGGTGATCTTGCCGACCTCGGAGGTCGGGGAGTACTGGCCCTTGGTCAGACCGTAGATCCTGTTGTTGAACAGCAGGATGTTCAGGTTGACGTTACGGCGCAGCGCGTGGATCAGGTGGTTGCCGCCGATGGACAGCGCGTCGCCGTCACCGGTGATCACCCAGACCGACAGGTCGGGCCGGGAGGCGGCCAGGCCGGTCGCGATCGCCGGGGCCCGCCCGTGGATCGAGTGGAACCCGTAGGTGTTCATGTAGTACGGGAACCGGGACGAGCAGCCGATGCCCGAGACGAACACCATGTTCTCGCGCTTGAGGCCCAGCTCGGGAACGAAGGACTGGACCGCGGCCAGGATGGCGTAGTCACCGCACCCCGGGCACCAGCGGACCTCCTGGTCGGACTTGAAGTCCTTCATCCCCAGCTTGACGTCGGACTTCGGCACCAGGGACAGGCCCCTGCCGTTCTGGATCTCACTCACTGTCGATCACGTCCTGGATCACGCCGGCCAGCTCCTCGGCCTTGAACGGAAGCCCGCGCACGCGGTTGTAGCTGATGATGTCGACCAGGAAACGGGCGCGCAGCAGCAGCGCGAGCTGGCCGAGGTTGATCTCCGGAAGCAGCACCTTGTCGTAGGCGCGCAGCACCTCGCCGGTGTTGGCGGGCAGCGGGTTGAGGTGGCGCAGGTGGGCCTGGGCGACCTTGCCCCCCGCCCTCCTGATCCGCCGTACGGCCGCCGCGATCGGCCCGTAGGTCGAGCCCCAGCCGAGAACGAGCACCCGGGCGTCGCCGTCGGGGTCGTCGACGTCGAGCGGCGGGATGTCCTGGGCGATCCCGTCGATCTTGGCCTGGCGGAGCCGGACCATCTTGTCGTGGTTGTTGGGGTCGTAGGAGATGTTGCCGGTGCCGTCGGCCTTCTCGATGCCGCCGATGCGGTGTTCGAGACCCGCGGTGCCCGGGATGGCCCAGGGACGGGCCAGGGTCTCCGGGTCGCGCTTGAACGGCAGGAACGTCACGCCGTCCTCGCCGTTGGGGCCGTCGGCGAACTCGGTGGAGATGTCCGGCAGCTCGGCGCTGCCCGGCACCCGCCACGGCTCGGAGCCGTTGGCCAGGTAGCCGTCGGACAGCAGCATGACCGGCGTGCGGTACTTCACCGCCAGGCGGGCCGCCTCGATCGCGGCGTCGAAGCAGTCGGACGGGGTCGCGGGCGCCACGATCGGCAGCGGCGACTCGCCGTTGCGGCCGTACATGGCCATCAGCAGGTCGGTCTGCTCGGTCTTGGTGGGCATTCCGGTGCTCGGCCCGGCCCGCTGCACGTCGACCACGATCAGCGGCAGCTCGGTGGTCACCGCCAGGCCGACGGTCTCGGCCTTGAGCGCGACACCCGGCCCGGAGGTCGTGGTGACGCCGAGGGCGCCGCCGAACGAGGCCCCGAGCGCCGCGCCGACACCGGCGATCTCGTCCTCCGCCTGGAAGGTGCGGATGCCGAAGCGCTTGTGCTTGGACAGCTCGTGCAGGATGTCACTGGCCGGGGTGATCGGGTAGGACCCCAGGAACAGCGGCAGCTTCGACTGGACCGAGGCGGCGATCAGGCCGTAGGCGAGCGCCTGGTTGCCGGAGATGTTGCGGTAGACGCCCGGCGGCAGCTGGGCGGGCTTGACCTCGTAGGAGACCGAGAAGGACTCGGTGGTCTCGCCGTAGTTCCAGCCCGCCTGGAAGGCCGCGATGTTGGCCTTGGCGATGTCGGGCCGCTTGGCGAACTTGGTCTCAAGGAACTTGATCGTGGTCTCGGTCGGCCGGTGGTAGAGCCAGCTCAGCAGGCCGAGGGCGAACATGTTCTTGGAGCGCTCGGCGTCCTTCTTGGACAGGTCGAAGCCCTCAAGCGCCTTGACCGTCAGCGAGGTCAGCGGCACCGGGTGGAGCCGCCACTCGGCGAGCGAGTCGTCCTCAAGGGGGCTGACGTCGTAGCCGACCTTCTGCAGGTTGCGCTTGGTGAACTCGTCGGTGTTGGCGATGATGTCGGCCCCGCGCGGCAGGTCGCCGAGGTTGGCCTTCAGCGCGGCGGGGTTCATCGCCACCAGGACGTTCGGCGCGTCACCGGGGGTGAGGATGTCGTGGTCGGCGAAGTGGAGCTGGAAGCTCGAAACGCCCGGCAGGGTGCCTGCGGGGGCGCGGATCTCCGCCGGGAAGTTGGGGAGGGTCGACAGGTCGTTGCCGAACTCCGCCGTGCCCGATGTGAAGCGATCACCGGTCAGCTGCATACCGTCGCCGGAGTCACCGGCGAAGCGGATGATGACGCGATCGAGTTGCTGAACCTGCTTGGTCACAGCTCAGTCCTCCTCGACGCGAAAAGGCGCCGTTGATGGTGGCATGTTCTCAGTTCCATGCTAGATCCCTGGGGATAACCCGTAGTGGCTTCGCGTTCCACTCGGCGGAGGAGTGTGACGCATGTCGCAGATCCCTCGGTGGAGGCCGAGTCGAAATCCGGGCGCGGTGAAGACGCGCGTGGCGGCCTGGCGGCGGCCGTGAAGGAGGTCATGATCGCGAGCGGCAGGCCCGACACAGCCCGGCGGCAAGCCGACACAGATCCACGTGCAGGCGGCCGAACAGGACGGTAAGGGTCACGATGCCTAACTATATGTCCCACCAGGGAGGCGGCCTCATCGCCGGTGGCTATGTACTCATAGCCGGCGGCTATGGGGTGACATGGAGACGCCCTCCGCGGGACGCCGGTTCTCGCGTCCCGCGGAGGGCGTCTTCGCCCAGCTCCTCAGCCCTGTGAGCCGTCGGCCGAGATCATCTCGCGCGGTCCCTCACCCGAGTCGTAGACCTCGCCCGGCTTCATGCCGGCCTTGCCGTACAGCTCGGGGACGGTGACGAAGGTGTAGCCCTTGTCGCGCAGTCGTCGCAGGATCTCGGGAGTCGCCTTCGCGGCGGTGCCGCCGACGTCGTGCATGAGGACGATCGATCCGGGCCTCGTCTGCGAGACGACCCGGTCGGCGACGGCCTTGGGATCCCGGGTCTGCAGGTCCTTGGCGTCGACGTTCCAGCGAACCAGGGCCAGGCGGTACTGCCTGGCGACGGGCGGCACCCGGTCGTTGACCGCCCCGTACGGCGGGCGCACCAGGCCGGGATGGCGTCCGACGGCCCGTCCCAGCGTGCACTGGGCGCGGCCGAACTGGTCGCCCATCCTGCTGTCGTCCAGGGTGGTCAGGTCACGGTGCGACCAGGTGTGGTCGCCGACGAGGTGACCCTCCCGCATGATCCGCCGCAGCAGCGCGGTGTGGGCGATGGAGTTGGTGCCGACGGCGAAGAACGTCGCCCTGGCGCGCTGGGCGTTCAGCGCGTCCAGCAGCTTCCCGGTGCCCGGGCCGGGACCGTCGTCATAGGTGAGCGCGACGCACTTGACCTTGGCGCAGTCCACGCTGCCGTAGGCGGTGCTCTCGGCGACCGGCAGGGCGGCGTACTCCTTGTACTTGGCCATCCGCTCGGCCCGGTGGTCGACCCCGGCGCCGAACTCGACCGCGGAGCGCTGTGCCCGCTCACCGGCGGGGGACAGCAGCCCCTTCACCTTCGCCGCCGGTACGGCGACCCTGCTGAGGGAGGCGGCTCCCACCTGCTGGTCGTCGAACTCGGCCACGAGGTCGCCGCGGCGGTTGAAGGCCAGCGAGTCGAACAGCCTCGCGTCGGCGGTGATCGCCTCGGGGTCGATCCCGGATCCCGACCGGCCCAGCTGGTCACGGGTGAGCCTGGCGAGCTCGCCCAGCGCGGCCTTGTCCTTCAGCAGGTCCGCGGAGTCGAGGACACGCCTGTCCACCCGGTCGTACCAGACGGTGGTGTGCTCCTCCGACCAGCGGGAGTCGACGGTTCTGCCGATGGTGAGGTTCACGCCCATCATCTGGGTCGAGACCGTCGGCAGCTGCCAGTCCACATTGAACTCGGGCCCGGGCCGGCCGGTTTCCGTGCCGCCCCTGTTGGCCTGGTTGAACGACCGCAGATGCTCGGTGATCGTGCGGTGCAGTCTCTCCGTCAGGCGTGGCGCGTCGCTGACGGACGGGTAGACGGCGTGGGCGCGCAGGCCCCCGGTCTCCCCTTCGGTGACGGTGTGCATGGTGAGTCCGGGGACGTCGGCCGGGTCCACGGAATCGATCAGTGTGGGTTCCGAGGGGATCGGCTCCTGCGCCCTGGGTGTCGCTGTCGCGGTGCCGCACCCTGCGGCCAGCACGGCGATAAGCGCGATCCCTCCGGAAAACCGGATTTTAGGCATAAACGGCACATTACTTGAAAAATAGTGGTATTTACGGATGTTTGGTATTAAAGGGTGCAGAGTTTGGGATTGGCGGCAGGGCCGCATGACGGGGGAGGGCGGTGCTGCTATAGCTGGTGGGGAAGGCCTCGCCGTACGCGGAGAGACTTCGGGAAACCCCGTGGAGAGGGGGAGTCATGCACGGTTACTACGGCCCCTACGCGGTGGTCGGCGCGTTGCTCGCGCTGGGCGTCGTGATCGTGTCCGGCGCGCTGCTGGTCAACCGCCTCCTGCGCCCGAGCCGTCCCACCCCGGACAAACTGGCGACCTACGAGTGCGGCGTCGACCCGGTCGGCGAGGGCTGGGCGCAGTCCCAGGTGCGTTACTACGTCTTCACCTACCTCTATGTCGTTTTCGCGGTGGACGCCGTCTTCGTCTTTCCGTGGGCGACGGTTTTCGCCGACCCCGGCTTCGGTACGGCCGCGCTGGCCGAGATGTTCGTCTTCCTGGGCTTCGTCGCGCTCGGCGTGCTGTACGCCTGGCGCAAACGCGTGCTCGCCTGGGCCTGAGAACCGCCGGGCAGGTGGGGGACAATGAACAACATGGCGGACCTTCCGATGCCCACCCGGGCACCCACCGTCGGACCGGCCTCACGGCTGGCCCCGAAACCCATGCGCTTCATCCTCAACTGGGGGCGGCGCTACTCGCTGTGGGCGTTCAACTTCGGGCTCGCCTGCTGCGCGATCGAGTTCATCGCGACCTCGATGAGCCGCCACGACTTCATCAGGTTCGGGGTCATCCCGTTCGCGAACGGCCCGCGACAGGCCGACCTGATGATCGTCTCCGGCACGGTGACCGACAAGATGGCCCCGGCCGTCAAACGGCTCTACGAGCAGATGCCCGACCCCAAGTACGTCATCTCCTTCGGCGCCTGCTCCAACTCCGGCGGCCCCTACTGGGACTCCTACTGCGTGACCAAGGGGGTGGACCAGATCATCCCGGTCGACGTCTACGTGCCCGGCTGCCCGCCCCGCCCCGAGGCGCTGCTCAACGGCATCATGCTCCTCCAGGAGAAGATCGCCGCCGAGGGCATGGAGGACCACCGTGCGTGAGGCCCTCGTGGAGCGGTACGGCCCGCGCGTGCGGCTTTCGGAGTCCTTCGGCGAGACCACGGCCGACGTCGAGCCGGGCGACTGGCTCGACCTGCTCGCCTTCGCCCGCGCCGGAGGGTACGAGTTCTTCGACTGGCTCACCGCGGTCGACGACCCGCCGGACGCCTTCCAGGTCGTCGCCCACCTCCTCGACCCCGTCTCGCACCGGCGGCTGCTGACCCGCACCCGGGTGCCGCGCGCCGACCCCCGCCTGCCCAGCGCGGTCGGCGTCTTCAGGGGCGCCGACTGGCACGAACGGGAGACCTTCGAGATGTTCGGCGTCGTCTTCGACGGGCACCCGAACCTCGTCCCGCTGCTGCTGCCCGAGGGCTTCGAGGGCCACCCGCTGCGCAAGGACTTCGTGCTGGCCGCCAGGGTCGCCAAGGCGTGGCCGGGGGCCAAGGAGCCGGGCGAGTCCGACCACGGCTCGCCGAGCCGCCGCAAGACGCTTCCCCCCGGCGTGCCCGCCGACTGGGGGCGCGATGGCTGAGGTGCTGGAGGCGGCCCTCAGGCTCGTCCTGGTCGTCGCCGCCTTCCTGGTGCTGCCGCTGGTCGCCGGTCAGGCCGAACACAAGGTCATGGCGCACATGCAGTCCCGCCTCGGCCCCATGTACGCCGGGGGTTTCCACGGCTGGGCCCAGCTGATCGCCGACGGCGTCAAGTTCGCCCAGAAGGAGGACGTGATCCCCGCCGCGGCCGACCGCCGGGTCTTCGGCCTGGCGCCCGCGGTCGCACTGATCCCGTACCTGCTGGTCATGGTCGTCATCCCGGTCGGTCCCGGCCTGGTCGGGGCCGACCTGGACGCGGGCCTGTTCTTCGCGCTGGCCGTGATGGGGGTCGGCGTGCTCGGCTCGATCATGGCCGGGTGGTCCTCGGGCAACAAGTACTCCCTCATGGGCGGGATGCGCTCGGCCGCCCAGCTCATGGCCTACGAGCTGCCGCTGGTCCTGGCCGCCTCCAGCGTCGCGATGGCGGCGGGCACGCTCTCCCTGCCGGGCATCGTGGAGGCCTGGCAGTGGTGGTGGCTGCCCTGGCAGGCGATCGGCGCGGTGGTCTTCTTCGTCGCCGGGCTCGCCGAACTGCGCCGCCCGCCGTTCGACATGCCGATCGCGGACTCCGAGATCATCATGGGCCCGATGACCGAGTACACCGGCATGCGGTTCGCGCTGTTCATGCTGGCCGAGTACGCCGGGATCATCGTGCTCTGCGCGCTGACCACGGTGCTGTTCCTCGGCGGCTGGCAGGGCCCCCTGCTGCCCGGGCCGGTGTGGACGCTGCTGAAGACGGCCCTGCTGGTGTTCGTGGTGATCTGGGTGCGGGTGAGCTACCCCAGACTCCGTGAGGACCAGCTGCAACGGCTCGCCTGGGTCGCCCTGGTGCCGCTGGCGCTGCTCCAGCTCGCGCTGACCGGGATCGTCAGGGTCCTCTGACGCGCCGGCCGGGTCACTCCCGGCGGAAGACCAGCGCGAGCGAGCGCAGCGCGAGCACGAAGCCGACCAGCAGCAACGCGAAGCCGACCAGCGCGAACAGCCGCAGCTCGGGCGTCACCATCGGCCCCGAGTCCGCCGCGATGAGCACGATCGCCCCCAGCGTCGCCGCCGCGGCCAGGACGGCGACGACCACCTGCTGCACGAGGCCGGTCAGGAAACGCCGGTCCCCCTCGTCCGCCAGCGGCCTGATGTTGATCGAGATCCTGCCGTGCTCAAGGTCCTCGGTGAGTTTGTTGAGCCGCCTGGGCAGCCGCTGCAGGATCGGCAGGAAACCGGCGAGACGGCTCTCCAGGTCGGCGCGCACCGACTCTGGCGAGAGGGACTCGCGCATCATCTCCCTGCCCTGCTTCCTGACCGCGCCGACCACGTCGAGGTCGGGGCTGATCAGGGTGAGCGTGCCGTCGAGCGCGGCCAGCGCCCTGAAGGCGGCCGCGATCTGCGGTGGTACGGCGAAGCCGTACGCGTGGATCAGCTTGAACAGCGCGGCGAACAGGCCCGCGCTGCCGTTCCTGCCGAACCCCGAGCGGTAGCGGACCATGAGCTGGCCCAGGTCGCGTTCGAGCTCCCGTTCGGCCAGCCCGTCCGGCCGGTCGAGCATCTCGATGAGGGAGTCGGTGGCGCCGATCGCGTCGTTGTTGTCGACGGCCAGCAGCAGCATGCCGAGCGCGTTACGGGTCGACTGGTCGAGACGGCCGACCGAGCCGAAGTCGAGCAGCCCGAGCCTGCCGTCCTCGGTGAGGAGGATGTTGCCCGGGTGCAGGTCGGCGTGGAAGACGCCGGTGTGCACGAGCTGCCTGAGGATCTCGCCGAGCAGTCGTCCGGCGATCGCCTCCCGTTCCGCCGGGGGCAGCGCGGTCAGCAGCTCGCCCGCCTCACCGACCGGGGTGCCGTCGAGGCGGTCCATGACCAGGAGCCTGCCGGTCGAGTACCCCTCGTGGGCGACGGGCACCCTGATCCCGTCGCCCAGGGTGGCCGCGACGCCCCGCAGGTTGTCCAGCTCGACGGTGTAGTCGAGTTCCTCGTCGAGGGAGGCGGCGAAGCCCTCGGCCAGCCGGGACACCCGCAGCGACCTGCCCCACGGCGTCGTCCGCTCAAGCCACGCGGCCAGCCTCAGGATGATCTCGACGTCCGAGGTGACCTGCTTGCGCGCCCCGGGACGCTGCACCTTGAGCACGACGGGCTTGCCGTCGAGCAGCCGGGCGGAGTGGACCTGCGCGACCGAGGCCGAGGCGAGCGGGGTGGGATCGACCGTCTGGAAGACCTCGGTGAGCGGCCTGCCGAGCTCCTCCTCGATGGCCCGTTCGATCTGCTCCCACGGCTCGGGCTCCGCCCTGGTCTGCAGGGTCGCGAGCTGGTCGACGAAGACCTCGGGCAGCAGGTCGCGCCGGGTCGAGAGCATCTGCCCGAGTTTGACGAAGGTGACGCCGCCCTCGTTGAGCGCGTCACGCAGCGAACGGGCGATCGCGGCGGGCCTCTCCCCGGCCCTGCTGCGCCGTCCGAGGTAACCGCCGAGCCCGTGCTTGGCGGCGATCCGCATGACCTGGGTGTAGCGCCGGGCCCTGCTCCTGCGGGCCTTCCAGCCGCGCAGGAACGCCGAGGGCGCGGGAAGCGTGCCCGTCGGGACGAACAGTTCGAGCAGGACCAGGACGATCAGGCCGATCACGAAGGTCCACGCGGTGACCAGCGCCGTGACGACGAAGACCACGCTGAGCGGGGCGCTGATCCTGCCGTTGGCGTAGACGCCGGTCATCGTGCCGACCTCGGTGGCCGCCCACGCGACGCTCAGGCCCAGGACCACGCCCATGACGAGGGCACGCGGCCAGCCGACCGGCACCCCGAGCGTCCTTCTGGCGAAGAGCGCGACGAGATAGGCGTTGACGATGGTGGCGAAAACAGCGATCAGGTTGGACATGTCAGTATCCGTCTCCGCCGTTCGGGCCGTCCCCGGGTGCCATGGCGCAACCCTAATGCGTTTTCCGGACATAGATCGGTATGCCCGGCGCCGTGTTCACTGGACGATGCGCAGCATGATGTCGGCGGCGGTCGGCCGGTTGCCCGGCTGCTTGTCCAGGCACTCCGAGGCCAGCGGGCGCAACGACTGGGGCAGCGCCGACAGGTCGGGATGCTGGTTGATCACCCGGTTGAGGATCGCCGGGATCGTGTCCTCGCCGAAGGCCACGCGCCCGGACGCGGCGAAGATCATGGTCGCCGCCCAGCTGAACACGTCCGTCTCCGGGCCGATGTTCCCCCCGGCGAGCTGCTCGGGGGACATGTAGGCGGGGGTGCCCATGATGTTGCCCGAGGTCGCGGTGACCTGGTTGAGGGCGCGGGCGATGCCGAAGTCGATCACCCGGGGGCCGTCCGGGCCGATCAGCACGTTCGCGGGCTTGAAGTCACGGTGCACGACCCCCGCCCGGTGGATCGCGGCGAGCGCGCCCGCCGTGGCCAGGGCGAGCCGGGTCAGGCCGTCCTCGTTGCGGGGACCCTGGTCGCGGACGAGCTGCTCCAGCGAGATGCCGTCCACGAACTCGCTGACGATGTAGGCCTGGTCGTCGGTGATGTTCACGTCGAGCACCCTGGCCGTCGAGAAGGTCGCCACCTTGCGCGTCGCCTCGACCTCCCGCAGGAACCGCTCCCTGACCATCTGGTCGCCGGTGAGGTGCTGGTGCAGGAGCTTGATCGCGACCTTCTGCCCCTGCGGGGTGAGGGCCAGGTGGACCGTGCCCTGCCCGCCCTTGCCCAGCTCCCCGATCAGCCGGTACGGCCCCAGCCAGCCCTTGGTCGGGTTCTGCTGCTGGGTGGGAGCCGGCTGCGGCCGGGACGGCTGGGAGTGCTGGAGGTGAGGCTGGGGCTGAGGCCGTACGGCGTGCTGGACCGGCCGGTGGGCGGGCGGGTGGACGTTCGAGGCGACGGTCGGCGCGGTCGGGTACGGCACGGCATGGACGGGGGGCGGGGGCGCGTTGAAGGACTGCACGCCGTAGTTCGGCATGTTCCGCGGGCCCTGCGCGTTGTGGGGGTCCTGCCTGAAGACCGATCCTCTGATGATCAGCGCGTGCCCCATGCCGCCGAGCCAGCTGCCGAAGAGCCCGATCGTCGTGACGGCGTCCAGCCAGCCCGGCATCAGGTCGGTGTCGTCGTAGACGGAGATCGCGACGATGAACACCCCGATGCCCAGGGCGTACAGGACCGCGGCCAGGGCGTGGAGCGGGCTGCGCAGTCTGCGGGCGGCGTGCGCCATGATCAGGGGCGTCCCCATGCCACAGGTGAACAGGGGGACCAGTGCCCACACCACACTCAGCCCCGTATTCGATCGAGGAGGTGGCGGCTGGTTGTGCCACGGGGCACCGTACTGGTGGGACATGTGGCGAAGAATACGTATTTCTGGTTGGTCTTGCAGTCCTCTTCAAGGGTGATTCTTCGGCGGAAGGCGACACTCGAACACACAGTCTGTGGATAACGGCTGTGGATAACTTGGGATGATCGGCGGACGTGTTGTGTTTTGCGAGGTTCTCGCGCACGGGTTCTCGTTCGTGAGGGACGGGGATGTCAAGATGTTGAGGTGGCACGGATACCAGGAGTGGGGCTGGCGAAGGGGCTCTCCGTCACCCTTCGCCACATGCTGAGCAAGTCGGTGACCCAGCAGTACCCCGAGGTGCGGCCCGACCTGCCCGCCCGTAGCAGAGGCGTCATCGGCCTGGTCGAGGAGAACTGCACGGTCTGCATGCTCTGCGCCCGTGAGTGCCCCGACTGGTGCATCTACATCGACTCCCACAAGGAGACGCTCCCCGCCCCCGAGGGAGGACGGCCCCGCGCCCGCAACGTGCTCGACCGCTTCGCGATCGACTTCTCCCTGTGCATGTACTGCGGCATCTGCATCGAGGTCTGTCCCTTCGACGCGCTTTTCTGGTCCCCCGAGTTCGAGTACGCCGAGGGCGACATCCGCAACCTCCTGCACGAGAAGGACAGGCTGGCCGGATGGGCGGAGACCGTGCCCCCGCCGCCCGCGCACGAGCCGAACGCCGAACCGCCGAAGGAACTGGCCGCCGGGTCCCGGCCGACCCGCACCCCGCCGTCAAGGCCCGGCGGCGGCCGTACGGCGGGGGACGGTCCCGTGGCTCCGGGCGACTCCCCGGATGTTCCTTCAGGTGAGTCCGGAGACTCGGGCGCGCGGCCGCCTCGGGACGCTTCCGGACCACCGGGTTCTTCGGCTGGGGACGGGCCGGCGCGGCGTGTTTCCGCGGGGCATGCGAATGTTCGGGCGATCAGGCCGCCGGGTGCGCTTCCCGGGAAGGACACGCCTCCTGCACAGGACGCCTCGGGGGCCTCCGGGTCTTCCTCCGATCCTTCGGGTGCTTCGGGTGCTTCGGGTCCTTCTGCGGCTTCCGGGGCCTCGGCCGGGGGCAGGCCCGCGCGGCGTGCTTCGGCGGGGCATGCGAATGTCCGGGCGATCAGGCCGCCGGGTGCGCTTCCCAAGAAGGACACGCCTCCCGAGGAGGAAGCGGGGGGAAAGTTTTCCACAGGCGAGCCCGCCGGTGAGAAGTTGTCCACAGGTGGGGGTGGCGTGCCACCGGCGGAGGGCGCGACGGAGCAGACTTCTGCCACGGAACCGAACAGCGGGCCTCAGAGGCCTGAGGAGCCCGGGGAGTCCTAGGAGGAGACGTGGCCGACGTGCCGTCCTATCTGTCACCGACGGGGCAGGAGATCGTCTTCCTGCTGCTCGGCGTCGTGGCGGTCGGGGCGGCGCTGCTCGTGGTGACGACCAGACAGCTCGTCCACGCGGCCCTGTGGCTGGTCGTCTGTCTCGGCGCCCTCGCCGGGGGCTATCTCGTCCTGACCGCCGAGTTCGTCGCGTGGGTCCAGGTGCTGATCTATGTCGGCGCGGTCGTGGTCCTGTTGCTGTTCGGCCTGATGCTCACCCGGGCCCCGATCGGCAGGGCCGCCGATCTCGACAGCCGTAACCGGCCCGTCGCCGCCGTCGTGGCGACGGCCACCGCGGTCGTGCTGGTCACCGTGGTCGTCGACGGCTTCCGTACGGCCTACGCCCCCCTTGAGCCGGGTGGCGGGTCCGCCAGAGAGATCGGCTCCAGCGTCTTCCGCACCTGGGTGCTTCCCTTCGAGGTGCTCTCGGTCCTGCTGCTGGCCGCCCTCGTCGGCGCCATCGTCCTGTCCCGCACCGACATCCGTGGGAGGAGATGACGTGCACGTCGTCTATCCGGCGGTCGTCTCCGCGCTGCTGTTCTCCATCGGGGTGTACGGCGTGCTCGCCCGCCGCAACACGATCCTCGTCCTGATGTCGGTCGAGCTGATGCTCAACGCGGTCAACCTCAACCTCGTCGTGTTCGACGTGTGGCTGCGTGACCGGCTGCACAGCGGCCAGGTGCTCACGCTGTTCGTCATCGTGATCGCCGCGGCGGAGGTCGGTCTGGGGCTGGCGATCGTCCTCGGCCTCTACCGCAACCGCGCGACCGTCGACCTCGACCGCCTCCGCGCCCTGGCCGAGTCCCCCGACCCGCCCGCCGAGACTCCCACCGGGAGCCCTTCGGGAGGGCCGCGGAAGGGCGCGGCGGGGCAGACCGCCAGGGCGGCCGTCGTCACGGCTCCCACCCACCCGCCGGGCCGGGACGACCCCCCGGAGGTCACGCCGTGACCGCCGTCGCCCTCGTCATCCTGCTGCCCTTCCTCGCCGCCGTCGCCGGGCTGCTGGGCTCCAGACTGCCCGGGGGAGCCAGGGGCGGGGCCGCCGACCTGGCCGCCAACCGCAGGGCGGCCCTGATCGCGGTCGTCCCGGCCGCCCTCTCCGCCCTGCTCGCCCTCTGGACGGCCTACACCGCCCTCACCGGCGGGGGCGTGTCAACGGGCACGCTCGACGTCATCCCCACCGGGTCACTGCCGATCTCGGTCGGCCTCCTCGTCGACCCCCTGTCCGCCTCGGTCGCGGTGCTGGTGACCGTGGTCGCGCTGGCCGTGCAGGTCTACTCGGTGGGCTACCTGTCAGGAGACCGGCGCTACCCCTCCTACAGCGCCTTCGTCAGCCTGTTCACCAGTGCCATGCTCCTGGTGGTCCACGCCGCCGACCTCCTCGTCCTCTACGTGGGCTGGGAGGTCATGGGCCTGTGCTCCTACCTGCTGATCGGCCACTGGTGGGAAGACCGCGCCAACTCCCGGGCCGCGATCAAGTCGTTCCTGGTCACCAGGGTCGGCGACGTCGGCTTCCTGTTCGGGGTCTTCGTCCTCGGCACGGCGGCCGGGAGCTTCAGGATCGCCGACGTCATCGCGGCGGTCCCGCTGATGTCCTCGGGCACGGTCGTCACCGCGACCCTGCTGCTGCTCGCCGGGGTCGCGGGAAAGAGCGCCCAGGTGCCGCTGCACACCTGGCTTCCCGACGCGATGGCGGGCCCGACCCCCATCAGCGCGCTCATCCACGCCGCGACCATGGTCGCGGCCGGGATCTTCCTCGTCGCCCGTCTCCACCCGGTCTTCGCCGGGGCGGGTCCCACCCTGGACGTGCTCGCCGTGGCCGCCGCGCTCGGCATGCTCGGCGCCGCGCTGGCGGCCCTGGCGCAGGACGACCTGAAACGGGTCCTGGCCTACTCCACGATCAGCCAGCTCGCCTACATGGCCGGAGTCCTGGCCGCCGGGTCGGACGACGCCGCGATCCTTCACCTGATCACCCACGGCGCCTTCAAGGCCCTGCTCTTCCTGTGCGCGGGGGTCGTCATCCACACGGTCGGCTCCAACCTGATGAGCGCGATGGGCGGCCTGCGGGGAAGGCTTCCCGTCACCTTCGCCGCGATGACCGTCGGCTTCGCCGCCCTGATGGGCCTGCCCCCGGCCAGCGGCTTCTTCAGCAAGGACGAGGTGCTGGTGTCCATGGAGCGGGCCCTGTCCACCGGGCCGCTCACCGACGCCGCCGCCCTCCTGCTGTACGGCTGCGCCCTGGCCACGGTCGCGGTGACCGGTGCCTACGCGACCCGGGCGTGGCTGCGGACCTTCTTCGGCGAGCGCCGGGCCGTACCGCTTCCGGTGTCCGCCGCTCCGCACACCGGCGGTTCCCGTGAGGCTCCGGCGAGCATGCTCTGGCCGGTCGTCGTGCTCGCGGTGCCCACGCTGCTCCTCGGGTTCACGGGCGTCGGCTTCGCGGGTGCCGCCGACGTCCACTGGGGCACCGCCGTCCTCAGCGTCCTGCTGGCGCTGCTCGGGGCCGCCTCGGTCTACGTCGTCTGGCGCGGCGCCCCGCTGGACGACCCCGCCCGGGTGCTCGGCCCCTTCCGGGTGTTGTTCGAACGGGCCTTCTTCGTCGACTCCCTCTACCGCGCGCTGTTCGTCCTGCCGGTGCTGCGCCTGGCCCGTCTGACGGCCCGCGCCGACGACCGGGTGGTCGACGGCGCCGTCCGCGGCTCGGGAAGGGCGACACTGAGCCTGTCCGGCCTGGTCAGGGCGACACAGAACGGCAACGCCCAGCTCTACGTCACCGCCGTCCTTGCGGGTGTCCTCCTTCTCGCGGTGGGGGCGGTGGTCCTCGGATGACCGGCCATCTCCAACGCCGAGCGCCGCGCCCTGGTCGCCGTGATCCAGGCGGTGGTCCTCGGATGACCAGCCGCCTCCGCCACGGCCCCGCGTGCCAGGTCTCTCCCGCCGACCGTTCCCGCCGCGATTCCCACCGTGATCTCACCGCCCGGGGCACCGTCCCGGCCCAGGAGAGGGGGGCCGGGAGATGAGCTGGGTGCCGGTGGCGATGCTCGCGGTTCCGCTGGCCGGGGCCGTGGCGCTGCTCATGCCGTACGGGAGGGGGCGGCTGCTCAGGGCGCACGCGCTGACGGTCTCCGGGGTGACGTTCGCGCTCTCCCTGGTGGCCGCCGTCACGTACGTCCGTGGCGGCGCGACGGGCATCGGCCTGGAGACCGACCTGGCCTGGGTCCCCTGGCTGAACCTGAGGTTCCACCTCGGCGTCGACGGGGTCTCCCTGCCGCTGGTCGTGCTGACCACGCTGCTGACGTTCCTGTGTTTCGTCTACCTGTGCCGTGGGGGCGCCGGCGGAACGGACCGGCTGCCGAGAGGGAGGCCGGGGCCGGAGCGGGCCAGGGCACTGGTGTTCACGCTCCTGCTCCTCGAAGTCGGCATGGTCGGCACCTTCCTCGCCCTCGACCTGCTGCTGTTCTTCGTGTTCTTCGAGGTCGTCCTGGTCCCGATGTACTTCGTGATCGCCATCTGGGGCGGTCGTGCCCGGCGGGCGGCGGCGACCAAGTTCATCCTCTACACGCTGCTCGGCTCGGTTGTTCTCCTGATCGGCCTGCTGTTCGTCTGGGCGGGGACCGGCACTCTGGACATGGTCTCCCTCGCCGCGGCGCACGGGGCGGGCATGTCCCGCCCGGCGCAGATCCTCGCCTTCGTCGCCATCGGCGTCGGGCTCGCCGTCAAGGCCCCGATGTGGCCGCTGCACACCTGGCTGCCGGCCGCCCACACCGAGGCGCCGACCGTCGGTTCGGTGCTCCTGGCGGGTGTGCTGCTGAAGATGGGCACCTACGGCTTCGCCCGCATCGCCATCCCGATCCTGCCCGAGGGCGCCGCGGCCGTCGCCCCCTGGCTCGGCGCGTTCGCGGTGATCGGCGTCATCTACGGCTGCCTGGCCTGTCTGGCCCAGCGTGACCTGAAGCGGATGATCGCCTACTCCTCGATCGGCCACATGGGGTTCGTGCTCCTGGGCTTCGCCACGCTCACCCCGGTCGGGCTCAACGCCGCGCTCTTCGGCAACATCGCCCACGGCCTGATCACCGCGCTGCTCTTCTTCGTCGCCGGAGCGATCAAGGAGCGCTACGGCACCGCCGACATCCCGGCACTCGGCGGCGGCATGCTGGCGCGCCTGCCGCACCTCGCGTCCCTGCTCACCTTCGCCTGCTTCGCCTCCCTCGGTCTGCCCGGTCTGGCGGGTTTCTGGGGGGAGATGCTCGCCCTCCTCGGCGCCTTCGACCCGGCGCCGGGTCTGTCCCGGCCGCTCTTCCTGCTCTTCATGGTCGTCGCGGGGGTCGGCACCGTCCTGACCGCGGCCTACTTCCTGGTCATGCTGTCCAGGGTCACCCACGGCCGTCCGACCGAGACCGTCCACGCCCCCCTGCTCACCGCGGCGGGCGCCACCGGGACGCCGGAGGCGGGTGAGGCGGCCCAGGAGGCCCGGGAGGCTCAGGAGGCGATGGTGGCCGCGGAGCGGGTGACGGAGAAGGTCACCGCGGACGCCGAACAGGTGGTCGAGGAGACCATGGCGGGCGGCGGCCCGCCGGACACGACCGCGAGAGCCGGAGGTTCGGGAAGCGCGGGAGAAACCGGAAGCGGCCGAGGCACCGGAGGAGCCGGGAGCGGGCGCACGCGGGACGTGACCGCCCACGAACTGGCCGCCTGGGTGCCGCTGGTCGCCCTGATCCTGCTGTTCGGTCTGTGGCCGAAGGCACTGCTGTCCCTCACCGACCCGGTGGTCCACAGCCTGCTGGGGACGCCATGATCCAGTCGATCGACTACTTCGCGGTGGCGCCGCCACTGGTTCTGGCGCTGGCCGCCGGGCTGGTGCTGCTCCTGGACGCCTTCCTGCCGCGCAGGCCGTACGTCAGGCCGATGCTCTGCGTGGTCACGCTGGCCGGGGTGCTCACCGCCCTGGGCTTCGTGGTCGCGCAGGCGTCGCGTTCGGGGGAGGCCCTCCGGACCTTCTGCGTGCCCGAGGGCCTGACCACCGCGCCCAGGATCGTCCCGGCCCTCCCACCGGGTGTGCGGCCGACGACGGGGAAACCCACCGGAACGATCGCGGTCGCCGCCTCCGGGCCTGAGACGGGGGCCGTACCGTCGTGCTCGTTCGTGGTCGACGACTTCACCCTGGTCTTCGCCGGGCTCGCCCTGGCCGCCGGGATCGTCGTGGTGCTGCTGTCCATGACCTTGCTCGCCTCCGGTGAGATCCCCGTCGGCGAGTGGCACTTCCTGCTGCTGTGCACGCTCACCGGCGCCGTCGCCCTGCCCGCCTCCCGAGACCTGATCATGCTGGTCGTCGCGCTTGAGCTGGTCTCGCTGCCGGTCTTCGCGCTCACCGGGCTCAGACGCCACGACGGCCGTGCCTCAGAGGCGGCGGTCAAACTCTTCCTGGTCTCCGTGGTCTCGACGGCGGTGACGCTCTTCGGCGTCTCCCTGCTGTACGGCGCGACGGGAACCGTCCACCTCGACCGGCTGGCCCAGGTCCTGCGTGAACGCGCGGCCGTTCCCGCCGTCCCCGGTCCCGGCCAGGCGGCCGGTGACGCGCTGCCCCAGGTGACCGGGACCACCGAGGCCTACGTCTCCGCGCTTCACCTCTCCTACGACTCGCCGCCTCCCGACCTGTCGTCCGTGCTGGCCGTGGCCGTCGTCCTGGTGCTGGCCGGGTTCGCCTTCAAGGTCGCCGCGGTGCCGTTCCACGCCTGGGCGGGTGACGTCTACCAGGGGGCGCCGGTCCCGGTGGCCGCGCTGCTCTCGGTGATCTCCAAGGCGGCCGGGTTCGCCGGGCTGATCCTCATCCTCGTCACGGCGCTGGGGAGCGAGGCGAGCACCTGGGGCCCACCGGTGGCGCTCGTCGCGGCGCTGACCATGACGGTCGGCAACCTCCTGGCGCTACGGCAACGCCACGCCGTACGGCTGCTCGCCTGGTCCTCGGTGGCGCAGTCGGGCTACATCCTGGCGCCGCTCGCCGTCCGTGACGACGAGGCGACGGGCGCGTCGATCGCCTATCTGGTGTTCTACGCGGCGATGAACCTCGGGGCGTTCGCGGTGGTCATGCTGGTCTCGCGGCGCGCCGCACGCAACGAACTGGACGACTACCGGGGGCTCGCCTTCCGCGACCCGGCCGCCGGGCCGGCGCTGGCGTTCTTCCTGCTCTGCCTGGCGGGCCTGCCGCCGGGGCTGGCGGGTCTGTTCGCCAAGATCGTGGTGTTCCGCGAGCTCGTCGGTGGCGGCGTGGCATGGCTGGCCGTGGTGATGGCGGTCAACACGGTCATCGGCCTCTACTACTACGTGGCCTGGGCGGCACGGATCTTCACCCCGGCCCCGCGCGGAGCCAGCCAGGGGGTTGTTTCGGATATGCCGGATATATCGGCTCCGGGGGTCGTGACGGCCCCGGAAAATCCGGTCGGCTCGGGGGAGGAAACGGGCGGCGGTCGCAGGGGGTGGTTGCCGGTCGTCGTCGCGATTGGACTGACCGTTGTCGTCGCCCTGGTGTTCTCGGTCGCGCCACAGGTGGTGCTCGACCTCCTCCCCGGGGGCTCCGGCATCGGGAGGTGAACGTTTTCGGGAACGTTCGGCCAGGCCGGAGACGTTGGAGAAGGTGAATCGGCATCAACCGACAAGGGGGATGTAGTGCACCACAACGGTCTGCGTACCGCCGTCCTCCTTGGCGCACTGTCCGCGGCGATCATCGCCGTCGGGGCGTGGCTGGGCGGTGGCGTGGGCCTGCAGATCGGGGTTCTGGCCGCCCTGCTGACCAACGGTTTCGCCTACTTCTTCTCCGACCGGATCGCCCTGTCGGCCATGCGGGCCCGTCCGGTGAGCGAGGTCGAGCAGCCGACCCTGTACCGGATCGTGCGTGAACTCTCCACCGAGGCCCGTCAGCCCATGCCCAGGCTGTACGTCTCGCCGACCATGCAGCCCAACGCCTTCGCCACCGGACGCAACCCCCGCAACGCCGCGGTCTGCGTGACCTACGGCATCACCCAGTTGCTCGACGAGTCCGAGCTGCGCGGGGTCATCGGACACGAGCTGTCCCACGTCTACAACCGCGACATCCTGATCTCCTCCGTGGCCGGGGCGCTGGCCACGATGATCACCTACCTCGGATACATCGGCCTGTTCTTCGGCGGGGGAGACGACGACGAGGGGCCCGGTTTCCTCGGCGCGCTGCTCATGATCGTGCTCGGCCCGGTCGCCGCGGGGATGATCCAGATGGCGGTCTCCCGCTCCCGGGAGTACCAGGCGGACGAGTCGGGGGCCCGGCTGACCGGAGACCCCCTGGCCCTGGCCTCCGCGTTGCGGAAGATCGAGATGGGCGCCCGGCAGCTTCCCCTCCCGGAGAACGCCCGCCTCGCCTCGGCCTCACACCTCATGATCGCCAACCCCTTCCGGGGCGCGGGCATCGGCAGGCTGTTCTCCACCCACCCGCCGACCGCCGAGCGCATCGCCCGTCTGGAGCGGATGGCGGGCTACCGCCGCTGAGCGGGGCGGTAGCCCGACCGGCCGTCACGTATGCCCGGCACACACCTCGCCGCCGGTCACCGTACGTCTCTCAGCAGGCCGACCAGCGGGGCGGCGGCCAGCGTCAGCAGGCCACAGACCGAGAAGAGCACGAAGTAGTTCGGCCCCTCGGCGAAGGGGTCGGACCCCAGGCCGAGCAGGACCGGAGCCAGCGCCGGGGCGATAGCGCTGGGCAGGTGCTTGGCCATCGCGAAGGCGCCGAGATAGCGGCCCGCGTCCCGCTCGTCAGGAAGCACCTGGGTGACCAGGCCGAGATCGACGGCGTAGTAGACGCCGGTGGCGGCGCCGCTGATGACCGCTACGACGATCACCACGCCGACGCTGGCGGTCGCGGCCTTCAGCAGCAGCGTCACACCCAGGATCGCCGTCGCCCACAGCACGAACGGACGGCCCCTGCCGATCCGGGCCGACCAGCGGCCACCGAGATAGGCGAAGAGACCGGACAGCAGGGTGCTGGCGATGGTGGTCAGCCCGACCAGCGCGACGGCCTCGGCGGTCGGCATGCCGATGCGACTCTGCAGGTAGTAGAGCGAGTAGGACGAGATCAACGCGAAGCCGATGCTGACGAGCAGCCGCTGCACCCACAGCAGCCGGTAGTCACGGGCGTGCCGGGGCAGTACGAGCAACGCCGAGGCGAGACTGCCGACGTTCACCGGGCGTCGCTCGGCCGGGTCGAGACGACGGTCGGGCAACAGCGCGCAGAGCACGCCGGCGGCCGTCACGGCGAGTCCACCGCAGATCGTGAACTGCAGCAGCAACTCGCCCTTGAACATCTGGGACAGCGCCATGGCCGGGACGACGCCGAGCATGTTGCACATCGAGAACACGCCCGCCACCCGGACGCGGCGTTCCACGGGGAACTGGTCGACGACCGTCGCGGTCAGCCCGGCGACCATGGCCTGGTAGCCGGTGACGGCGACCATCCAGCCGACCGCGACGAGGGCGATCGACCCGGCGAGCGCCAGGAGGATCAGCCCGGCCAGGCCGAGCAGGGAACCGCCCAGGATCCACGGCCTGCGCATGCCGTACCGGCTGGTGGTGCGGTCGGACAGGTGGCCGCTGAGCGGGTTGGAGATCACCGTGGCCACTCCGCCGAGCGCGGCGACGAAGCCGAGTACGGCCTCCTTGTTGGCGGGCGCGATCTCCTGGACCTTGAGGCCGAGACCGAGGATCAGCGGCAGGGCCCCGGCCGCCGCGTAGAAGAGTTCGGCCACACCGATGGCCGCGACCAGCCCACGGCCGGTTTTTTGGGGTGCGCCGGTTTCCCGGGGAAGGGTGAGGGACACGGGGTCGCCTTTCTGGTCAGCCGACGAGGGCGGCGCGCAGCCGCTGGACGTGGCCCTCGGTCAGACCGTGGGCGGTGAGCAGCCGTTCGGCGCCCCCGCGGGCGTCGAGAGCGGTCAGGAAGGTACGGATGGCGGTCTCGGGGGCGTCGAGCAACCCGGACACGGCCCCCGCGACCGAGACCGAAGCGGCCGGGGACAGAGCGACCGGGGACAGAGCGACCGGGGGCGGGGTGGCCAGAGGCGAAGCGGCCGGGGACGGAACGGCCAGAGGCGAAGCGGCCGGGGGTGGGGTGGTCAGGCCGAGCATCGTCATGATCTGGGGGAGGTGCGTCACGGTCGCGGCGTAGTCGCGGACGATCGCCTCGTGATCCACCCCGACCAGATCGAGGATCAGGGCGACGACCAGGCCGGTGCGGTCCTTGCCCGCCGCGCAGTGCACCAGGGCGGGCAGCCCGTCGGCGATCTCCGCCACGACGGAGGCGAACCAGGCGGTGCGGTGGTCGAGCATCAGCACATAGAGGTCGCCGAGGTCGATTCCCGGCGGAAGGGCGGACAGGTCGGCGGGGGATCCCGAGGTGCCGAGGCGGGTGACCCTGACACCGAGGTCGGTCAGGAGGGTCCAGTCGTCCCCGGCGAGTTCGGCCTCGCTTCTCAGGTCCGCGACGAGCCGTAGTCCTTCGAGCCGCCCACCGAGGAGATCCGCCAACCGGTCGGTGTCGGCGGCGGTCAGCCGGTGGGGTTGCGCCGAGCGCAGCAGCATCCCGGAGCGGACAGGAGTTCCGGCGCCTTCGGCGACGTCACGGAGGTTCAAGAGCGGCATGAGTCATATATATGACTGGCTGACCTGCGTGAACGCGGCGAAAAGATGGATTCGCGATGAACGGCCGGGCAATCCCTGGATCATCGGCGGGGCCCGGAAGGCGGGAGCCGTACAGTTGTCCAGATGCCCAGAGAAGCCCGCTACCGCGCGATCGCCCGTGAGCTCGGGCGGCGCATCGAGTCCGGTGAGCTGCCCCCCGGTGAGCGGTTGCCGACCGAGGACGCGCTCGCCGAGCGGTTCGGCGTGCACCGGCTCACCGCCAGGCAGGCCATGGTCGAGCTGCGCAGGGCCGGGCTGGTCGAGACACGGCACGGTCTGGGGAGTTTCGTCAGGCGTGTCCCGCGCCGGATCGAGGTGTCCATCGACCCGGCGACCCGCAGGCACCGGCGGGCCGACCTGGAGGGGCTGGCGACGGTCTTCGCCGGGGGAGAGGAGATCCTCGGCCGGGGGCTCGTCGAGCATCCGGCGGGGGCGCGGCACCTGAGGGTCGCGGGTGAGGAGGTCTACGAGATCACCACCCTGCTCAGGTCCGAGGGGGCGCCATGTGTGCTGAGCCGCTACCGGCTCCATCCGGAGCGCGCCGACCTGCTCTGCGACCCCGAACTCGGCGTGCTCGGCTCTCTGGAGGCCGGTGGGGTCTCCTACCGCTACACCTGGCACGCGATCTCGGCGGACCTCGCCGACCTCGCCGACCAGTCCGCCCTCGCGCTCGACGCGGGCGCCGCCGTACTGGTGCGTGAGGGGCTCGTCATGCACGGCGACGAGCCCCTGTGTCACGTCGAACGGCGCTGCCGGGCCGACCTCGTCTCCTTCGTCACCCGCTATGACCGGCCAGGTGACTGAGCAGCGCCTCGGTGTCCAGCTCGTAGACCGGGGGAGCCGACGTCATCGGGACGACCGTGGTGATCACACCGTCCTCGGTGACGTCCACCCGGCTGAAGGCCTGTGACGGTATGCCCCTGGTCTTTCCCGCGGGCGCCATGGTGTCGGCGGCGTAGGCCCCGCCGGGACCGATCCAGACGGGGATGCCCGCCAGTGCGCCCGCGGACGCGCTGTGCGTGTGCCCGGCGAGGACGATCCGTACGTCGGAGCCGGTCAGTGCCCGCGCCAGCCTCTCCGGCTCCCGCAGGCCGATCCCGTCCATCAGCGGCAGCACACTGGGGATGGGCGGATGGTGCAGCACCAGCACGCTTCCGTCGGGCGCGGGCTCGGCCAGCACCGAGGCCAGCCACTCCAGTTGGTCGGCGGACAGTTCGCCGTGGTGCTCACCGGGCACGGTGCTGTCCAGCGTCACGATCCGCAACCCGCCGACCCAGGTCACCACGTCGTACGGCTCACCGCCCACCTGGTCGCCTGTACGGTCACCTTCTCGGCCGTCCGCCTGGTCGTTGACGAGGGCCGAACGGAAGGCGCCCCGCTCGTCGTGGTTGCCCATCGCGACCACGACGGCCGCGCCGAGCTCACCGGCGGCCTTCTCCAGCGCCCGCGCGACCAGCCGGTAGGAGGGCTCGTCCCCCTGGTCGGCGATGTCGCCGGACAGGATGATCGCGTCCACGGGCTGCCCCGCGGCGACCACGGTGTCCAGCGCGTTCCTGAACGCCGTGGTCGAGTCGACGTGGCCGTGGAGCAGGCCGTCGGCGACGGCGTGAACGTCGGTGAGATGGATGAGGGTGTAACGCTTCATGACCACAACGGTCGTCCACGCCACTGAACGTGACCGGTCATCTATATGAATTACGGCCGTACGGCTCGCGGCGCACCGGTCAGGAGTGCTGGGTGACCGGGTCCGTCTCCTCGGGGGCCAGGCCGGCGATGCCGTCGATGCTCTCCCGGTTGTTCTTCGCCCGGTAGGTCCGTCGCTGCTGCACGTCCTTGCGCTCCGCCCACTCGTCGAGCAGCGTCCGGTCCTTGTCGAACGACATGAACGGCACCGAGAAACCACAGGAGTCGGCGATGCGCTCACAGTCGACGACGATGATCGACCGGACACCCGGATGCGACCCGAACCTCGTGAGCAGCCCGGAGAACTCGGCCTCGCCGGGGGTGACGACCCGGCCTGTGCCGTACAGGCGAAGGATGTTCGGAGGACCGGAGAAGGCGCAGAACATGATCGTGATACGCCCGTTCTGGCGGAGGTGGGCGATGGTCTCCACACCGCTGCCGTCCAGATCGAGGTAGGCCACGGTGGTGTCGTCGATCACGGAGAACGTGTCGGCGTATCCCTTGGGGGAGACGTTGACGTGACCACCCTGCTCGGGAGCGGTGGCGACGAAGAAGACCGGCTGCGCCTCGATGAACGCACGCAACCGATCACTGAGCTTTTCATGGACTTTCCCCATGAAGAGAAGATATGTCCTCCCACCCGCCGAGCCTTGGCGCACCCGCCGGGTTCCAGACCACCGGCCATCAGCGAGCCTCGACCCATCAGCCGGGCTCTGGGCCGATTGCCGGGCCTGGGGCATCGGCCAGGCGTTGGATCACTCGCCGGGTAGCCACCAGCTCCACGGGGCGTTCTTGATCGGGAAGGAGTCCACCGTGTGGACGGTGCCGGTCCTCGCGTTCACCGTACGCTTCGCCGCCGAGGTGACCTGTCCGCCGTGGGCCTCGCTGAAGCTCGTCCAGAGCGTCAGCGTGCCCGCCGGGTTCCAGGAGAGCCGCTGCGCGCCGTCGTTGACCGAGACGCCGAGCCGGACCGCCGCCGAGACCGTGTCCGAGGTCAGGCTGTAGGTGTGCAGCCGAGCCTTCTTCGTCATCGCCCCGGTGACGACGAACGCCGTCGTGGTGCCGTCGTTCGCCAGCGCGACCGGGGAGTTGTTGGCCAGGATCTGCGGCACGACCCGGCTGGCCGTCACCCGCCCCGCACCGTCGAAGACCACGAACTCGGTGGTGCTGTCATCGGTGTAGCGGCTGGTGAGCACGTGCCGTCCGTCCGGGCTGAAGCCCATCACGTTGATCTTCGCGGGAAGCGTGGCGATCTTCCCGCTCTCACGGTCGACGAGCAGGGACGGCAGTCGCTCCTCTTCGTCGAGGTAGTCGATCACGACGGCCGATCCGTCCTCGGAGAGCATGGTGTCCACGCTGGCCTGGTCGAGCCCCTTGGGCAGGGTCGCGGCCCTTCCCGGCAGCGGGACGACCTTCCCACTGGTGACGTCACGAACGACGAGGACGTCCCCCCTGAGGTAGTTCACGACCCGGCCGTCACCGCTGACCGCGAAGGTCGTGCCCGCGTCCTTGTCCACGGTGCCGTTGGCCCGCCGGGGATTGACCCGCGCGTCGTCGAGCCTGACGGTCCTGCCGCTGCGCAGCGTCAACGTCCACTTCCCGCAGGGGACCGTGTGGTCTCCCTTGGCGCAGCTCTTGATCCACGCGTACCGGACCAGGTCGTCCGTCCTGGCCTCCGCCGGGGGAACGGTCATGGCCATGGCCACCACGGTGGCTGTCACGGTGCCGAGCGCGAGTACGGCCAGGCCGCGGATCGAGGACATCGCGTCTTCCTTTCGTCACCGAGGTAGATGCCTCCTCCGGGCGAAAGGTTCTGTCACGGATCAGCCACACCACCGGTTCCGGTACTCCAGCGGGGTGAGCCCGATCCTGCGGCGCATCAACGCGCGCAGGTTGGCGGCGGTTCCCAGCCCGCTGCGCCGCGCGACCACCTCGAAGCGCGACTCGCCGCGCTCGATCATCCGGCACGCCACGTCGAGCCGTTCCCCGGTGAGCCAGGCCAGCGGCGTGGTGCCCAGCTGCGCCCGGAAACGGCGGTGCAGCGTCGCCTGACTGACCGAGGCCCGCGCCGCCAGGTCGGAGACCGTGAGCGCGGTGTCCAGCCGTTCCTGCGCCCAGGCCAGGAGGGGCGCCAGGGACTCGTCCGGTACGTCGGGAACCGGCCGTTCCACGAACTGCCGCTGCCCGCCGTCGCGGTGCGCGGCGAAGACGAGCCGCCTGCTCACGGCGTTGGCGACCTCCGCGCCATGGTCGAGCCGGACGATGTACAGACCGAGATCGAGCGCCGCCGAACTCCCCGCGGCGGTCAGGATGTCGCCGTCGTCCACGAACAACACGTCCGTCTCCAACCGTACCGACGGGAAACGGGACCGGAAGGAGTGCGCCCACTGCCAGTGCGCCGTGGCCCGCCGTCCGTCGAGGACCCCGGCCTCGGCAAGGGTGAAGGCACCGCTGCAGAACCCGACCAGCCGGGCGCCCCGTGCGTGCGCCCGCCGAATGGCCGCGAGTACGGCGGGCCGCCGGGGAACCTCCACGTCGGGACGGTTGGGGACGATCAACGTGTCCGCCGTCTCGGCCGCCTCAAGGCCCGCGACGCCCGTGAGCGTGAAGAAGCCGTCCCGCATCGGCGTACGCGGCTCCGGCGAGCACAGCCGGAAATCGTAGAGGTCACGCCCGAGCTCCGGCCTGCGCAGACCGAAGACCTCGGTCGCGCACCCCAGCTCGAACGGGTTGGAGTTCTCGTCCACGATCACGACAACCCGGTGCAGCGCCTCCCCCGCACCCACCGCTCGTCTTTTGCCCTGCTCCGCATGCGCTTCGCGGACCGCGCGCACCGCCTGTTCCATGTGCGCTTCACGAGCTGCGTGTGCCGCTTGTTCCGTGTGCGCTCTACGGACTATGCGCGTTGGCTGTCCTGCGCGCGCTGTCTGCTCCGTATGCGCTTCGCGGGCCGTATGCACCGCCTGTTCCGTGCGCGCTTCTCGAACCGTGTGCGCCACCCGTTCTGTGTGCGCTTCGCAGGTTGTGCGTGCTGGCTGCTCTGCGTGCGAGGATTCTTGCGCCATGTGCTATTCCTAGCACTCGCCCCGGCCGTACCGGTGGGCCAGGATTCACCTGTGAGCAACGAACCCATCGCCCTCGACGAGGCCCTGACCTCGTTCGACGCCCTCTGGAGTCCCCGCGTCGTCACGCACGTCAACGACTACGACGTTCGGATCGCCAAGGTCGAAGGCGAGCACATCTGGCACGTCCACCAGGAAACCGACGAGTTCTTCCTGGTGCTCGACGGGGAACTGACCATCGGCCTGCGCGAATCCACCGGAGAACGCACGGTACGGCTCCCGCGCGGCTCGGTGTTCACCGTCCCCCGTGGCACGGAGCACCGGCCGTCGGCACCCACCGGCGCCGCGATCCTCATGTTCGAGCCGACCGGGACCTCGTCGGTCGGTGACCGGCCAACCGAGATCCCCGCCCACATCGACGCCACGACGGGCCACCCCCTCGGCACCTGACCAGAAGACCCGTGATGCCGCACAGCACCGCCAACCTTCGGGGGCCGGCATCACACGGACACGGCCGCCGTCGTGGGGAGGGCGGGGTGCCGTACGGGGCTCCACTTCGGGCCTCGTCGCCGTGGACGCACGCCAGGCTTCTCGTCGGGCGGTTTCTTCCCGGGAACGGACACGGTCGCCGTACGGGGGCCTCGTCATCGTGGACGCACACCACACCTCTTTAGGGCGCGGCGGCCTCTCTTCGGGCGTGCCGGGTTTCTTTCCGGAGGAAATGCGTGGAGGCTGCGCCACCATCTCCCCGCGGCTGAGGCCGTACACCGGTCCAGATGGGCGCGTCCCGGTCCGCCGGACCGGGGTTTGCCGAAGCGGGGCTCCGTGGGGCCGGAGTTCTGCCGGATCGGAGATTTCGTCGGGTCAGGGCACAGGCCTTCGGCCATGTGCCCCTGGCATACCCGTTGGCGCTATCGGTAGTTCGTGAACTGCAGCGCGATCTCCAGGTCCTTGCCCTTGAGGAGGGCGATGACCTCCTGGAGCTCGTCCCTCTTCTTGGAGCTCACCCGCAGTTCGTCACCTTGGATCTGGGCCTTGACGCCCTTGGGGCCCTCATCCCGGATGATCTTCGAGATCTTCTTGGCGTACTCCTGGTCGATGCCCTCCTTGAGGGTGACCACAAGCCGGTACTCCTTGCCGGACAGCTTCGGCTCACCGGCGTCCAGGATCTTGAGGGAGAGCCCCCGCTTGATCAACTTGTCCTTGAACACGTCAAGGACGGCGTTGGCGCGCTCCTCGCTGTTGGCCTTGATCTCGATGGCTTTCTGCCCGCCCGACCAAGCGATGGTCGCGCCGGTGCCCTTGAAGTCAAACCGGTGCCCGACCTCCTTGACCGTCTGGTTCAGCGCGTTGTCGGCCTCCTGGTGGTCGATCTTGCTGACGATGTCAAAACTGCTGTCGGCCATGCGTCGACTGTCCTCTCTAGCTCTCCTGCCGACCCTAGCGCCTCACCTGTCGGCTCATGATGAACGTGACCACCAACACCACGACAACGGTGTCGAAAACGGCCGGGCCCGGCACCCCACGTGAACCGTCATCCCCTTCGTTCCCAGCCGGTACCCCCATGGCGCGGGCGGCAAAAGTCCTGGTACGGCGGGCTTTCGGTAGGCAGTCTCCGCCGATGTCACGTCACACCCGGAAGTCCGCTATTCTTCTTCCTGTCGCCGCCGCAGGCGGAGGACAAGGCAGGTTGCCCGAGTGGTCAAAGGGAGCGGTCTGTAAAACCGTCGGCTCAGCCTACGCAGGTTCAAGTCCTGCACCTGCCACCAGCCAAAACGGCAGCTCAGAGCCCCGCGAGGGGCTCTTTTGCTTTTCCGGGACATGCGGTCGTACGCGGCCAGGAGCAGCCGTATGTCACCGCTCCACCGACATACGTGCAATGATCTTGAAGGTGTTTCCCCAGGTGGAGCCGGGGTTTCCGGGCGATGCGGGGACGGGAACCGGCCTCCGGAAACGCCAAGGGACCCCGGGGTCTCCGGGGTCCTGGTCGTACGGCATGCGGCTCACGCGGCCAGCGCGTCGTCTATCCGCCGGTTGGCCACGTCCTTCTGCCCGCCGAGGCACTTGGCGTAGACCTGCAGCAGGACGTCCACGCTGTGCCCGGCCCGCTCGGCCACCTCGGGAGCGGGGACACCCGCGTTGAGCCACAGCGACACCGCCGCGTGCCGCAGGTCGTACGGCCTGCGAGCCAGGGGAGAGGCCACCTGGGCAGGAGTGAGAGCAAGCTTCCTGGCCTCCTGCCAGACCTCGGTGTAGGCCGTCGAGGCGACCACCCCGCCGCGCTCACTCCGGAAGAGCCGCCCGTCCTGGCCGGTGCCGTACTCGGCGATGTGCTCCCGGAGGATCTCGACCAGCGTCGGCGGGATCGGCACCGGCCGTACGTCGTCACGCCCTCGATGCTTGAGTCCCCGCTGTCGGTCCACCGCGTGTCGACCTCGGGACGGGAGACGTCGACCGTCAGCCGCCCCCAGCCCTTGAGCGGGAGGTGGCAGCCCTGCACTCGCAGGCCGACCGCCCTCGGCCGGGCGCAGGGCCGCGTAACACATGTACGCGAACAGCGCCATGAGCCGCCGACCCCGGCCGCGACCGCCCACGTGGGTGACCATGGTCAGGAGTTCCTGAGCCCGCCGCGGATTGACCGCCACGCGAGGGTCAACGGTCTCAGAGGGTGTCTGAAAGCTGGCGTTCGCGTAACTGTCCGGTGGTCTGTCGGTGCGCGTTGCCGGCCCCATGCCCGACCCCCGACGCCCTTATCCAACCGATCTCACCGACGCTGAGTGGGCGCTGCTGGAGCCGCTGATTCCAGCCCCTAAGCACAACGGACGCCCAGCGGTGCACCCGCGCCGGGAGATCGTGAACGCCATCTCCTACTGGCTGCGGGCCGGCTGCTGCCGCACGACTTCCCGCCGTGGCAGACGGTCTATCACTACTGGCGCCAATGGCGGATCGCCGACTTGTGGGAAGACGTCCTGGCCAGGCTACGGGAGCAGAAAAGACTCGGCCAGGGCCGCGATCCCACACCAAGCGCCGGGGTCATCGACAGTCAGAGCGTGCGCGGTACCGAACGCGGCGGTCTGCACGGCTACGACGGCGCCAAGAAGGTCCTGGGCGTCAAGCGGCACCTGCTGGTCGACACGCTCGGCATCGTGCTGGGCGCCTGTGTGAGCCCGGCCAACGCTGATGACCGGGACGGCGCGATGGCGGTGCTGTCGCGCAGCATCGACCGTTTCCCGCGGCTGCATCATGTGTGGGCCGATCAGGGCTATCGCGGAATCCGGTTCATCGGCTGGGCGCAGGAGGCGCTCGACGTGGCCGTGCAGATCATGGTGCGCCGCGACGGCGGCATGCGCTCCACCTGGGCCAGGAACGACCCACCGCCACGCGAGGTACCGCGCATCGGGTGATCCCGCGCCGCTGGGTCGTGGAGCGAACCTTCGTCTGGCTGGGCCGCTATCGGCGGCTGTCACGCGACTACGAGTACCTGATCACAGCCACCTGCATGCTGCTCCTACACCGCCTCGGAACACAGCGATCATGACTTTTCGAACACCCAGTGATCGTCGCCCAGAACTACGGCATCGACGTGGACAAGGCGTACGAGTGGGGCGATGCGTTCCAAGGCCGTCATCAACCGGGCAGCAGTGAAGACGACCCTCTTCTGACTCGGGCTCCGTACCTGTTTCCGGCCTTCGGTAATACCTCTCGAAGGCCGGAAGTCCGCGTCCAATAAATCCAGTCGTTCGAGCTATTTCGCTGAGATCACCTCAATGACCGGTTCAGCAAAGAACGCCCTTGTACCACGCGAACTTGATCTCGTATGTAAGGCCAAGGAAGGTTGACCCCGGACGTACGCACTGGTCGTATCCGGGCAGTTCCCAGTGCCGTTCGACGCGGATAAGGACATTGACATCTGAGTTGCAGTGGGTGTAGTAGGCACTCCCGCCGACCTCGTCGTAACCGCATTCGACGAGCGCCCCCGCGCCGCCCGATTCGCCGGCGGTCGTGATGGCGTTGGCGTATACCGGAGCAGTGGTCAGTGCCAGGGCGGCTAGCGTGCCGCCAACCGTCTTGAGGATCCGGGTAAGCATTCGTATTTCACTTCCCTTCGCGTCGTGCGTAATTTCATCCACAGTATCCAGTGGGATTTGGGTTGCTCCACCGTGATTCCTGCCAAACAGTCAAGGTTTTCTGCCAAAGTCCCTCGGCCGTGTTGCCCCTGCCCTGTGAGAACTAACGTCTTCGGAGCGGTGGTTCGCTTGACGGCATCCCAGGCAATGAGGGCGTTCACCGGGTATCGGTGCCTGTTCCTGTCTCGGCGCCAACGGTGGAGCCGTCGCCGATGTGCGGTTTGCCGGTCGGTGCTGGTCTTTAAGAAGACAAACCGGTCCGGCTACTCGGTTTTGATCGCGGTGAAGAACGATTCGGCCATCGCGTTGTCGCAGCGGACGCCGGTGCGGCCGGCCGAGGGGTGGATGGTTTTGTGCATGTTGACCCGGCTACCGAGGGTGGTGGGGTTCATGCCGGACTCGCGGGCCGCTGAGGCGACCGTGCGGGGGCCGTCCAGCATCATGTGGGCGGCTTCCTCCTTGAACTCGGGCGAGAACCGCCTGCGACGTCGCATCGCGTGCCTATCTCTTCCAGGCTCTCTGTCAGGTTATGCGCCTGACTGTCTGGAAATCGTTGAGCACCCACGGTGACTCGCGCGACACTATGCTCACTCGTGGTGCAGCCGTATATCGCCCCCCGGACCAATGGTTGAAGATCCGGCAGGCCCATAGGCTCGAACGAGGTCCCACACCGCAGCGTCGGCGGACGGCGTGTTCCGCCGCGCCGGCGAAGGACACGCAGATCCCACCAGGGGAGGCACCTCGATGGAAGGCCGCCACGAACAGGACAGTGCGACCGCCGACGGCCGAACGTCGGCGTCCTTCCTGATCGACGAAGCGCTCATGTTCTATTACCCGGCCGCCCTGCGGGCCGTGGCCGCGACCGGCGTGGCAGATCATCTCGCGGACGGTCCGCGTACCGTCGAAGACCTGGCCCGGCGTACGGGTGTCAACGCGCGGAGCCTGTACCGGGCCCTGCGGGTGTCGGCGACCCGCGGGATCTTCGAGGAGTTGGACGACGGCCGGTTCCGCCTCACCCCTGCGGGGGACGCGCTGCGCACGGACGCGCCTTTGTCGGCGCGGTCGGCCGTACTGATGCTCACGGACCAGTCGATGTGGCGGCCCGCCGGCGAGATGGAACGCTGCCTGCAGCAGGGCGGTCCGGCGTTCGACGACATCTTCGGCATGCCGTTCTTCGACCATTTCGCACAAGATCAGGCGACGGCGGCGATCTTCCACCATGGGATGGCGGCCATGTCCGCCCAGGAGAACGCGCCGATCGCCGCGGCCTGCGAATTCCCCGAATCGGGAGTCGTCGTCGACGTCGGTGGTGGCCAGGGCGGGCTGCTGCGGGAGGTGCTGGGCCGGAGGGACGGCCTGCGGGGCGTGCTCTTCGACGCCGAGCACGTCCTGCGAGACCACCTGCTGGACGTGGCGGAGACCCGTGGCCGCTGGGAACTGGCCATGGGGGACTTCTTCACCGAGGTCCCCAAAGGAGACGTCTACCTGCTGAAGCGCATCCTGCACGACTGGGAGGACGACCAGTGCGTGGCCATTCTGCGCAACTGCCGTACGGCGATGCGGCCGGGCGGGCGGATCCTGGTCATCGACGCGGTCGTTCCCCCCGGCAACGCCCCGCACCAGGCGAAGCTCGTCGACCTTCTGCTGATGGCCTCTCTCGTCGGTCGTGAGCGCACGGCGCAGGAGTTCTCACAGCTTTTCGAGGCGGCCGATCTGCAGCTGTCCCGCGTCGTCCCCACCGGTACCGTCCTGTCCGTCGTGGAGGCGACTCCGAAGGACCCGGACGGCTGATCCCGGCCCGCGCCGAGCCTCCGGCGAGCGGGTGAGAACTCCTGTGCGGCTGCCCGCCGCCACCGCCCCGCGGGGTCGAGTCGATCTGCCTGAGCGACGACGTCAACGGGCACCGGCGCGCGTTCCAGGTGTCTCCGTCGTACGGACAGGGGGGCGGTCGGTCCGTCTCCCGGCAGGCGGGAGCGGTCAGCGAGCTTCTCCCGGATCCCGCACGTCGCGGGGAGAGGGTGGTGCTCGAAGCGCTCCGGGCCGTCCCAGGTTTCAACTCGTGCGGTCACAGGCGGCCCACCTTTGGGAGGTCACGGACGGGTGGCCACCAGTAGATCGACCACGTAGGTCTCCTCCAGGGTCTCGTCGGGGAAGGCGTCGTGCAGGCGTCGACGCTCCTCGGTGAGGAAGGCGTGGGCCGTGGCCTGGTCGAGGACGAGGAACGCCGAGCGACTGCCGATGTTGGCGAGGTGCGTGTCGAAGGAGACCGTCCGCTGCCAGCGGAGCAGCCGGCGGACGACCCGTAGGCCGGTCAGACCGGTGAGCCGGATGGCCTCGCCGTCGTCGGGACGTGTCACAGGGTGCGGGGGCACTCCACAGTGACGCGCGATGCGCTCGTCCTGAGCGCGGATCCACGGAATGTCGAAGGCGTTGGTGTTCCACCACAGGGCGAGCGCGCCACCCGGGCGCAGGACACGCAGCGCTTCCGGGACAGAACGCTCGCTGTCGGTCCACTGCCAGGACTGCGCGTACGTGATGAGGTCGTGAGAGGAGTCGGCCAGCGGCAGGGCGTTGCCGTCGCCCCGGACGACCGGCACGTCAGGGAGCGTCCGGCGGAACTCGGTGACCATCGCCTCACCGGGTTCGACGGCGATCACGTCGGCGCCCCGCTCGCTCAGGAGTCTGGTCGCGATTCCAGTCCCCGCGCCGATGTCCGCGACACGGGCACCCGCCAGTGAACGGCCCAGTGATTCCTCAACGATGTCAAAGAGCGCGGGAGGGTACGAAGGACGGCTCGCCTCGTACTGGGCGGCTGCCGCGTTGAACGAATGGGCGCGGGATTCGGTGGTCATCTCCTCATGATCTTTATCCGGTTCATGTTGACGATCGCTTCCGGTATCGGTCGGACCGTGGGCATTGGAAAGCCGTTGATCGCACAGTGAAAAGCGACGGAGAAAAGCCACTCGTCGGGAAGTCGTGGTGGCACGTTCACGACGCGCTTCCGGAACCGACGGGCACACGCCTCAGCCGGGCCGCGCCGACGGCGTTGAGACCTACGCCCCAGATGAGGAGGACGGTGCCCCATTGCAGCCATGCCAGGGGGGTCATCTGGCCGGAAAGCAGGTTCCGGGCGGTGGCGTACGGCGCCAGCCAACCTTGGACGGGACTGGCGCGCAGCACCAGCCACAGGCCCATCGGCAACACGATGGTGCCGAGGCAGGCGACCACGGGTGACCGTAGCAGCAGGCCCAGCGCCGTACCCGTCAGCTGGGCCACGACCTGTACCAGCACGCCGCCCAGGACGAGAGTCTCCATGTTGAGCCAGGGGTTCGCTCCGGGGACGGCCGGAGTGAGGGTGAGGGCCAGGGCGCAGGTCAGGGCCCCGAACACGCCGAAGGCGGCGGCCAGCAGGGTCGCCGCCAGCAGGGTCGGGGCGAGCCGTGCCGTACGAGGTGTTCTTCGCAGGTCGTGGGTGAGCAGTACGCCCAGGAACGGCACCGTGATCGACATCAGGCTCTGCGCCGCTTCCGTGAGCATGGCGAACGTCCGGCCTGCGGGCGGTGCCTTACTCATGCCCACGGCCGCCGCCACGCCCGCCAGCAGGGTGATCGTGACCAGTCGGCGGCGGGTGTGTGTTCCGACGGAGCGCCGGAGCGCGTCGCCCAAACCGTTGTCAGCGTTCACCGGACATTCCCTCCAAAGTTAGCCCCGTCCACTTCTTATGGCATATGTCGCGCGATTGTTGAAGGTATCGGCATTAAGACCGTGTCCTATGTGGTGATGGCTTGTTGGTTGGGGCATGGGGCGGGGTACGTGGAGTTGGATTGTCCCGGACGGGTTGTGGGAGATCGCGAAGCCGCTGATCCCGCCGGACCGGGTGCGGCCGCAGAACACGCCCGATGAGACGCCGTTCGCGGCGATCGTTCACGTGCTGGTCAGCGGGTGCGTATGGCCTGCGTCGCCGCCCTGCTTCGGGGTCTCCACGTCCACCGTTCACCGCCGCTTCCTCATCGAAGGCCGGTGTCTGGGGTCGGCACGCAACCGGTCCAGGGCCGGGCCCAGGTGCTCGACTGTGGTCGCTTCGGCGCCGGCCCGGTCAGGGAAGCGCACTCGCACGTCGTCCCCGCCCAACGGGACGGACGCCCCCTCTGAGCAACTTCCTGTTCGACGGCGGCGTGCTCAGCCCGGCCGAGGCCGCTCTCGCCACCCGGCCGCCGCGCGGCGAGGGGTGAAGGGCTTCGTCGGCCCCGTCCTGGCTGTCCCGGTGATCCTCTACGCCGTTGCGGGCCTGGGAAGGATTCTCCGCCATGCATCGGCCGATTCGCCGTCGAACGCCACGCGAGTGACGTCCGGCGGCGAATCCTTGCGCTCAAGTTCGTCCGACGAGCCGCCGGTGAAGCTTGAGGAGTACCTCAGACCATCACCAATGGGGTCGGAGGATTATGTACTGGACGCCGCTGTCGGGCCTTTTCAGAGGGATGTCCCGCCCCTTGGTGTGACCGTGCTGGGTGATGAAGACACCTCCCCAGGCGACATTGGGGCTCCCCTTTTTGGTGACAACGGCCGCGTGACGCCATGGGTCCTGGCCTGCGGACTTCTTGTGATGGTTGAACCAATAGATGATGTCACCGACCCGGACCTCGGGCCAGGTACCGTAAAGGCGGACTTCGGTGGCTCTTCTCCGCTTGCTGTAGAAGTGGTCAAAGTTATGCCGTACCGCCGCCCAGGAGTATGAATCGTGATCGAACCGTTCATACCAGAGCCTGTTGTTTTTCCGATGCTTCCAGCCATCCCATTTGCCGAACATCCGTAGCCCTCCGCCGTGGTTGAGGACACGGGAAACGAAGTTGGTGCAGTCCTGGCCGTATTCCCAACGGTCATAGGCGTGCTTGTGGGCCCAACGAACCATTCCTCCGGTGTTCACGGCGCTCTGGGACACCACGCCGGCACGGGGTGTCCGGGCCGCTGAGACAGTGCTCACCGGCGGTTCGGGGATCTCCTCCCCGTCTGTCAGGCCGTTGAGTTCGAACGAGGAGGGTTCGACCTTGGCATCGACATAGTCACCGCCGAGCTGCCGGGTCATCTCATAGCCCGATGTCTGCGCGGCCTGGGCCCGGAGGTGCAAGGACGCCGCCGGCGTTCGCTGCTCGAAGACGTAGTCGGTGGTCTCCTCCCAGTCACCACCGGTGGGTGTGTCCGCGTCCTGCGCGGGATAGACCAGGTCGGCGCTCACGGTCGCGCGAACAGTGATCTTCCCGGCCGAGGTGACCGACACGAGCGTGTCGCTCAGCCGGATGTTCCTCGTGGTCTGGCTGTTCTCCTGCGCGGGTGGGGGGATGTCGTCGGCCACCGTGCTCAGCACGGCGTTCACCGTCTCACCTTGCGGGCTCTCGGCCAGGGCGTCGTCAGCGGTCGTGTACTGACCGTCGGCGATCCCGGCACGCGCCTGGACGTAGGCGCGCACCGCATCGAGGTACTGCCCGGGGCCCCCGGGGACGGCGGCCGGGGTGGTCACCTCGCTGGTGACCCACGGCCCGCTGCCGAACGTGGTCCGTGCGCGTACCCGGAAGCGATAGGCGGTGCCGTTGGTCAGTTCGCCGACCACGACGCGCTGCCCTTCGCTGTCGACGGTGCGTACGACACCGCCGTCCGCTCCGATCACCTGCAGGTCGTAGCCGTCGACAGGAACGGCCGCGCCGACGTCGTCGGGCTGGGACCAGTTCAGGAGCACCCCGCCGTCGCCGGGCCGGGTGTCGATCCTCGTGATCGTTCCTGGTGCCGTGGGCGCCACATACCGGATCTGGACGGTGGCGTCCTCCCCCAGCGAGGCCGCGGGCACGCCGTCATCCGCGATGAGGACCAGGCCAGGGTCACGGAACTCCGAGTCGGCCGGTGTCGCGTGCCAGTCCTGGACGAAGGACGTGACGTCGAGCGCGGCATCGCCGAATCCGTACTCGGCCTCGGGTTCTTCCACCAGTCGCTGGACGACGTCGGCGCCTGTCGCGTTCTCGGGAAGTTGCTGCTTGAGCGCGTGGAGCTTGAGCTTCGCGTCGGCGGGGCACCCGGCGGCGCAGTGCGCGCTCCCCATGTTCACCGTGGCGGAGGTGATCTGCGCGCCTGCGGGAATCGACGCCGGATCGATGGTGACCAGGGTCAGCTTCCGGGAGGCGCCCCCACCGCCCAGTTGCGCGTCATTCGTCACCGCCAGCTGACACGCCGCGCCGCCGCACGCGTCCGGCGCCGAATGCGCCACCCGGAAGGTGATCGTTTGCCTGTCCAGCGTCGCGGTCCGCTCGGCCGGTGACTCCGGTTGCCGAGGCACGGTGAAGTCGATCGCACCGGAACGCGCGCTGCACGCGCCTCCGTCGGCGCACGACTCCATCTGCCAGCGGTAGGCGCCCCCTTGCTCGACAAGGCCCTCGGGGACGCGAAGGCTGACACGCCGGCCGCCTTCGGCCGTGGCCACGCCGAGTGGCGAGGCGCCGACAGGCTTGCCGTCGATGTCGAAGAGGTAGAACCGAGCGGTCATGGATCGGGTGGACACCCTGCTGACGACACCGGACAGCACCGGGCTGGTCGGTTCCTCAAGGCCTGTGGCAAGGTCAGTGGGGACGTTCGCGGCATCGGTGGTGAACTTGCGCCGGACGGACCAGAGACTGACGTCGCTGCCGGTGCTCACCTTCACCTTGAAGTCGTAAGACTTCGCATTCTCAAGGACACCCGCGGGGACCGTCCATGACGACGTGCCCCCTGAGGGAACGTCCGGAACGTCCCCGCTGGCCACGACGTCGCTCCCGCCCTTGGGCATGACCACGAACGAGTGCTTCAGCGGACGCCCGTGAGGATCGACGGCCTTGGCGGTGAGCGTGGGAGTGGTGGTAGCGACGACATCCGCCCACGAGGTGTTCGACACGGCCGGTGTGGCCCTGAGGTCACCAGCCGGATCCGGGGTGGTTTCCTTGTCGACGGCGAAGAACACCGCGTCGAGCGAGCCGCGATACTGGTCGGCCGCCGAGTTCGGTATGCCGCCCAATGTCGGTCGGCCACTGCCGAGCTGGTCGACGAGACCGCCCGGAACAGGCTTGCTGCCCTTCAGCACGTTGCCGATGTAGACGGCTAGGGTCGTGCCGGTCTTCCGGCATTCGACGTCGTGCCAGGCCGTGTCCACGATGGTCCCTGCCTGGACCCGGACTTCGGCACCACCGTCGATCTTGACGACGCAGCTGGCCACTCCGTCATCGACGTCCAGCTTCCACTGGTCGGAGGCGCTGGGGAAACCCTGCTGGATCACAGTGTGCTTCCCCGCCACCGGCGCGGAGCCGAACCGGATCCTTGCCCCGAAGCGGAAGGTTCTCGCCCCGGCGGCGGGGACGGCGGCGCCGCCTACTTCGATGAGCGCCGAACCGGTGGACGGGAACTGGACGGCGAGCCGACCGTTTTCGCCTGGGACGAGCTGAAGCACGGTGGTGTCGGGTTTGACGGTGCCGTGGTGCTTCTGGCCGGTGACGTCGATTACGGGGGCGAGTTTACCGTCATTGAAGTCGTAGCGGAAAACCTCGTTCAGCATTTCGTTGGACGCTGCCGCCGGGACGGCGGGCACCATAATGAACAATGAAGCAAGTACATTGAATGCGAACACCGTCGCCAAGATTCTTCGCCACACGGGACCACCTGCCGAAAGGTTGAATGATAAATCGGGAGAAAACACCGAAGCATGTAAATTGGAATACCTTCGCCAAGAGTCTTCGCCGCACGAAACAACTTGTCAAGAGAGTTAATAAGGCCGGATAGGCACATCGATGACGGAGGCATGCCGTCCCGGCAGGTGGAGGCAGGATTCCACGCCTCCAGGGTGTGGTGAGGCAGGATTTTTACCGACGGTTATCTTTCGTCCACATCCGTATGGGTCCTGAGGCTGTGCATCGGCCGATGCTCCCTCAACCTCACCGCTCCGACGATTTTCACCCTGACCGGGCAGGACACAGTGACCGGATCGGCCGCCGTCCGCGCCGCCGGGCTGACCAAGACGTACGCCCCGGGAAGACAGAGGCGATCGCGCTCGCCGGCGTCCATGTGGAGTCCCCGTGCGAGCACTTCTCCGCGATCATGAGCCCGCCGGATCGAAGGAGTCAACGCTGTGCTGCTCGTCCTCCCCGGAGACGACCGACGAGCAGCACACCAAGCCGGCCCGGTTGCGCGCCGACCGGATGGAGGCCTTCAAGGCGCTCAACGGCGACGAGTGGGGGCCGGCGTCGCGCCCGGGAGAAGGCGTTGAAGGAGGCGGCACGGGAGGAGGGCTGACAGGGAGGCGTGCCCCGCACTGGTGGCCGGGGCGCGCCCGTCAGGTTCAGGGGATGTATATGAGGAAGTAGAAGCCCGCCCGGCGGTACTGGTCACCGGCGTAGTAGCGGCAGCCGGCCAGCCCGGTGAAATCGCCGTGCTCGGCGGCATCCTGCCAGCCGGCCCGGCAGTCGTCCATCGTCGCGTACCACTTGGACCAATACCAGTCCGGCGGCAGCGGAGCGAAGGCGTGGCTTCCGGCGCTCCCGACCGAGGCGGTCTGGTAGTTGACGGATGCGGATGCGGATGCGGATGCGGCGCCGGCCAGAACGGCGGCGCCCAGCGCCGTCGCGAGTAGCGCGGCAGGTAATCGGCGGATCTTCACGGTGACTCTCCTCGGTCGGGTGGGTGGGAGAACACCTTCAGATGAGCACCGATCGACGAGGTCGGGGAGCTCTCGGATTTCCATATTTCGGCTGCATGGTCCCGCTTCGGCGCCTGTCGGCTCGGACCCGAATCAGCTGCTCGCCTGGTCGGCTGTCACGCCGCCCTCATGCCCGGCCTCGGCGGCTTTCGGCACCGCCTGGCACCTGCTCGACGGTCCGGTCTTCGAACTGGATGGGCGAACCGGCCAGGACATGCCATTACTGCATCCGCACCAGGGCCTGGTCACCGTCGGCTTCGGTGACCACCGTGACATCCCCCGTGATCACGCCCGCCTCATCGGTCGTCAGCCGCCCGGCCCTACGACTACTTCGTCCTCGCACTGTGCCGTCTCGCCATCCCGCTCCCGCTTCCTGGCCGACCTGTCTACAGGTGTCCCGCATCTCGGTCAGTGCCGCCCGCTTGTCCGCCACCGCCGTCTCACCAAATGAGTCAGGTCTGATCCGGATAGCCCAGATCGAAGGCGGCGTCGGTCAGGTGGGCCGTTCTCACCTCCGGGTCGTCGAGGAGTTCGCGGAGGGCGGCGAGTTTCCAGCGGTCGAGGAGGAGGGCGTGCACGACGCCTTCCTCGGCCGCTCCGGTCAGCTGGTACGGGGTCAGCCCGAATTCTTGGAGGTCGTCCGTTTCGTGGAGCAGCCCGGTCCATCGGCGGAACTCGGCCAGTGCCGTCGCGGGTTCGGCCTCGCACTGGTAGGTGGGGCTGTTGCCGGGGAGCATGCCGCGGTTCCAGACGATCGCGTTCGTCCGGGGAACGAAGGAGGAGTCGTCGTAGAAGGACGGGTCGTAGACGTAGGAGACGTCCGCTCCCGCGCAGATCCGGTGTTTCCGGTTGAAGGCGATGAGCTGTTCGATGGTCATCGCGTGGGTGAACTCCACGACCGCGACGGTTTCGAGCGTCTTCGGGAGGGCGTCCACGGTCTTGCGGGTCTTCTCGGCGAGCGCGTCGTCGGCACCGGGATTCGTCTCCACGGCGGTGATCGCGTCTCCCAGGGCGCCGGAGGGGCCGGAGAGGGAGGGGGCTCGTATGGTGCCGAACAGGTTCTCCGTGATCTCGTACTCCTGTTGGGGCTGGTCATGACCGGCCCGGCGCGGTTCCCCGGTCAACGTGTAGGTCGCACCCAGCAGCCTTCCACCGTCGCTGTAGCCGTCCGACAGGCGTTTGTCGGGGTTCGCGACGCGGGCGACCGTGCCGTACACCTGGGCCAGTCGTTCGTCGTCGAGGTCGACGTATCTCGCCATGAGTCCTTCGGCCGCGTTGAGCGCCAGGAACAGCAGGACGCTGACGCTCAGGACCTTGAGGAGGGACTTGGCCGCGTACGCCCAGTCGGGCTCTCTCGTGTTCATCGCCACGCTCCGGTGATCTAGATCAAGGAGCACCATAGCCACCCAGGTATGGAAATATGGTGAAATTTCGGCGAAAGGTGCTCGTAACAGAGAGCCTCCGGCTGGAACGGGAGATTTTCCGATTGGCACCTGGCCATGATTGTGGGATGAATTCCCTCAGGACCGTTGTCGCGGTTGTCGTGGCCGGGGCGTTTCTCGTCTCCTGTGGTTCGGCGCCGACCTCCTCCGCGCAGGTGAAGAGCGGTGCGACGGCCACGCCGACGGGAGAAGCCGGCGGCGAAGGCCTTTATCCCTCCGGTTTCGATCCCGGTGCCTACACGCCGCCGGACGACTGGCAGGAGGCCTGCAAAAAGAACTACACCGCTTTCGCCGTCCCCCTGCTCGCCGGATGGAACGCGATCCGGGGACTTGTCGAGAATTCGGAGTATTCCTCCTACCACTCCGGATCACTCAAGGTGATCCACGAAATGCTCACCGAGCCCGCGCAGCAGAAGGTGCTGAAAGCCTGCCTGCGGGCCGATCCGGTGGTCGGGGGCCGGTTCGAGAACGGTGTGGCGGTCCTCGGGGAGGTCGTGGACATCGTCTGCCGGGGGGAGGAGGCGCGGTCGTGCGGGAGGTGGGAGCTGACGGCGGACGAGCGGGTCGTGCTGGGCAGGAGCATCCCGCAGGTGCTCGCCGCGCTCCCCCCGAAACGCCAGGAGGGAAGCGCGAACGTCTCCGGGCAGGGCTGAGGCGACCGGGACCGCCGGTGCGCCCCGATCGGGCTCCGTCGCCCGGAAGATTCGTCGCCACACTTGGAAATAGAACCCCTGGGGGGTATGTTGATGTCACACGACGATATACCCCCCGTGGGTAATGAGAGGAGAGGTCAATGTGCACTGCGTGTGCGTGCGGCACCCAGAACGGCGACTCCGCGCAGGCGGTGACCGGTGGCGCCGGGGCGGCTGAGGCGAACGTCTACACGGTCAGCGGCATGACCTGCGGCCACTGCGTCTCGTCGGTCTCCGCCGAGATCGGCAAGGTCGGCGGCGTGACCGACGTCCGGGTCGACCTGTCCAGTGGCGCGGTCACCGTCAGCGGAGCGGGCTTCTCCGACGAGGAGATCCGTGTGGCGGTCGAGCAGGCGGGTTACACGCTGGCCACCGCCTCGCCCGCCGGCGCCGCCTAGGCGATGCCCCCTGGGGGTAGCGAACGCGACCTGTGGGCGGTGCCGTACAGGGGGGCGGCGTTCTCCCGGAAACAAGGTGCCGCCCAGGAACAGGCCGCCCAAGGACAGGAACCAGAACAAGCTGCCCGACAACAGGTGGTGGGCGTGCATTGGCGTGCACGCCCACCGCGGGGCCGGTCGAGTCGAATCACACCCAATCCCCACCCCCATCCTGCCTCGTCGGCAGGAATGCGAGAAATCAGGAGTGCGGCATGAATGCCGTCAATCCACGCAGGTGGCAGGCACTCGTCGTGCTCGCCGCCGCGCAGTTCATGGTCATCATGGACACCTCGATCATCGGTGTCGCCCTGCCCGACATGCAGCGCGACCTCGGCTTCTCCCCGGGCGGTCTGCAGTGGGTCTTCAACGCCTACGTCATCGCCTTCGGCGGCCTGCTGCTCCTCGGCGGGCGGCTGTCCGACCTGCTCGGCGCCCGTAAGGTCTTCACCACCGGCTGGGTCATCCTGATCGCCGGATCGGTCGTCGCCGCGGCGGCGAGCACCGCCTGGGTCGAGATCCTCGGCCGTGGCATCCAGGGAGTCGGCGGAGCGCTCATCGCCCCCGCCTCGATGACCCTGCTCATGATGCTCTTCGGGCACAACCCCCGCGAGCTGGGAAAGGCCATGGCCCTGTACGGCGCGGCCGCCCCGGCGGGAGGCACCGCGGGGGTGTTCCTCGGCGGCGTCATCACCGAGTACCTGAGCTGGCCGTGGGTCTTCATCGTCTACGTGCCCATCGGCCTGGCCACCCTGGCGGCCGTACCCGCGCTGCTTCCCTCCGTCCGGGGCAGGCGCGGTTCGGTCGACGTGCTGGGCGCGGTCTCCGTGACCGCGGGAATCGCCCTGGCGGTCTACGCCATCGTGCGGGCCCCTGAGCAGGGCTGGACCTCGGCGGCGACGGTGCTTGAGTTCGCCGGAGCGCTCGCGCTGCTGGCGCTGTTCCTGGTGGTCCAGCGCACCGTTCGCGAACCCCTCATGCCGCTCGCCGTCTGGCGCACCCCGGGCCTGGCCACCGCGAACCTCGCGATGACGCTGCTCGGCGCGGCCTGGATCCCGATGTGGTACTTCCTCAACCTCTACCTCCAGCAGGTCCTCGGCTACGGCGCGTTCCCCAGTGGCGCCGCGCTGCTGCCGATGACCGTCGCGATCATGATCTTCATGATCGGCATCACCGCCCGGCTGCTCGGCCGGTTCGGCGCCAAGCCGCTCATCGTCATCGGCCTCGCGGTCATGGCGGCGGGTGTCGGAGGCCTGTCCCTCGCCCGGCCGGACGGCGTGTTCGCCGTGGACGTCCTGCCCGCCTCCCTGATCGCGGCCGTGGGAATGTCCCTGGCGTACATCCCGGCGATGATGTCGGCCATGTCAGGGGTGGGGCCGCAGGAGAGCGGACTGGCCTCGGGCATCGTCAACACCACCTACCAGATCGGTTCGGCGATCGGCCTGGCGGCCATGACCGCGATCGCCACCTCCCGGCCGGTCGAACCGGGTGACCTCGCCGGTCTCACCGACGGTTTCCAGGGCGCCTTCGTGGGCGCGGGAACGGTGGCCGTCGTGGGAGCCGTTCTCGCCCTGCTGCTCATCCGCAGACCGAAGCGGGCGGCCGAGAGCACGGGTGGGGAAACCGATGGGGAAAAGGAGACGGCCCGCGCGTGAGACGGTTTCGGGGGTCCGCTTCGGCGGGCCCCCGAATCGTCGGTTCAGCCGTGGACCGGTATTCCAGTGGATGATCCGGCATGTCAGGCCATATGCGGTAGAAGTAAGAAGCATGACTGCAGAACATTCGCCCGTGAGACTCGTGAAGCTCGGAGTGAGCGTCCGGATCGGGGCGCTGTTCGGGGCGGTTTTCGGGGCGGCGACCTCTCTGGTCAACGCGACCTCCAACCACTACGCGGACCTCGAAAGCCGGGTCGCCACGACCAGTGGGGCGTCGGCCATCGAGATCGTGAGCGTGATGATCGACTCCGGCTGGGCCTGGGCGGGGTTGGCGGTCGCCATGGGATGGCTGATGGCCCGCACCATGGGGGGCGCCCCAGGGGAGAGGACTTCCAGGCCGCTCGTCCGGGGGGCCGTCGCCGGGGCCGTGGCGCTGCTCGCGGCCACGGCGGCCTACGCCTTCGTGGACACCGTCTGGAGAGGCGAACCGCTGCTCTCCTGGTATCTCTCCGAACCGCCCATATGGTGGGTGGCCGGTGTCGTCCTCGGGGCGCCCCTGGGGGCCGTGGGCGCCTGTGCCGTACGGCCGGGAGCGATCGGTCTTCTCGCGAGGATGGTCGTGCCGGTCGGCGCGGCCGTACAGATGGTCGTGCTTCCTCCGGGCAGGAACGAACGGATCACGACCATCGGTCAGACGGTCGTGTGGACGCTCGCCGCCCTGTTCGTCGGCTTCGTCGGCGCCCGCTTCCTCAGCGGACGCCGTTCCGCACCACCGGTCCCGGAGCCTGAGTGAACACCGAGGGCGTCACCGCCCCAGCAGGTCGGGCTGGTCGATCGTCCACAGCCACGTGCCGTCACTCTGACGACGGGCCACCTCGACGGTGACACCGCCGTCGGGCAGGAGCACAGAGGTGAGCGCCAGGTCGCCGTTGCGCAGTGCGGGCAGCCTCCGTCCGGGGGTGAAGACGGGCCGGTCGCCGACCAGCCGTGTGTAGGCCTGACGGATCTCGTCGGCCCCCCGGGCGAGCAGGCCGCCGGGCAGCGCCAGCACCGCGTCCGGCTCGTAGAGCGCCACCAGCCCCTCGACGTCGCCCGCGTTGAGGCGCTCCACGACGAACCGGCTGAGATCCTCCGGTTGGACGGCACGCTCTCGGACATCGTCAACGCTCATCGCCCATGCTCCCCTCGAACGCGGCATGTCGCCTCGGACGGCAGGGATCATGCCAGGGAGGTCCGACAGAACCGGGACTCAGCGAAGGAACTCCAGGAGCGCCGGGGTGATGGCCTCGGGGGCGGGGCCGTGGCCCTGGCCGGGAAGGACGCGGCGGGTCGCGTTGGGCAGGGCCGCGGCCACCGCGTCGGCGGCCTCGGGAAGACCGGGGAAGGTCTGGTCACCGGAGTAGACCACCGTCGGCACGGTGACCGAGGACCAGCGACCGGCCCAGTCGGGGTCGACGTTGATCTCGTGGACGCCGGTGAGGTCGTAGACGAGCGTCGGGGCGACGGAGACCATCTCCGCCCAGCCGGGAGACTGGGCCATCCCGTCGACGACCTCGGCCGGAACCCCGATGACCGAGGTCAGGTTGTAACGCATCGCCTCGTCGTTCTCGCCCTTGGCCAGCAGGGCGCGCAGCGCGGCCAGGTGCTCGGTGTGGTCGGCGCCGGCGAACAGCGGCGGTTCGTAGAGCGCCAGCGCGGTGACGCCGATCCCGGCCTCCGCGGCGGCCAGGGCCACGGTGGCCCCTGAGGAACTGCTGTAGAGGGTGGCGGTCCCTCCGACGGCCTTGACCAGCGCGGCGAGGTCCTCGACCTCGCGCTCAAGCGCCCACGGCGCGGTGTCGCCGGAGCGCCCACGGCCGCGCCGGTCGTAGTCGACGGCGGTGAAGCCCTCGGCGGCGAGCAGCCGCGCGACCTGGCCGGTGTTGTGGTCGATGGCACGGTGCTGGGTGGCGCCGCCGACGAAGACGACGGCGGGTCCGTCACCGTATCGGTCGTAGTCGACGACCGTGCCGTCCTGGGAGATGACTGTGCTCAAGATCCTGTCTCGATTCGTGAGGTCGGGTGAGGGACGCGTGGGCGCGCCGCCGTCGCGGCCAAGGGTAGGTCGCGGCCAAGGGTAGGGAGGGGGACCGACACTTTCGGTCCCTCCTTCGGCGATCAGGTCGACATCCGGGCGTTTCCACCTGGTGAAGGCGCCAACGGAGTGGGGGTAAGTCCGATTTGAGGGCACATGTAACATGCGTCTCGCCTGACCGATTCAGCACCAGTCCGAGCGAGGAGCGGCTGTGCGAGACATCACCGTGTTCAGCGGAAGCGCCCACCCTGAACTGGCGGAGGAGATCTGCTCCCACCTGGGGACACCGCTGCATCCGGTAAGGATCAAACGGTTCGCCAACGACTGTCTTGAGGTGCAGTTGCAGGCCAACTGCCGGGAACGGGACGTGTTCCTGATCCAGCCGCTCGTCCCGCCGGTTCAGGAGAACCTGGTCGAACTGCTGCTGATGCTGGACGCCGCGCGAGGGGCGTCGGCGGCCAGGACGACCGTGGTGATGCCGCACTTCTCCTACGCGCGCTCCGACAAGAAGGACGCCCCGCGCATCTCGATCGGGGCGCGGCTGGTCGCCGACATCCTGGCGACCGCGGGCGCCGACCGGGTGCTCACCATGACCCTGCACTCCCCGCAGGTGCACGGCTTCTTCAGCGTGCCGGTCGACCACCTGCACGCCCTGCGCGAGCTGGCCGCCCACTTCCGGCAGTACGACCTGTCCAACACCGTCGTCGTCTCCCCCGACCTGGGCAACGCCAAGGAGGCCGCGGCCTTCGCCCGGCTGCTGGGCACCGAGGTCGCGATGGGGGCCAAACAGCGCTTCAGCGACGACCGGGTCACGATCGGCTCGGTGATCGGCGACGTCACCGGCAAGGACGTCATCGTCCTGGACGACGAGATCGCCAAGGGCACGACCGTGATCGAACTGCTCGACCGGCTCCGCGAGCGGGACGTCAGGTCGGTGCGGATCGCCTGCACCCACGGGGTGTTCGCCGCAGGGGCCCTCGACAGGCTGGGGGAGCAGCCGGACGTCGAGGAGATCGTCTGCACCAACACCGTCCCGCTGCCCGATCTCAAGCCGGACTCCAAGCTCCGCGTCCTGTCGATCGCCCCCGTGCTCGCCGAAGCCATGCGCCGCATCCACGACGGCGAGTCGGTCAGCGCCCTGTTCGACGCCTCCTGAAACCCGGCACCGCCGTACGGGAAATCCGCCGTACGGAAATGCGCTGTACGGGAAAGGGGTCTTTCCCGTACGGGGAACCACTTCGAGAATGCGGTCTTTCCGATTTCCGGGCTTCTCAAAAACGGTGTTCACGAAGGGGTCGGAAAACAGAAAGCCCACGAAGGGCTCCATGGTCGTCTCTGGGTCACAGATTGGCGCCGAAGTGCGTTCTTGTGTCCTTCCTCCCGGCATTCCAGGATGAGGTCATGTAGCTCATCCGGCATACCAGAAGAGGCGACAGTGACACAGACCGTGGAAATTCCGGGATATGTGGCGGGGACGTGGACGATAGATCCGGCCCATTCCGAGGTCGGTTTCGTCGTACGGCACCTGCTGATCAGCAAGGTGCGCGGGCGGTTCACCGCGTTCGAGGGGCGGATCGTCACCGGGGCCGACCCGCTGGAGTCGAGCGTCACCGCGCGGGTCGACCTGGCCTCGGTGGACACCGGAAACCCGCAGCGGGACGACCACCTGCGCTCGGCGGACTTCCTGGAGATCGACAGGTATCCGACCCTGACCTACCGCGCCGACGCGTTGCGGCGTGAGGGGGAGGAGTTCGTCCTGGACGGCGAACTCACGCTCAAGGGGGTCACCCGCCCGGTCCCGCTGAGGGTCGAGATCAACGGCTTCGGCCCCGACCCCTATCTTCCGGACCCCAGGGCCGGTGCCCGGGTCGGTTTCTCGGCGCGCGGCGAGATCGACCGCACGGATTTCGGGGTCAGTTTCAACATCCCCATTCCCGGCGGTGAGGGACTGGTGCTGGGGGAGAAGGTGCAGATCTTCCTGGAGATCCAGGCGGCGCTCGTCGTGTGAGAGGGGATCACCCGCCGAGCGCGTCCCACAGGGTGGCGAACTCCTCCTCGGTCAGCGGGTTCAGGCCGAAGTCGTCGGGATAGAGCGGGCCCTCGGCCAGGAAACCGTGTTCGTCGGAGATGTGCCGCCACGAGTACCGGCGGGCGACGCCGTCGGCGCCGAGTTCGGCGTGCCTGACGGGCCAGTACTCGCCGCCGTCGTCGATGACGGCCTCGAACAGCCACACGTGGCCGTCGCCGTCCCTGCCGTACCAGTACCAGTGCCGCCGGTCGCTCTCGTCGAGCGCCCGGATCGCCGCCCTGCGTGGTTCCTGGGACATCGCGCTCCTTTGCGTAATGTGAAATACGCTACTTTCCGTTATGTTGCGTGTTCTTGGTCCGCTCCAGGCGGAGGTCAACGGTCGTCCTGCGGACCTGGGCGCCTTCCGGCAGCGGGCCGTACTGGCCCGGCTGGTCGCCGCGGGCGGCCACGTGGTCTCGACAGATCGTTTCATCGACGACCTCTGGCGTGGACAACCCCCGCCCAAGGCGCTGGCCGCGCTCCAGGTGTACGTGTCCAACCTGCGGCGGACCCTCGAACCCGACCGGCGGCCCCGTACCCCCGCGACCGTGCTGGTCAGCGCCGCGCCCGGCTACCGGCTGCGACTCGACCCCGAACTGGTCGACGCCTGGGCCTTCGCCGCGACGGTCGAGGAGGCCGCCGCGGCGCTCGCCGGGGACGGGGCGGCGCGGGCGCTCGACCTGCTGGACCGGGCGCTGGCGCTGTGGCAGGGGCAGGCCTACGCCGAGTTCGCCGACCAGGAATGGGCCGTAGCCGAGGCCGCGCGCCTCGACGACCTGCGGCTGGCCGCCGTCGAACACCGCGCCGAGGCGCTGCTCGCCCTCGGCCGCAACGCCGAGGTACGGCTCGAACAGCACGTCCGCGCCCACCCGCTCAGGGAGAACGCCGTACGGCTGCTCGCCCTGGCCCACTACCGGGCGGGACGGCAGGCGGACGCGCTGGCCGCGATCAGGAGGGCCCGCGAGACCCTCGCCGAGGAGCTCGGCGTCGATCCCGGCCCCGAACTGCGCGCCCTGGAGAGCGACATCCTCACCCACGCGGCCCGGCTGCGCTCGGCCGTACCGGAACGTCCCCTGCCGTCCCCACGCCCGATGCCGTCAGAGGAACCGGCCGTCGAGATGGTCGGCCGTACGGCGGAGCTGGCCGCGCTCGACGCCGTCGCCGACGGCCGTGGGCCGCGCACGGTCTGGCTGGGCGGGGAGGCGGGCGCGGGCAAGAGCACGCTCGCCAACGCCTTCGCCCGGCGCCTGGCGGGGAGGGGATGGCTGACCGTCACCGGACGGTGCCCGGAGACCGACGGCGGGGCGCCGCCGGCCTGGGCGTGGAGCGAGGCCCTGCGCGCCCTGGCCGCCGTCCGCCCGCCCCAGGAGGACCTCGCCGTACGGCTCACGCCCCTGCTGGCCGACGAGACCCCGGCGACCGGCCGGTTCCGGCTCGCCATGGCGGCCGAGGACTACCTGACGCGCGTCGTGACCGGCGGGACCCGGCTGCTGGTCGTGCTTGAGGACGTCCACCGCGCCGACGCCGAGACACTGCGCCTGCTGCGCCACCTGGCCGTACGGCTCGCGACCGTGGAGATCATGGTGCTGGCCACCTACCGGAGCGCCGAGACGACCGACGACCTTGAGGCGACCTGGGCCGCCCTGGCCGGGCGGGAGACCCACCGGCTCGCCCTGGGCGGCCTGGACGTCGCGGACGTGGCCACACTGCTGCGGGAACGCTCGGGACACGACGTCGATCCGGAGACCGTCCGCGCGGTCGCCGAACGGACCGGGGGCAACCCGCTCTTCGTCTCCGAGACGGCCAGGCTGATCAGCACGGACGGCACGGGAGCCGCCCTGGCCCTGCCACCCGGGGTGCGGGACCTGATCAGGCGCAGGATCGCCAGGCTGCCCGCGACCGCGCGGACCACGCTGCGGGACGCGGCGGTCGTCGGCAGGGACGTGGACGTGGACGTGCTGCTCGCGCTCGAAGGGTGCGACGAGGACACCGTGCTCGAAGGGCTTGAGGCGGGCGTCATGACGGGGCTGCTGACCGAGCCGGCCCCCGGGCGGGTGCGCTTCGCCCACGTCCTGGTCCGCGAGACCCTCTACGAGGACACGCCGGGGCTGCGCCGTACCCGGTTGCACGGCAGGGTCCTCGGGGCGCTCGAACGGGCCAGGCCGGGTGACGTCCTGGCCCTGGGACACCACGCGCTGGCCGCCGCGACCCCGGCCACGGCCGGGCGGGCGGTGCCGTACGTGGTGGCGGCGGCGCGGCGGGCGGCGGACCTGCACGCCCACCGGGAGGCGGGGGCCCTCTACCGGGGCGCGCTCGGCCTCGTCGAGGACGACAGGGAACGACTCGACCTGCTGTGCGGCCTGGTGGGCGCCGAGGCGCACGTGGGCGACGTGCTGGCCGCCAGGGCGGACCGGCGGCGGGCCATCGAGGTGGCGCGGCGGCTCGGGACGGGGCTCACCCGGGCGCTGACCGCCTACGACGCCCCGGTGACCTGGTCCATCCAGCCGGCCCGGCGGGTGGACGAGGAGTTTGTCGCCGCCGTCGAGGAGGCCCTGACCGGCGAGAACGACGACGAGACCCGCTGCAGGCTGCTGGCCACGCTCACCTTCGAGCTCGAAGGGCACCGGGAGGAGGAGTGCGAGGTCCACAGCGCCGAGGCGCTGCGCCTGGCCAGGGAGTCGGGCCGCGCCGAACTGGTCTGCCTGGCGCTCAACGCGCGCTACTTCGTCCTGCTGACGCCGCACCGGCGGGCCGAGCTCGAAGCGGTCGGGCGGGAGCTGGTCGAGCTCGGCGGGCGCGCCGGGCTGCCCGGATACCGGATGCAGGGCCACCACGCGCTCTTCATGGTGAGCCTGGGCCGCAACGACCTGGCCGCCGCCCGCCACCACGCCGACCGGGCGCTCGAACACTCGACCACCGGCCAGCTGGGGCTGGCGCTGAGCGTGCTGGCGATGCTGGACGCCCTGGTCCTGCTGGTCAGGGGCGACTTCGCCGCCGCCGAGCGCTCCTACACGCGTACGGCGGAGCGGATGGCGGCGGCCGGGGGGCCGCAGGCCCTGGCCGTCGGTGTCTTCGGCCGGTTCGTGACCCGCCTGGCCGGTGGGCTGCCCCAGGACGTCGAGGAGATCAGGGCCGTCTACGAGCTGCTCCCGCCCGACACCTCGGAACTGCTGGTCGCGGCGCTGGCCGCCGAGGGGAGGCACGAGGAGGCCAGGGCGGTCTGGGAGCCGTACTGGCGGGCCAGGCAGGACTACTACTGGCTGATCCGGCTGACGCTGCGGGCCCGTAACGCCGTGACCCTGGGCGATCGGGAGGTCGCCCGGCGGTGTTACGAGGACCTGCTGCCGTGGGACGACGAGCTGGCCGGGCTGTCGTCGGGCTCGGTGACCCTGGGGCCGGTCGCGCACGTCCTCGGGGACCTCGCGGAGCTCCTCGGCGAGGACGGGGCAGGCCATTACGCCAGGGCCGTACGGGTCGCGGAACGGATCGGTTCCCCGCACTGGGCGCGTGAGGCGGCCCGAGCCCTGGCCTCGGCGCGCGAGACCTGAGAGCGCTCAGCCGTCCGCGAGGGGGCCGTAGATCATCCGCCTGCGGCGGCGGTGGCCGCCGCGCAGCAGGGAGAGCAGCACCGTCAGCGCGGGACCCGCCATCCTGCGCAGCCGGACCAGCTCCTCGGGCCTGGCGTACTCCTCGATCCTGGGCAGCTCGGTCCTGATGTCACCGCCCTTGCGGACGGCCTTCTCGACCTTCTCCCAGTCGGCGACGGACACGTACTTCATGATGATCGGGAAGAGCAGCCGTTCCTCCTCCTCGATGTGCTCGTCGAGCATGTCGGCGAGCCTGGTGAGCAGGGCCGCGAGGCGGGAGGCGTCCCCGGTCGAGACGGTCGAGGCGAAGGCGGCGGCCTGGCCGACGACCTCCGCGAGCAGCGGGTCGAGTTCCGAGTGGTCGTCGCTCAGGTCCCGAAGGTCGACCTCGGCCCCCGCGGACCGTTCGATGACGGGCCAGAGCACCTCGTCCTCCGACACGTGATGGTGGTGGATGCCCGCGCACAGCCGGGTGACGTAGGCGCCGACGGCCGCCGCGCGGGCCACGTCGGCCGTCTGCCTTCCCTCGGCCAGCTCGGTGGCGAGTACGGCCAGGCGGCGGGTCTCCCCTCGCATGGCGCGATGGGTGATCTGGAAACCCAGTAGTTCGGGGGTCGTCACGGCTCTCTCCTCGGTGGTGTGTCTCGTGGTGAGACCACGATGTGAGAGGCCGCTTATGTGGCACTTGGTGACCACTTGGCGTGGGCGCGGGCCCCGGTCCCGTGATGATCCGGATTGATTTCGCATCACGCCGCCGAGCCGTGTATGGTTACACCTGTCCGCAGCGACGAGGCGAAGAAAAGACGCCAAGTCAGAGCGGGCAGGCCCCTTTAGCTCAGTCGGCAGAGCGTCTCCATGGTAAGGAGAAGGTCTACGGTTCGATTCCGTAAAGGGGCTCGACAGCCTCCAGGCCCTGACCAATCGGTTGGGGCTTTCGGCTTGGGTGGACGTTGAGGCCCACCGCAAGACGCTCAAGGACCCGGCGAGTGGACGGGGCATAACCGGGGAAACCCGGAAGATGGCCCTGACCTGCGCAAGTACGCAGTCAGTCCACAGGTCGGGTATCCTTGCGGGGGCCGTCACTCAGATGGCTCCAAGGCGGAGTAGCTCAGTCAGGCAGAGCAAACGGCTCATAATCGTTGTGTCGCCGGTTCAAGTCCGGCCTCCGCTACTACCCTCCCGGTCTCCCTTACGGGGCACCGGTGCGGGTTGTCCCAGTCCCGAACGTAGAAAGGCACTCCCAAGTGGCTGCCACCGACGTTAGGCCGAAGATCACGCTGGCCTGCCAGGAGTGCAAGCACCGCAACTACATCACGCGGAAGAACCGGCGCAACGACCCGGATCGGCTTGAGCTGAAGAAGTACTGCCCCAACTGCAAGACGCACCGGGCGCACCGCGAGACCCGCTAGTTCTCGCGAGGACTCCCGCATCTCTTCGGGAGACGGCTGCCTCGGTAGCACCCGCAAACTCAACGCGAACCGGCGTCCTCTTCGAGAGGGCGCCGGTTTGTCGCGTTCGCACAGCTTTCCTGCCCGGGTGTTGACCATGACCGACAGCCGCGCGGAGGCCGGGGAGGGCTACGGTTTCCTGGTGGCCGTACCGGCGGCCCCCAACCAGCTCGATATCCGTAAAGGAGCACGATGGCTCTGAACCGCGATTTCGTCGGGCGGGCGTCCACGCCCTCTCCGCCCTACGAGGTCAGCCGTGTGAAGATCAGGGAGTTCGCGGCGGCGATCGGGGACGACAACCCGGTCTACCGGGACGCCGAGGCCGCGCGGGCCGTCGGTCACCCGGACGTGATCGCCCCTCCGACCTTCCCCATCGTGTTCAGCCTGGCGGGCGGCTCGATCCTGGCCGACCCGGAGCTGGGGCTCAACTTCGCCATGGTCGTCCACGGTGAGCAGCGTTTCGAGTACCAGCGGCCGATCCACGCCGGCGACGAGCTGGTCACCGTCTCGACGGTGACCGACATCCGCAGCGTGGGCCGCAACGAGCTCATCACCGTCAGGAGCGACGTCTCCACGGTCGAGGGCGAGCCTGTCTGCACGACCTACAACACCATCGTCGAGCGCGGAGGGGCGGGCTGATGGCCGCGACGGTCAAGTACGACGACGTCGAGACGGGGCAGGAGATCCCCGCGGTCGACTACCCGGTCCGCCGCGTCAACCTGGTGATGTACGCCGGGGCCTCCGGCGACTTCAACCCCATCCACTGGAACGAGCGCTTCGCCAAGGCCGTCGGCCTGCCCGACGTCATCGCGCACGGCATGTTCACCATGGCCCAGGGCGGCCGGTTCGTCACCGACTGGGCGGGCGACCCCGGTGCCGTCGTCGACTACGGCGTGCGCTTCTCCTCCATGGTGGTCGTCCCGGACGACGAGCAGGGGGCGGTCATCACGGTCAGCGGCCTCATCGAGCAGAAGCTTGAGGACAAGCGCGTGGTGGTCGCGCTGACCGCCCGTTCCGCCGACTCCAGGGTGCTCTCCAAGGCCCGCGCGGTGGTCCAGCTGGCCTGACGGTACGGCCTCCCCGGGCCCCGGGGTCCGGGGGTGGAGTGTCGTGCCCGGCGGGATTTGTTTCGCCTGATTTCTCCTTCCGTGCGTGGGTAGCGTCCTGGAATGAGCGAAGTACCACCTCACGTGACCGCTCTCGCCGAGCGGTGGGTCAGGGCCAGGACCGGTGACGATCTCGCGGGGGCGGAGACGCTGCGCGGGGAGATCGAGGCCGAGGGCTGGCTCGTCCGCGCGCTCGGCGAGGGTTTCGACCTGGTTCCCCGGCCGTCTTTCGAGGTGTGGCCGACGGTCAGCGCCGTACCAGTACCCGAAAAGCCGATAAATCCGGAGAATGCCGAGGGATCGGTAAAAGCGGGCCGGGTGACCGGCACCGTACCGCTTGAGGAGGGCACCTCGGAGGCCGAGCGGGTGCGGGAGGCCGCGGCACCCGGCGCCCGCCCGGAACGGCTCGGTGACCTGGAGGCCGAGCGGGTCGCCGGGACCGAGGCCGCTCCCGCCCAGGAGCCCGAGGGCGTCGAACTCACCGGCAGAGCCGGGAAGAACCGTGGGCCGGGGAACGCCTCCGGAGCCGGTGGCCGCGACAGGACCGGGGAGGACCGCGGGGACCCCGAGCGGATGATCGAATCCCAGCTGCTGTGGGACGCCAGTCTGTCGGTCTCCCGGCTGGACGAGGAGGTCACCCCGGTCGAGCCCGAGGAGCCGGTCGCGCCGCCGAGCGTGACGGTCGCGCTCGTGGTGGACGGCTGGCCGGAGGACCTGCTTGAGTGCGTCAGGGCCGTGGTCGCCCGCACCGAGGCCAGGATCATCGCCCTCGACCTGGGCAACGTCGACGGGGCAGGCGAGGTCCTTGAGGAACTGGTCAAGGAGTACCCCCACCGGGTCGAGGCCTGGCACGTGGCCGAGATCGCGCACTGGCGGGGAGGCACGGCGGGGTGGGGCGAGAGCCGTACGAAACTGCTGAGGCTCGACGGCGCGGACGTGCACGTGGTGATGGAGACCTCCACCATCCTGGACGGCGACGCGATCACCCCCCTGATCAAGGTGCTTGAGGACGACGTGGTCGCGGCAGGCTGGAAGGGCGTCGACCCGGGGGAGGACGGCCACGACTGGCACGAGGCGGGGCCCGGGGAGGTCAAGGGGGTGCTCGGCCACCTGTTCGCCGTACGCCGCGACGCCGCGCTCGCGGCGGGCGGTTTCTCCCGGGACGCGCGTTACTACCGCAACGCCGACCTGGAGTTCTCCCTGCTGCTGCCCGGCACGGTCGTCGCCCTCGACCGGGACCTGCCCGTCCACCAGGAACGGCACCGCGGCTACCACGACGTCGACCCGGCCTACCGGGACAGGGAGTCGCGCAGGACCTACGACCGGGTGCTCGGCCTGCTCCGCTCCACATAGCGGCTCCCCGTAGGCTGGTCGCCGGATTGTCGCACCGGGCGTGGGGAAGCGCATGACTGAGCGGGTCGCAGGGGTACGGCTGGCGCCGTACACGACGTTGGGGCTGGGCGGGGCCGCGAGGGCGTTCGCCGAGGCCGGGTCGGCGGAGGAGATCGTCGAGCTGGTCGCGGCGGCGGACGCGGCGGGGGAGCCGGTGCTCGTGCTCGGCGGCGGCAGCAACCTGGTGGTGGCCGACGAGGGCTTCGACGGCCTGGTGGTGCGGGTGGCGTCCAGGGGCGTGCGGACCGAGACCGAGGGCGGGAGGGTCCGGGTCACCGCGCAGGCGGGGGAGGACTGGGACGCCCTGGTCGCCCTGACCGTCGCCGAGGGGTGGTCCGGGGTGGAGTGCCTGTCCGGCATCCCCGGGCTGGTCGGCTCGACGCCGATCCAGAATGTCGGCGCCTACGGGCAGGACGTGTCACAGACGATCACCGGGGTGCGGGTCTACGACCGCGGGACGGGCGAGGTCAGGGACATGGACGCGGCGGAGTGCGGCTTCGCCTACCGCGACAGCGCGTTCAAGGAGGAACTCGGCAGGCACGTCGTGCTCTCGGTCACCTACGAGCTGGCCGCCGACGACCTGTCCGGGCCGGTCGCCTACAAGGAACTGGCCCTCAGGCTGGGTGTCGAGCCGGGGGAGCGGGTGCCGCTCGGGCGGGCCCGTGAGGCCGTGCTCGCCCTGCGCGCGGGCAAGGGCATGGTGCTCGACCCGGCGGACCCGGACACCCACAGCGCGGGCTCGTTCTTCACCAACCCGGTCCTCAGCGCGGCCGAGGCGGCCGAACTCGACCTGCGCGTGCCCGGTTTCCCCCGCTGGGACATGCCCGGGGGCTCCGTCAAGGTCCCCGCGGCCTGGCTGATCGAGAACGCGGGCTTCCCCAAGGGCTACCGGCGCGGCCCGGCGCGCATCTCGACCAAGCACACCCTGGCCATGACCAACCCCGAGCTTTCCGCGACCACCGAGGAGCTGCTCGACCTGGCCCGCGAGGTGCGTGACGGCGTGCTGGAGAAGTTCGGGGTCACGCTGGTCAACGAGCCCGTGATGGTCGGAACCGGCCTGTGAGGGCATTTGCGGGCGCCTGTTATCGTGGACCGGTAACACCCGAGGGGGAGTAGTCCCAATCGCGTGATCGACATACTGGCGCCACGGCGCCCGGTCGCGCGGGCCTTGAGGCGGAGACGCCGAGGCGGACGAGACCTTCGGCCTGGCAGGCATACATCGATGCCGCCGGGCCGAAGTCGTGCCCGAGACTCCCCGGGTGCCCCTTCCGGCCCGGCCGCGCGCGGAAGGGCAGCTCGTTGGAAGCATTCTGGATCAGTCTCGCCGTGATCTTCGTCGCCGAACTCGGCGACAAGAGCCAGCTCATGGCGATGACCTTCGCGACCAGGTTCAAACCGTGGCCGGTCCTGGCCGGTATCACCCTGGCCACCGCGGTCGTCCACCTCGTCAGCGTCGGCCTGGGCAGGCTGGCCGGTGACCTGATCCCCACCACGGCCATCACGATCGTGGCGGGCCTGGCGTTCCTGGGGTTCGCCGTGTGGACGCTGCGCGGGGACGAGCTGACCGACGAGGAGGAGCAGAAGGCCAGCCGTACGACCAGGTCGGCGATCGTGGCGGTGACCGTGGCGTTCTTCCTCGCCGAACTCGGCGACAAGACCATGCTGGCCACCATCACGCTGGCCACGCAGTACGGCTGGTTCGGCACCTGGCTCGGCTCGACGGTCGGCATGGTCGCCGCGGACGCGCTGGCCATCCTGGTCGGCCGCATGCTCGGCAAGCACCTGCCGGAGAAGGTCATCAAGTACGGCGCCGCCGCCGCGTTCGCCGTCTTCGGCGTCGTGCTGCTGGTCGAGCCGCTGTTCGCCTGAGCCGGGGCTCACGCACGGCCGGTACCCCGCCGTCGTCTGAGCGGTCGCCCGTGGATCTCCCTCCCGGGGTTCACCGGGCGGCCGGAGCCTCGCCTTCGGCCGGCCCGAGCCGTTCGCGGATCTCCCGCAGGCTCGGGTTGACCAGGCCGGTGCCGTCGGGCATGACCACGGTCGGGATGAGCCAGGAGCCGCCGCCGATCTCGGTGATGCGCTCGATCGCCCCCGGGGTGTGGTCGACGTCCACCTCCGTGAAGGGGATGCCGGCCCGGGTGAGCTGGGACTTCAGGCGTTGGCAGTGGCCGCACCAGGGGGCGCTGTAAACGGTGAGGGAGTCCATGCATTTCCCATTCGGAAGGTGGGTTTGACCGGGGCGCCGTCGGGCGAATACTCTCCAGAGCCAAGTGGATAGTAATGGTAGACGCAGCAGCTAGACAGGCTGGCTGGTCGCAGAAAGTAGGTCTCCGTGACCGGTCTCCCCGACGTCGCCCTCACCCGGCGTTCCCTCCTGAGATCCCTCGCCATCGTGGGCGGCCTGGCCGCGGTCCCCGGTCTCGCAGCCTGCGGCTCGACCCCTCCCTCTCCCGCAGCCGGGAAGACCGACCTGCTCAGGGTCGCGCTGCCCTCCTCGATCGGCTCACTCGACGCGAGCAAGGAGGCGGGCATCATGAACTACGTCGTCGCCCTCCTCTGCCAGGAGGCGCTCGTCGGCGTCGGGCAGGACGGCGGTCTCCAGCCCGCCCTCGCCGAGTCGTGGGAGCGCAAGGACCCGAAGACCTACCTCTACCGGATCCGTTCCGGGGTGACCTTCACCGACGGCACCCCGCTGACCGCCGACGACGTCGTGGCCAGCCTCGACCTGCACGCCAGGAAGGGCTCCACCTCGGCCTACGCCTACGCCTACGCCAACGTGGACGAGATCAAGGCCGACGGCTCCACGGTCACGATCACCCTGAAGGAGCCGGACGCCTCCTTCGCCTGGACCCCCTCCCCGGGCACCCTGCAGATCACGAGCAGGAAGTTCGTCGAGACGACCGGCGAGAACATCGGCACCCCGGCCGGGAAGATCCTCGGCACCGGGCCGTACAAGGTGACCGAGTTCGCGCCCGACTCGCACGTGACGCTGGAGCGCAACGACGCCTGGTGGGGCGGCAAGGTCCCCTACCGGCAGATCAGGCTGGACTTCGTCCCCGAGGAGTCGACCCGGCTGCTGGCCATGCGCGGCGGATCCGTCGACGTCGCGCTGAACGTCCCCGCCGAGCAGATCGACCAGTGGAAGGCGATCTCCGGCGTCGAGGTCCGCACGGCCAGCGACCGGTCCCTGGTCACCCTGGCCTTCAACACCGCCAAGAAGCCCTGGAACGACGTCCACGTCCGTAAGGCGGTCGCCCACGCCGTGGACCGCGAGGGCATCGTGCGCAGCGTGCTGCGCGGCCACGGCCAGGTCGCGACGACCGTCCCCGACCCGGCCCAGTGGGGCGGCGTGCTCGACGAGGCCCAGGTCAAGGACCTCTACGCGCGCATCCCGCAGTACGGCTTCGACCTCGCCAAGGCCAAGGAGGAGCTGGCGCTCTCCTCGGTGCCGGGTGGCTTCTCCGACGTGCTGACCTACCCAAGCAGCGGCCCCCAGCTCGGCAGGGCGGCCCTCACCCTCGCCGAGAACCTCAAGACCATCGGCATCACGCTGGAGGTCAAGGAGATCCCCCTCGAACAGTGGATCTCCGAGCTGGGCAAGCACGACTCCGGCGTCTACCTCGGGTGGTACTTCGCCACGACCGGCGACCCCTCCGAGTACGTCCAGCAGCTGCTCAACGGCGCCTACGCCGGGGAGAACGGCTCCAACATCGCCGAGTACGCCAACGCCGAGGTGACCGGGCTGCTCGACGACGCCAAGAAGAGCACCGACGACGCCGCCAGGGGCAGGCTGCTGGGCGACGCGCTGGTCAGGGCCGCGGCCGACGTTCCCTACCAGCCGCTGTGGTGGGGAGAGGCGGCCACCGCGTTCGGGCCGAAGATCGGCGCCGGGGAGTTCGGCCCCTACTTCTTCGTCGGCCCCTGGGCCGCCAAGCTCACCACCCGCCCATGACCGTCGTGGACCTCTCGCGGGACGCGGGACTGCGGGCGCACGCGGCCCTGGCGACCCTCCGGGTGCCCGACGCCGTCGCGCTGCACCCCGAGGGCACCCGCGTCGCCTGCGTCCTGCCCCCGTCCGAGGCCGAACCCGTCGCCCACGTGCTCGACCTCACCCGTGCGGACGCCGTCCCCACCCCGGTTCCCGAGGTCGCGGGACGCGGGCACGCGCTGACCCGCTGGCTGCCCGACGGGCGGCTGCTGCTCGCCTCGGGCGACGGGCAGGCCCTCGACCACGTCGAGGTCCGCGCGGGCGACGACCTCGTCACCGTCTGGCGGGCCGGGGTCGGCGGGGAGATCGAGGACCTGGTCGCCGACGCCGACGGCACCGTCCTCGTACGGCTCGCCGACCCCGGAAGCGAACGCGACGGCAGCCACCTCGGGCTCCGGGTGGCCGACCCGGCCGCCGACCCCTTCGTCAGGACCCCGGGCGGACGGCTGCGGCGGCTCGCCCTGCTCAGGGTCGGGGACCCGGCCCCGAGGCCCGTCCCCACCCCCGGCCTGACCGTCTGGGAGGCCGACTGGCGCGACGGCCTCGCCCTGGCCGTGACCTCGGCGGATGAGACCCCCGGCGGGTACTACCGGCCCGGCCTCGTCCTGATCGACCCGGCCACCGGGGGGACCCGGACCCTGCTGACCACCTCCTGGCAGCTCAGCCGCCCCAGGCTGGCCCCCGGTGGACGCGCGGCCGTCGTGGTCGAGGGACTGTCCATCGTCTCGGGACGGGTCGTCCACCTCGACCTGGAGAGCGGTACGGTGACCCGGCTGACCACCGTGGACGACGTCACCGACCTGGGCTGGCTCGACGAGCACACCCTGTGGTTCACCGGGTGGTCGGGAACCGGCACGCACGGCGGCACCATGACCGCCGAAGGGCGGGTGCTGAGCCGCTGGACGGCCTGGGGCACCCTCGGCGGGCGCGACGGTCAGCCGTCGCTGTCGCCGGACCGCACCGGCACCCGTGCCGCCGCCGTCTGGGAGACGGCCGGGCGACCACCGGAGATCGCGCTCGCCGTCCTCACCGAGGGGGAGTGGCACCAGGTCACCGCCCTCAACACCGACCTCGCGCGGCTGGCCGTACGGCAGGAGGAGGTGAGCTGGACCGGGCCCGACGGGCTCACGGTCCAGGGGCTGCTGCTGACCTCCGGGGAGGCGCCGGGGCCGAGGCCGCTGGTGGTGATCGCGCACGGCGGGCCGACCTGGCTGTGGTCGAGCGCCTTCGCCCCCGCCGAGTCCAACCAGCTCGCGCTGCCGCTGGCGCACGCGGGCGCCGCCGTACTGCTGCCCAACCCCCGGGGCAGCAGCGGACGCGGGCAGGACTACGCCCACCGGGTCATCGGGCACGTCGGCGAGGAGGACCTCGGGGACGTGCTCGCCGGGACCGACCACCTCGTGGCGGCCGGGATAGCCGACCCCGGGCGGATGGCGGTGCTCGGGCTGAGCTACGGCGGCTATCTCAGCGCGTGGGCGGTGACGCGGACCAAGAGGTTCAGGGCGGCGGTCGTGATGTCCGGCGTCGCCGACTGGCTCAGCTTCACCACCGCGAGCAATCTCGCGGGCGGCTACGACCCGCTGTACCACCGGGGCGCCGACGCGACCACCCCGGAGGGCAGGGAGTTCCTCGCCGCGCGTTCCCCGGTCTGTCACGCCGGAGCCGTGACCACCCCGACGCTGATCCTGCACGGCGCCGAGGACAGAACCACCCCCGCCGGGCAGGCGGACCAGCTCTATCGTGCCTGGTCAGCGGTCGGAGTGAGGACTCAGCTCGTCGTCTACCCTCGGGAGGGCCACGAGCTGACCGAGCCGGGACACCGTCACGACGCGGCCGGCCGCGTGCTCGCCTGGCTGACGGAGAACGGGGTGCTGTGATGGACGGGCGGAGCCGGGACGGCCTCCCGTGGGACGGGGACGACGGCTCTCACGGGGACGTCCGGGAGGCCGCCGTGGGAGGCGGCGCTTACGAGGGCGTCCGGGAGAACGGCTCGCGCGAGGACGCCACGGGGGACGGCTCTCACGGGGGCGTCCGGGAGGCCGCTCCGGGAGAGGGCGGTCACCGTGTCCGGCGCGCCGGGCGGGGCTGGGGCGCCTTTCTGGCGCGCAGGCTGGCGGGGACCGCCGTCGTCGTCGCCCTGGTCTCCGTGGGCGTGTTCGGCCTGCTCTACCTCGCCCCGGGCTCGGTCCAGCAGACCCTGCTCGGCACCCGTCCCGCCACGCCGGAGACCATCGCCGCCATCCAGGCCCGCTACCACCTCGACGACCCGCTGCCGGTGCGGTACCTCACCTGGCTCGGCGGCGCCCTGCGCGGCGACCTCGGCGTCTCCATCAGGACCGGCTCCCCGGTCGCGGACATGATCGGCGAACGACTGCCGCTCACCCTGGCGCTCACCGGGTACGGCACGCTGCTCGCGGTGCTCGTCGGCGTCCCCCTCGGCGTCGCGGGAGCCGTACGGCGGGGCAGGGCGACCGACCGGTTCACGGTCACCGCCGGGGTGGTCGGGCTGAGCGCCCCGCCGTTCGCCGTGGGACTGCTGCTGCTCGTGGTCTTCGCCGCCTGGCTCGGCTGGTTCCCCGTGTACGGCACCGGCGAGGGCCTGGCCGACCGGATCTGGCACCTGACGCTGCCCGCCGCCGCGCTGGCCGTGGGCGCCGTGGGCATGCTCGTCCGTTTCAGCAGGGCCGCGCTCATCCGCGAACTCGACCAGGACTACGTGGTCTTCGCCAGGGCACGCGGCCTGGGCGGAGCCGGGGTCCTGGCCTACGCGCTGCGCAACTCGCTCGTGCCGATCCTCACCGCCGCCGGGCTGGTCGTGACCGGCATGCTGGCCGGGACCGTACTGGTCGAGGTGACCTTCGCGCTGCCCGGCCTCGGCTCCCTGCTGGTTGACTCGGTCACCTTCAAGGACGTGCCCGTGGTCCAGGCGCTCGCGTTGCTGCTCACCCTGCTCATCGCCGCCGTCAACCTCCTGGTCGACGTCGGCTACTCCCTGGCCGACCCCAGGGTCAGGCTCGACGGGAGGGCCTCGTGAGGCGCCCGTTCACCGGCCGTCGTCCGCAGGAGGCCGTGGAGGTCCGCAGGAGAGGCGCGGCGCGGCCCGCGTGGCTGCGCGCCCCGGTGAGCGTGGCCGTCGCGCTCCTGGTGCTTGTCCTGGCGGCCGTCGCCGCCGCCTTCTCCCCCTGGATCGTGCCGGACGCCACCGCCCAGGACCTGATGCTGGGCATCAGCGGCCCCGGCCCCGGTCACCCGCTCGGCACCGACGACCTGGGCCGCGACGTGCTGGACCTGCTGGTCGCCGGAGCCCGTACGGCCGTGCCGGGGGCACTGTGCGTAGCCCTCGGCTCGATGGTCGTCGGCAACCTGGCCGGGCTGCCCGCCGGATACCTCGGCGGCTGGGTGGACGCGCTGGTCATGCGCTGGGCCGACCTGGTGTTCTCGCTGCCCGCCCTGCTGGTCGCCATCGTCGTGGCGGGCGTGCTCGGCGGCGGGTACGGCCTGGCCATCGCCGTACTGGTCGTGCTGTTCTCGCCGACCGACACACGGGTGGTGCGCGGAGCCGTACTCGAACAGCGGCACCGTCCCTACGTCGAGGCCGCCCAGATGAAGAACCTCTCCTCCTGGCGGATCATGACGCGGCACGTGTGGCCGAACATCGCGCCCGTCGCACTGGCCAACGTGTTCCTCAACTTCGCCTACGCCCTGGTCTCGCTGGCCTCGCTGTCCTTCCTCGGTCTGGGCGTCGCGGCGGGCTCACCCGACTGGGGGCGGACGCTGTCGGACAACCGCACCCAGTTCCTGGCCAACCCCTGGACGGTGATCGCCCCCGGCCTGGCGATCATCGCCGTCGCCGCCGCGCTCAACATCGTGGGTGACTGGCTCTACGAACGCGTGGACGCGCGGGGAAGGGCGCGCTGAGGATGGCACAAGAGGGCGGGATCACGGTCGAGGGGCTGACCGTACGGCAGCCCGCGACCGGCAGGACCCTGTTGTCCGAGGTCTCCTTCGACGTCGCGCCGGGGGAGTCCCTCGCGATCGTCGGTGAGTCCGGCTCCGGCAAGTCGCTCACGGTCAGGGCGACGCTCGGCCTGCTGCCCAGGGGACTCGACGCCTCCGGCCGGGTGAGCGTCGACGGCGTGCGGGTCGACGACGACCCCCGAACCCGCGCTCGGCAGCGCGGCGGCGTGGTCTCCCTCCTCATGCAGGACCCGTTCACGCTGCTCAACCCGCTGCGCCGGGTGGGGAGGCAGATCGCCGACGGGCTGCCGAAGGGGGCCGACGCCGCGACCGAGGTGCCCAGGCTGCTGGCCGAGGTCGGGCTGCCCGGGGACGTGGCCGGGCGCTACCCGTTCCAGCTGTCCGGCGGCATGCGGCAGCGTGTCGGCCTGGCCGCCGCGCTCGCGGGCGGGCCCCGCGTGCTGGTCGCCGACGAGCCGACGACCGCGCTCGACGCGACCACCCAGCGTGAGGTGCTCGCCCTGGTCCGGCGCATCCAGCGGGACCGGGGCATGGCGTTCGTGCTCATCACCCACGACCTGCGGCTGGCCTTCTCCACCTGCGACCGGGTCATGGTGATGTACGCCGGGCGGATCATGGAGAGCGGTGGGGCGGCGGCCGTACGGGACGAGCAGCTCCACCCCTACACCCGGGCCCTGCTGGCGGCCGAACCGCCCGCCGACCGGCGCCTGGCCGTCATCCCGGCCGTCCCCGGCTCCGTGCCGGCCCACGACGCGGTCGCCGACCGGTGCGCCTTCGCCGCCCGCTGCTCCCTGGCCGTGCCCGGGTGCCTGGCCGTGCGGCCCTCGGCTCTGCCGGTACGGCCAGGGCGGGAGTCGGCCTGCCTGCGCGCCGCCGAGCTGCCCGCCAGGCCCGCGCCCGCACCGGGGGTCGCGCCTGGCGCCCCGGTCACGGCCGCCCCGGTGCTCGACCTGCGTGACCTGCGCAGAACCTTCGCCGGATCCGCCCGGCCCGCCCTCGCCGGGGTGAGCCTCACCGTCGCGCCCGGCGAGGTGGTCGGCGTGGTCGGTGAGTCGGGGTCGGGCAAGACCACGCTCGCCCGCTGCGTCGCCGGGCTGGAACGCCCCGACGCGGGCACGGTCCTGCTCGACGGGATCGACTGCTCCGACTACGGCAGGCTGAGCCGTACGGCGGTGCGCCAGGCCCGGCGCACCGCGCAGATGATCTTCCAGGACCCCTATTCGACGCTCAATCCCGCCCGCACGATCGGGGCGACCCTGGCCGAGGCCCTGCGCGCCGACGGCCGCCCGGCCGCCCCGGGAGACGTCGCCCGGCTGCTCGAATCGGTCGGCCTGAGCCGCGACACGGCCGGGACGCGTCCCGCCGGGCTGTCCGGCGGCGAACGTCAGCGGGTCGCGATCGCCCGTGCGGTGGCGGGTGAGCCCCGGCTGCTGATCTGCGACGAACCGGTCTCCGCGCTCGACGTCTCGGTGCAGGCGCAGATCCTCGCCCTCCTGGCCGAGCTGCGGGAACGGCTGTCCATGGCGATGCTGTTCATCACCCATGACCTGGCGGTCGTCCGTCAGGTCGCCGACCGGCTCTACGTGCTTGAGGCGGGCCGGTGCGTGGAGACGGGCCCCGTCGACCAGGTCCTCGACGCCCCCTCCCACCCCTACACGCGGACGTTGCTGGCCAGCGTCCCCGACGGCTCCCCGGGCTGGCTCGGTTGACGCCGCAGCGGCCTGCCCGGGTCACCCGGGGGTCAGGGCGGCCTCCGCCTCGGCGAGCTCCCTCGCCGGATCCACCATCCTGGTCAGCAGCTCAAGGTCGTCCGGGTCGTAGCGCCGTCTGACCTCGCGCCGGCGTTCGGCGGCGACGTGCAGCGGCGGCACCGCCTCCGCGTACGCTCCGCGCCTTCAGCTTGCCCGCGAACATCGCGGCCAGGCCCCCGCCGCTCCCGGCCGAACGCAGGTGTCGGCGTTCGGACTCCTGCCAGGCCTTGTGGTGGCCGAGTTCGGCGTCGTGTCGGTGCCGGTGGTCATGGGCCGCCCTCGGCGGGAACGGCCTGGTGGTGGTCCGTCGGGCCGTGGGTGAGGACGGGCCCGTTGGCCGGGTCCTCGACATCCCTGCACGTGGACGTCGCCTGACGGGTTCGGGAGGGTTTGACGGGTTAGTCGCCGCGAAGATAGTCTGCGCGCATCCTAAATGTCGAAGGGGAGACCCATGTGGGAGTACGAGCACAGCGTCGAGACCACCGCCGCTCCTGAGGCGCTGTGGCGTCGCTGGTCCGACATGGAGACGTGGCCGCAGTGGAACGACGGGATCGAGAAGATCGAGGTCGACGGCCCGTTCGCCGTGGGCACGGCGTTCAGGATGACCCCGCCGGGGGAGGACCCCGTCGAGTTGCGCCTGGTGGAGATCGTGCCGGGTGAGGTGTTCACCGACGAGATGGACGCCGGTGGGTTCGTCGTGCGCACCGTGCACCGGCTGGAGCGGCTCGACGCGGGACGGACCCGGGTGACCTACCGTACGGAGATCGTCGGACAGGTCGCGGACGAGGTCGGGCCCCGGCTCGGTCCGGCGATCACCGCGGACTTCCCCGACGTGGTGGCCGCGCTGGTGAAGCGGGCGGAGGAGGGTTAGGCCGTGGTCGCCCATCCGGACGAGAGCCCGGGGTTCCTGCTGTGGCACGTCACGCTGCGCTGGCAGCGGGAGATCGTCGCCGCCCTCGCCCCGCTGGACCTCACCCACGTGCAGTTCGTGCTGCTGGCGACCGCCTGGTGGATGAACTCCCACGGCGAGAGTCCCAACCAGCTCAGCCTGGCCAGACGCGCGGGCACCGACGTGAAGATGACCTCGCAGGTGCTGCGCAGGCTGGAGGACAAGGGCCTCCTCAGGCGGGAGGTCGATCCGGCGGACACCCGGGCCAAGTTGCTGAGGACCACCGACGAGGGCGCCGAACTGGCACGGCGGGCCATCGGTGTCGTGGAGGCCGCCGACGCGGCCTTCTTCGGAGCCACTCCCGACCTGTCCACCCTGCAGGCCCTGATGCGCCCTCTCGCCGACCGCCCTCTCGCCGACCCCTGAGCCGGGCCGGGTCGAGGGAGCCGCCGGTCCTGGCCGTGTGCTTCCTGGGACCGGCGGCGTTCTCGGTGTTCTTCGCCGGGTGACCGGTGGTCGTGCGGGCGCCGGAGGCGGCCGGGCCCGCGTGACGGGTGGTCAGGACCAGTAGGAGCGGGCCCGTTCTGCGGCGGTGGTGAGGGCCTCGCCGTCGATCTTGGTGAAGGTCAGCGGCACGTCGAACGCGGGCCACTGGACCACGAACTCGAACGGCTCCGGAGGCGGCAGCGGCCACATCCACAGGTTCCAGTGGCCGGTGGCCAGGCGGCCTCCACCGCCCCCGCCGCCTCCGCCACCCTGACGCAGGACGGGTCCCTTGGGACGCGGCGGCGGCCACTCGTCGGAGCTCGTCCTGCCGTCCACGGTCGTCGCCTTGGAGCCGTCGGGCAGGCGCACGCCGAAGCGCAGGACCTCGTCCTCAAGGAGGCGGCTGGGGCGGGTCCGGTTGCGGCGTCCCTCGAACATCAGGCCGCGCCGTTCCCACCAGCTGTCCTCGTCCTCGTCGAGGAGTCGTCGTGCCGCCAGCCGTACGTGGAACTTCACGTTCTCGGGGAAGGCGACGGCACTGGCGAGGACGATCGTGATCGAGTCGCTCTGGAACAGCGTCTGCTCGACGGCCACGGTGCCGCCGAGCAGATCCTTCGGGGGGCCTGCCCACGGGGGCTGATCTCTCTCCTCCGAGGCCAGGTCCCGGCCGAGTCGTGGAGGGGGGGTGAAGAAATCCATGCGGTCAAAGTACGCAACCTCACAGCCCGTCCGGGTGTTTTTTCACCACATAGCACCCCATAAGTGCGGTGTCCCGATCGATACGGCGCACCCATATAGACGGATTTATACGGAAAAATCCTTTTCCTGTACGGCTGGCGCACCCGCGCGGTTCGCCGGCCAGGGGAGGGTCAGGGCCAGTAGGAGTGCGCGCGCCTCGCGGCGGCGACGAGCGGTGCGCCGTCGATCTCGGTGAACGTCAGCGGCACCTCGAAGGCGGGCCACTCGACGGCGACCTCGAACGGCTCCGGCGGCGGCAACGGCCACAACCACAACGGCCAGTGCCCGGTGGCGAAGTCGTCGCTCCCCGTTCTGTTGCCCGACCGTCGGCAGTGCAGGACCGGACCGTCCGGACGAGGGGGAGGCCATTCCTCGGCGTCCAGTGCGCCGTCCACGGTCGTCGCCTTCGACCCGTCGGAGAAACGGACACCGAGCCGAATGACCTCGTCCGAGAGGCGGGAGCCGTGATGGCCGTGAAAATCGAACAGCTGGTCGTGGCGGTCCCACCAGACGTCGTCGTTGACTCCCTCCAACCGGCGGAACGCCATTCGCACGTTGAGCGTCACCCCTTCGGGAAAGACGACGGCGTCGGTGAGCACGATGGCCAGTGTCTCCGTGCGGAACAGCGTCCGGTCGACGGGTACGGCGGCGCCGACGAAATCCTCGGGAAGGCCGAGCCAGGGTGGTCTCTTTTCCCGCTTCATCGGTTTCCGCTCGGGAGGCGGTGGCGCGGTGAAGAAATCCATACGGCCACGCTACACAAATCCCGTTTCCATGGCCGGGCGGAAAGAATTCCACTTCTCCGGTCCCGGGCCGGGGCGGATCCGAAAAGGCCCCCACGCCCCGACCCCGTGGACGCGTGAACGGGAGGGCCTGGCAGAGTTTCGGGTGTTACGGGTGACACAGCACAAGGAACGGGACCATGACATCCATCGAGTTCGGAACGCCCTCGACCCTGCCGCCGACCAACGGCTACAGCCACGTGGCGAGCATTCCCCCTGGTAGCAGGATCGTGTGGACCTCGGGGCAGGTCCCGATCGACGCCGAAGGGACGGTCGCGACGGCGGGTGACTGGGAGGCGCAGACCCGCCAGGTCATGCGGAACGTGGGAGCCGCCCTCGAAGCGGGTGGGGCGACCTGGGACGACGTCTTCAAGCTGACGATCTTCGTGGTGGACACCTCGGCGCTGGCGACCGTGCGGGCCGTACGGGACGAGTTCATCAACCTGGAGCGTCCTCCGACGAGCTCCCTCGTCCAGGTCGCGGGCCTGTTCCGGCCTGACATCCTCATTGAGATCGAAGCCGTGGCCGCCATTTCCGAATCGTAGGGAAAGCGCGGTAGGCCGTCTCCGGCAGAAGAAAATCCCTTAGTAAGAAGATTGTTTTTCGATAGCATCGGGACCGCCTCGTTCAGTTTCCATGACACGGAGGTGGACGATGGCGGACGCCCGGGCCGACGGCGCCACCGAGGGAAATCCGCCGGTGGGTGTGCGGACTCCGCGGTTCCGGCGGCTCTGGTGGTCGTGGACGATCTCGTTGTGCGGGGACGGGGTGCGGTTTCTGGCCCTTCCCCTCTATGTCGCGCTGCGCAGCAGGGATCCGCTGGCGACGAGCGCGGTGGCCTTCGCGGAGACGTTGCCGTGGCTGCTGGGCGCGTTGCCCGCCGGGGCCGTCGTGGACCGGTCGCCGCCGCGGACCGTGCTGGTCGCCGCGCACGGGGTGCGGGCCGTACTGACGGCCGTGCTGGTGACGGCCATGGCGGCGGGCGCGGACTCGGTGGCGTTGCTGTGCGTCTTCGCCTTCCTGCTGACGCTCGCCGAGACCTTCGCCGACCCCGCCTCCCAGGTCATGATGGTGCACCTGGCCGGACCGGATGATCTCCAGGAGGCGAACTCCCGCTTCTACGCCGTCAACACGGTGGCCATGACCGTCATCGGTCCCCTCGCCGGTGGCCTGGTGATCGCCGTCAACCCCGTGTTGGCCTTCACCGTCGACGGGCTCAGCTTCGTGGCGGCCGCGCTGCTCGTGGCCACCCTCCCCGCCTTCCCCGCCGACGCCGGGGCGACGGGTACCCGGCTGGTGGCGGGGGTCGGGGAGAGCATCCGTCTCCTGCTGGGACACCCCGGGCTGCGCACGCTCGCCACCATGGTGATGGTCGCCGGTGTCGCCTCGACCGCCTTCGACACCCTGCTGCCGCTCTACGCCGTCGACAGCCTGGGCATGGGCCCCCGTACGGTCGGGTCGCTGGTCATGGCGTTCGGCGTCGCCACCCTGGCGGGAACCTGGCTGGCCCCGCGCCTGGCCAGGCGGGTCTCCGACGGCCCGGTGATGATCACGGGGATGGTCGTTTCCGGCGGCGGGATCACGCTGGTCGGCCTGGTGGGCACCGTCGCCGCGGCCTGGACGGGTGTGGCGATGATGGGCGCGGGCGTGGGGCTGTGGAACGTGCTCTCCGCGACGCGCCGCCAGCGCCTCACCCCGCCGGGCGCGATGGGCCGCGTCTCTGGCGCCTACCGGATGATGGCCTGGGGCCTCATGCCTGTGGGCAGCGGGCTGGCGGGAGTGCTGGCCGCCGCCACCACGTTGCGGGTTCCCATACTGGTGGCCGGGCTGGCCACGATCCTGACCGTCGCCCTGCTCGCCGTTCCCCTGCTCAGGACGGGTCCCGCGCGGGAGACCCCCTGAACGGGGCTCAGTCCTCGGAGAAGGAGATCAGGGTCAGGACGCGGCAGGGGAGGGCGCCGGTGATGTAGAGGTGGTCGGACTCGGAGGCGAACCGCAGGGCGTCCCCCGCGGCCAGGGTGACCGACCACTCCGCCGTCTCGACCGTCACCTCCCCGGAGACCACGTAGGCGTGCTCGACCGACCCCCGGCCGTGTGAGCTCTTGGCGCTGCGGGTCCCGGCCGGGATGTCACCCTCGGCCAGTTCGAAACGGCGGCGGTCGGGGGCGGCGAACAGGGTGCGGACCGCGCTGTCACCGACCAGCAGGGGGGCGTTCTCCCCACGCCGGACGACCTCGGGCCCCACCAGGTTGACGCGGGTCAGCTCGCCGAAGGTCAGTTCGAGGGCGGTGGCCAGCCGGGAGAGCACCTCGACCGTGGGGTTGGCGACGCCCCGCTCGACCTGGGAGATCAACGCCTTGCTCACCCCGGTCAGCTCGGCCAGCTCACGGACGCTGAGACCGCGTGCCAGGCGGACGCGGCGCAGGTTGGCGGCGATCGCCTCACGCACCCCGGCCGCCTCGGCGGGGGCGTCACGTACGGCGGGAGCCGCGAAGGAGGCCGCGAGAGAACCGGTCACGTCGAAGGCGGCGCCGTTCTCGCTCCGCATGGCTCCCCCTCACATGGCTGCCCGTACGCATCACATGATGCAGGACGTCAGCCGATGAGGGCGAGGCGGTGGGCCGCGGCGGCGGCCTCGCCCCTGGTGGAGACACCGAGCTTGCCCAGGATGTTGGAGACGTGCACGCTGACGGTCTTGGCCGAGATGAACAGCTCGGCCGCGATGTCGCGGTTCGACCGTCCCTGGGCGACCAGGCGGAGCACCTCCTGCTCGCGAGGGGTCAGCGGCGCCGTCGCGGGAGCCGTTGCCGGCGCCGTCGCGGCCGGGACGCCCTCCCCGGTGAGGGAAACCCCGATCCTGCGGGCCAGCGCCTCGATCTCCGCCTGCAGGGGCCGGGCCGACAGCGCGACGGCGATGGGGTGCGCCGTGCGCAGCCGTACGGCGGCGCCCTCACGATCACCCGCGCCCGCCGCCGCCCGCCCCGCGTGGAGCAGCGACTTGGCACGGGGGTGGGGCCGGTCGAGCCGTTCCCAGGTGATGGCGGCGGCGTCGTGGTCACCGTTGACGCTGAGCCGGTAGGCCTCGGCGACCGGGCTGTGCACGCCCATCGTGGCCCCGACCCCCTGGACCTGGGCGCGCAGCGCCGTCGCGCGCTCAGGAGCGATGGGCTCGGCGGCCTCGGCGACCGCGGCCAGCAGGGAGAGCACCCGCCAGCCGAGCATGGGCTTGCTGGTGATCTGCGCCTCCCCGACCACCCGTTCGGCGACGTCGAGCGCGGCCAGGGGTTCGCCGTCCAGCAGGTGCAGGCCGATCCTGAGCCGGGAGTTGGCCGAACGCTCCTGGGTGAACTCGTCCAGGACGGTGAACGCCTCGACCTCGTTCAGCACGGACCTGACCACCTCGGTCTCACCCCGGGCGACCGCCACGTCGGCCCTGATGCGGCGCAGGTGGTGGCGGGTGCGCAGGGTGGGGTCCATGGTGAGCGCCTGCTCGGCGAGCTGGGCGGCCTCCTCGAACCGGCCGAGTGACTCAAGGGCCTCGGCCCGGTTGTTGGCCAGGAACGTCCCCGAGACGCGGTAACGGCCGTACTTCCTGGCCAGTTGCTCGCCTTCGAGCGCCAACTCGACCGCCTCGGCGGAGCGGCCCATGTTGTTGAGGGCGTCCACGGTGTTGCTGAGCGCCCGCAGGACGATACGGCCGGAGGCCTTGCGCAGGCCGATGGCCTGGGCGGTCTCGTTGATGGCGACCGTCTCCTCAAGCCGGCCTTCGATGGAGGGGCCGAGGGCCAGGTTGAGCAGCAGGTCGGCTTCGAGGCACTCGTCGTTGTGCTCGCGGGCGATGCGCAGCGCCTCCTCGGTGAGCGCCGTCCCCTCCGTCACCTCACCGCTGAAGATCAGGTAGGACCCCAGCTTGGACAGCACCACGGCGCGTTCCGGACTCGGGTCGGGAACCAGGCGCGCCGCGTAGCGGAAGTGGTCGAGAGCTCCCGGCCTGCGCTTCGACATCTTGAACTGGGCAAGCCGTACGAGGAGTTCGGCGACCCGGCCTGGCTGGGTCTGCTCGTCGAGTTCGTCCAGCGCGGCCTTGACGAACTTCATGCCGCGGTCGATCTCACCGCAGGAGTGGGCGGCCTCGGAGGCCTCTTCGAGGACCGTCGTGTGGTCGACGCCGATGCGCGAGGAGGCGTCGGGAACCTTGTTCCACAGCGTGAGCACCCGTTCGAGCAGCTGCATCTTCTCGTTGTAGGCGAAGGTCCTGGACGCCTTGGCCGCGGCCTCCCAGGCCGAGATGAGGGCCCACAGGTCGTCACGGGCGGAGTACCAGTGGTGGGCGATCTCGATGGCGGCCCGGCCCATGGGGACCAGGGTGCGGTCCCTGCCGATCTCCTCGGCGAATCGGGCGTGCAGCCGTACGTGCTCGCCGGGCAGCAGCTCGTCGTGTACGGCTTCGCGGATCAGGGCGTGCCGGAAGGCGTAGGCGCGGCCGTCGGCGACCTGGAGCACGTTGGCCGCGATGGCGGGCCGCAGGGTGTCCTCAAGATCGACGTCGGACAGGCCGCTGACGGCGGCCAGCAGGTCGTGGCCGACCCGGATGCCGCCCGCGGCGGCGATGCGCAGCAGCCGCTGGGTCTCGTCGGGCAGCTGTTCGACGGCGCCGAGGATCAGGTCGTGCAGGGAGTCGGGGTAGGAGGAGTCGACGCCGCATTCGAGCAGCGCCTCGACGAACAGGGGGATGCCCTCGCTGCGTTCGAAGACCTGCCCGACCTGGGAGAACTCCGGGGTCGTGCCGAGGATGCCGGCCATCTGGGCGGCGACCTCGTCACGGGTGAGCCTGGGCAGCTCCAGCCTGGCGACCCCCTCGACCCGGCCGAGCTCGGCCAGGACGGGACGGAGCGGGTGCTGGCGGTGCAACTCGTCCGAGCGGTAGGTCATGACCATCAGGACCGGGGCGGTACGGAGGTTCCGGCTGAGGAAGGCGATCAGGTCACGGCTCGACCGGTCGGCCCAGTGGATGTCCTCGATGACCAGGATCACCGGGTTGCGCTCGGCCAGCCGTTCGAGAAGGGTGAGGATCTGCTCGAAGAGCCGCCCCCTCGCGGTGTCGGTCTCGACCTCACCGCTCGGCTCGCCGAACTCGGGCAGCAGTCTGGCGAGGTCGCGCGCCCCGCCGACCGGCAGCAGCGCCGCGACCTCCTCGGCACTCGTCTCACGCACGAGCTGGCGGATCGCCGCGGTGAACGGCGCGTAGGCCAGGCCCTCCGTCGACAGTTCGACACAGCCGCCGATGAGCACGTGCGCCCCCCGGCTCGCGGCGCGCTCGGCGAAGAACCCGATCAACCGTGACTTGCCGACCCCCGCCTCGCCCCCGAGCAGCACCGTCGCGGCCGCGGTACTCCGGGCCTGCTCGAACGACTCGGACAAAGCGGCGAGTTCTATCTCCCGCCCTACGAAGACGGGGCTTGCCGCCCGACCCACCATGTCTTCCAGCATGTCATGCCTTATACGAACTCTTCTTCCCATTTATCTCTCGGCAGAAGAGGTGACGACCTACGGGGGGTGGAGGGCCCGGCCGGGTGAATACCGGTGGCCGGGCCCTCGTGACGTGGTCATGCGGAAGCGGGCTTGCGGAACAGACCCCTGCGGCGCTCACCGGAGGACTGTCGCTTCTGCTCCGCCTCCTGCCGCCGGGTGGCCTCACGGGCGCGGCGGTACTCGACGGCCTCTCTGCGAAGGTCGGCGGCGCGCTGCTCGATCAGCTGGTGGTGGAACTCGGGAGCCATTTCGGCTTCCTCCTCACGGGGCGACTGCCCCCGGTGGTGCGATTTCCTTACACCTTCGAGACTCCTCCTAAGGCCCCCGTCGCCGCATCGGACGGATGCCTTATCTCCACGGCCCCGGCGGTCGGGGGCATACCTAGGCCGGGGCGGGGCCGCCTTAGGCCCCCACGGGTTCGGCCCCGCAGAGGCCTACCCCGCGCGCAGGGAGCGCTTCAGCCGGGCGGCGGCGGCCACGGCGGGCCACAGGCGGGTGGCGAGGTTCCGCGCCAGGATGCCGCCCCGCGTCGCGGGCACCATGAGCGCCGACGCCTGCCCGACGGCCCGCTGCCTGGGCTCGACCAGGCGCCGGTGAGTGGCCTCGTACCGGCGGAAGGCCGCCTGGGGGTCGTCCGGACTCGCGGCTAGCTTCTCGGCGAGGGTGAACGCCCCGGCCATGGCCATGGTGGAGCCGTCTCCGAACAGGGAGACGCAGGACGCGGCGTCACCGAGGAGGACGACCCGGCCGTTCCACCAGCGCGGCAGGCTCACCCGGCTCACCGAGTCGAAGTAGAGGTCGTCGGCGGCGCGCACCCGCTCCAGGAGTTCGGGCACGCGCCAGGAGACGTCCGCGTACGCGCGTGTCAGCAGCCGCTTGTGCTGCTCGACGTCGCGGTGGTCGAAGCCGGGTTCCGCCGGGCTGCGGTACAGGAAGAACGCGCCGCTGGGCGTGGAGCTGACGGCGACCGCCTTGCCGGGGACGTTGTGCATGAGGATGTCCCGGTCAGGCCCGGACCGGCCCGGGAACGGCAGCGTCGCGACGTAGAGACCCATGTGGCGCATGAGTCCGTCCCCCGTGCCGAACGTCAGCCGGCGGGTCAGCGAATGCAGGCCGTCGGCGCCGATCACCACGTCGAAGCGGCGGGGCCCGGCGCGCTCGAAGGTGACCTCGACCCCGCGCCCGTCACGGTCGAGGGTCACGACGGAGTCGTCGAAGAGGAACTCGGCGTGGTCGCGGCTCGCCTCGTACAGGATCGCCGCGAGATCGCCGCGCGGTACCTCGACCTCGTCCGGCTGCTGGAAGGCGCGCATGTCCATCCGGCCGACCCGCCTGCCCGCCGCGTCGACGAAGGTGAGGCCCGTCGTGCCGGTCGCGGCCTCGCGCAGCCGGGGCATGACCCCCATCTGCTCCACGACCTGTACGGCGGGGCCCCTGACGTCCACCGGGTTCCCGCTGGAGCGCGGCGTCCCGGCGCGTTCGACGACGGTGACCTGGAAGCCGTGCCTGGCCAGCCAGTAGGCCGCCGTCGGCCCGCCGACCCCGGCTCCGGAGATCAGGACTGTCCGCTCGGTCATGACACCTCACTAACCGGATGAAACTCCCCCGCCTAACCGGTCGTGCATGGGAATCGATGTCAGCATCGCCGTTCCGGGATTTCCGATCAAGAGCGAGGCTTCCTGAGAAAGCATCCATACGTCGGAAATATGGATGTTTATGGGGTTCTTCCGGGTTGTTTCCGGTGTCATGTTTGAGGCAGCCCGGCCGGCTGTGGCTCCTGACCGAAGGAGTCTTCAAGGATGAACCCCAGAACGAAGTTGGGCGCCGTCGTGGCCGTGGCCGTGATGGGGGTGTCCGGGCTGACGGGAAGCGCCGGAGCCTCCCCGGGAACACCGGACCAGCGCGCGGTCGCCGGCGCGGACAGGAGCATCCGCGAGCACGCGGAGGAACTCCGTCTCGCGCCGGGAGACGCCCTCACCCCTCCCACGATCACCTCGGGGCCGGGCGGCCTGCGTTACCTGCTCTACCGGCGGACCCACCGCGGGCTGCCGGTGCACGGCGGCGAGGTGATCGTGTCCACCGACCGCACGGGCACCGTGGTCAACGCCGTCGTCACCGGCCAGCAGGCCACGCTGAACCTCGGCGCGGCGGGCGTGGCGCCACGGGTGAGCGCCGCGGAGGCCGCCGCCAAGGCCCTCGGCGAGACCGCGGGGACGGGAGAGAAGGCCGGGTACGGCGTCGGCACGCCCAGATTGCTGGTCCACGCCACGACCGGCCGTCCCAGGCTGGCTTGGGAGGCCGTCGTCACCGGCGGGACGCAGGCGGCTCCCGTCTCGCGGCGTGTCTTCGTGGACGCCCTCGACGGGACCGTCGTCGAGTCCGTCGACCAGATCGCCCACGGCATCGGCAACAGCCGTTTCAACGGCAACCCGGTGACCATCCGGACCGCGACGTCCGGGGGGCGCTACTCCATGCTCGACCCGAGCCTCCCCAGCCTGCAGTGCGGGGGCATGTCGGGCACCCCCTACACCAAGTCGACCGACAACTGGGGCAACGGGCAGGGCACCAACCTGGAGACGGCCTGCGTCGACGTCATGTTCGGAGCGCAGAAGTTCTCGGACATGCTCGCCCTGTGGATGAAGCGCAAGGGGATCAACGGCACGGGAGGCGGCTATCCGGCTCGGGTCGGACTGAACACGGTCGACAACCAGTGGAACGGCAGCTACGTCTATTTCGGCCACAACCAGGCGAACCGCGAGCAACTCGTCTCGCTGGACATGGTCGCCCACGAGTACGGCCACGCCGTCTTCGACACCTCGGGAGTCGGCGGCCCCGCGAGGGACGCGGAAGGAAAGGCGCTGGCCGAGTCCACCGGGGACATCTTCGGCGCGCTGACCGAGCACTACGTCAACCACCCCGCCGACCTGGACGAGCCGGACTACCTGGTCGGCGAGGAGGTGAACATGGTCGGCACCGGCCCGATCCGCTACATGTTCAATCCGTCCCTCGCGGGCGACCCGAACTGTTACCCGGTGCCCTCGGGCCTCGATCCGCACAGGGCGGCGGGGCCGCAGAACCACTGGTTCTACCTGCTGGCCGAGGGCACCAATCCGGTGGGCAAGCCCGTGAGCCCGGTCTGCGGGGGGCCGTCGAGGCTGACCGGCATCGGGATCGTCAAGGCCGGGCAGATCTTCTACTCGGGGCTGCAGCTCAGAAGCTCCGCCTGGACGCTCGGCAGGAGCAGACTGGCCACCGTCCACGCGGCCAAGATGCTCTTCACCTGCGCGGAGGTGACCGCGACCAAGGCGGCGTGGACCGCCGTCAACGTCGGCCCGCAGTCCGGTGAGGACACCTGCTGATCTCTGGGGCGGGCGGGGTTTTTTCAGCCCCGCCCGCCCCCTCAGGGGGAAGATCCCTCCGATTTCCCGAAGGAATCGGCGAATGTTGACGAAAACCGGTGCCGTGACTGGCCGACACCCGGTTTGGAACTGAAGACACCAGTCGGCATGCTGGAGAGGTGTCGACTATGACTCCTTCGCTCGCCGACGTGGCCTCGTCCAACGTCGCGTTGCGAAACCTCCTCCACGGCCTACCCGGTGTCGACCGTGTGGGCGCCGACCAGCGAGCCGCGACGCTCGGCACCCGATCGATCAAGACCACGTCCAAGGCGCTGGCCATCGACCTCGCCATCCGCATGGTGGACCTGACCACCCTCGAAGGGGCCGACACGCCGGGCAAGGTGCGCGCGATGTGCGCCAAGGCGGTCCGCCCCGATCCCGGTGACCCCTCGGTGCCGAAGGTGGCCGCGGTGTGCGTCTACCCCGACCTGGTCCCCCGCGCGGTCGAGGCGCTCGCCGGTTCCGGGGTGCGGGTCGCCAGCGTCGCCACCGCCTTCCCCAGCGGCCGTTCCTCCCTGGACGTCAAGGTCGCCGAGACGGCCTTCGCGGTCGCGGCGGGCGCCGACGAGATCGACATGGTGATCGACAGAGGCGCCTTCCTGTCCGGCGACTACCTCAAGGTCTTCGAGGAGATAGCCGCGGTCAAGGCGGCGTGCGGTACGGCGCACCTGAAGGTGATCCTGGAGACCGGCGAGCTGGTGACCTACGACAACGTACGGCGCGCGGCCTGGCTGGCCATGCTGGCCGGAGGCGACTTCGTCAAGACCTCGACGGGCAAGGTGCAGCCCGCCGCGACCCTGCCGGTGACGCTGGTGATGCTTGAGGCGGTCCGCGACTTCCTGGCCGTCACGGGCCGCAAGGTCGGGGTGAAGCCCGCGGGCGGCATCAAGACCACCAAGGACGCGATCAAGATGCTGGTGCTCGTCAACGAGACCGTCGGCGACGGCTGGCTCGACCCCGCCTGGTTCCGGCTCGGCGCCTCAAGCGTGCTCAACGACCTGCTGATGCAGCGTCAGAAGCTGGCCACGGGCCGCTACGCCGGTCCCGACTACTTCACCCTGGACTGATCGATGTTCGAATACGCACCGGCCCCCGAATCCCGCGCCGTCGTCGACATCAGGCCCTCCTACCGGCTGTTCGTCGGCGGCGAGTGGGTCGACTCCCAGGGCGGCACCGCGCACAAGACCGTCAACCCCGCCTCCGAAGAGGTCCTGTCCGAGGTCGTGTGGGCCACCGAGGCCGACGTGGACAGGGCGGTCGGCGCCGCACGCAAGGCCTTCGGCGCCTGGTCGGCGATGCCGGGCTCCGAACGGGCAAAGTACCTGTTCAGGATCGCCCGCATCATCCAGGAACGCTCGCGTGAGCTGGCCGTGCTGGAGACGCTCGACAACGGCAAGCCGATCCGCGAGTCCCGTGACGTGGACCTGCCGCTGGTGGCGGCGCACTTCTTCTACTACGCGGGCTGGGCCGACAAGCTCGGGCACGCGGGGTACGGTCCCGACCCCAGGCCGCTGGGCGTCGCGGGCCAGATCATCCCGTGGAACTTCCCGCTGCTCATGCTGGCCTGGAAGATCGCGCCCGCGCTGGCCTGCGGGAACACGGTCGTGCTGAAGCCCGCCGAGACGACCCCGCTGACCGCGCTGCTGTTCGCCGAGATCTGTCAGCAGGCCGACCTGCCGCCGGGCGTGGTCAACATCGTGACCGGCGCGGGCGAGACCGGCGCGGCCCTGGTCGACCACCCCGACGTGAACAAGATCGCCTTCACCGGCTCGACCGAGGTGGGGCGCCGGATCGCCAGGTCCGCCGCGAGCTCCGGCAAACGGCTCACCCTTGAGCTCGGAGGCAAGGCCGCCAACATCGTCTTCGACGACGCCGCTCTGGACCAGGCCGTCGAGGGCGTCGTCAACGGCATCTTCTTCAACCAGGGGCACGTGTGCTGCGCGGGCTCCCGCCTGCTGGTCCAGGAGTCGGTCGCCGAGGAGCTGCTCACGGCACTGAAGCGGCGCCTGAGCACACTGCGCCTGGGCGACCCGCTGGACAAGAACACCGACATCGGCGCGATCAACTCCGCCGCCCAGCTCGCCAGGATCCGTGAGCTGTCCGACGCCGGGGAGGCAGAGGGGGCCGAACGCTGGTCCCCGGTGTGCCCGCTGCCGGAACGGGGCTTCTGGTTCCCGCCGACGATCTTCACCGGGGTGGCGCAGTCGCACCGGATCGCGCGAGAGGAGGTCTTCGGGCCTGTGCTGTCCGTGCTGACCTTCCGTACGCCCGCCGAGGCCGTGGAGAAGGCGAACAACACCCCCTACGGCCTGTCCGCGGGGGTGTGGACCGAGAAGGGCTCACGCATCCTGTGGATGGCGGACCGGCTGCGCGCCGGCGTCGTGTGGGCCAACACCTTCAACCGGTTCGACCCGACCTCGCCGTTCGGCGGTTACAAGGAGTCGGGATACGGCAGAGAGGGCGGACGACACGGGCTGGAGGCGTATCTCGATGTGTGACCACCGCGAGTCCGGGCGCCGTCGCCGCCGTGGCCAGGCGACCAGGGGACACGGCTTCGCCAGGGCGGGCCGTCCCGCGCTGCGCGGCTGGTTCGCCCACCGGTGCGGGGTGAGCCGCTGCGGTCAGGTCTTCGTGCCCGCCCGGCTCTCCCAGCAGGAGAGCACGTGGAGAGGGCGGGGCGATGAGTAAGACCGATCCCGTACGGCTGGCCGTACGCAAGACCTACAAGCTGTACATCGGCGGGGCGTTCCCGCGCTCGGAGAGCGGAAGGTCCTATCCGGTGACCTCCTCCAAGGGCGACTTCCTGGCCAACGCCGCGAAGGCGTCCCGCAAGGACGCCCGGGACGCGGTCTCCGCGGCCCGCAAGGCCTTCCCCGGCTGGTCGGGCGCGACGCCGTACAACCGGGGTCAGATCCTGTACCGGGTGGCCGAGATGCTCGAAGGGCGCCGGGCGCAGTTCGTCGCGGAGCTGGTCGCGGCGGGCGCGGGCCGGGCCGAGGCGGGCAGGAACGTGGACGCGGCCGTCGACCGGCTGGTCTGGTACGCCGGATGGTCCGACAAGATCACCGCGGTGGCGGGGGCGGCCAACCCGGTCGCCGGGCCGTACTTCAACCTCTCCACGCCCGAGCCGACCGGGGTCGTCGCGGTCGTCGCGCCCGAGGACCCGCTGCTCGGCCTCGTCTCGGTCGTCGCCCCGGTGATCGTCACCGGCAACACCTGCGTCGTGGTCGCCGGTGAGCGGGCGCCGCTGCCCGCCGTCACGCTGGCGGAGGTGCTGGCCACCTCCGACCTGCCCGGCGGGGTGGTCAACGTGCTGACCGGCTCGACGGCGGAGATCGCGCCCTGGCTGGCCTCGCACATGGACGTCAACGCCCTCGACCTCACCGGCGTCGCGGAGGCGGAGCCGGCGGTCACGTGCGAGGAGGCGGCGGCGGAGAACCTCAAGCGGGTCCTGCGCCCGGTGCCGGTGACCGACTGGTACGCCGACCCCGGAACCCGGCGGATGACCACCTTCCTGGAGACCAAGACGGTCTGGCACCCGACCGGCGTGTGACCGCCCCGGTCCGTGGCGGAACCCTCCGCCACGGACCGGGGGACCTCTTCACGAAGGGGCGTGGCGGAGCCAGGGGTGGGCGGCCTCCAACTGCTGGGCCAGGCCGAGCAGGCGGGCCTCACCTCCCGGCGGGGCGACGAGCTGCACGCCGATGGGCATGCCCGTCGAGTGCCAGCCGTACGGCACGCTCATGGCGGGCCAGCCGGCCATGTTCCAGGCGCCGGTCGCCGGGGCGTAGGTCAGGTTGACGCGGGTGTTGTCCAGCAGCCCCCGGCGGCCCCAGCGTTCGGCGGGGGGAGGGGAGGCGGCGAGCGTCGGGGTGATGAGCACGTCGGCCTTGCCGAACCAGTGGTCGGCGCCCCGGGCGCGCCAGCGTTCCCTGCCCCGCGAACCGTCCTTGCCGATCCTGGCCAGCAGCCTGCCCGCCCTGGCCAGTGCCCGGGTACGGCGCTCAAGTCTGCGGGAGTCGAGTCCCCGGGTCTCGCGCAGGGCACAGGCGAACCAGGCGGCGATCGTGGCGCTGCCCAGCCAGCTCGGCAGCCGCGTCTCGTGCTCGACCACGGTGTGCCCGGCGGCGGCCAGGGTGTGGCCCGCCTCGACGACCGCCCGCTGCAGCTCGGGGTCGATCGCGAAGCCCGGCGGCACCGGCAGGCGGGCCACGCCGACCCGCAGTCCCGAGGGGCGCGGCGGGATCGGCGCGCCCCGTCCTCCGTCGCTCCACAGCGCCCCGTCGTCGCCAGAGGAGCCGGGAGAGCCGGACGTGCGGTGGGAGGTGGTGGGCAGGGCCAGGGACATGTCGCCCGCCATCACCGCGAGCGCCAGCGCCAGGTCGGTCACGGTCGTGGCCAGCGGGCCGTTCTCCGCCATGCCGTACCAGTCGTGCTCCGGGGGCGGGACGACCTTCTGGCCGGGCTTGATGGCGACGATCCCGCAGCAGGCGGCGGGGACGCGCAGGGAGCCGAGGCCGTCGGTTCCGTGGGCCAGCGGGACCATCCCGGCGGCGACCGCCGCGGCGCTGCCGCCGGAGGAGCCGCCGGGGGTGCGCCGGGGGTCCCACGGGTTGCGGGTGACGGCGTAGACGCTGTCGCAGAAACCGGCCAGGGACAGTTCGGGCACGTTGGTGATCCCGACGACCACCGCCCCCGCCGCCCTGAGCCTGGCCACCACCGGGTGGTCCTCGGCCGCCGCGACGGAGGAGGTGGCCGCGGAGCCGTTCCGCATGGACTCGCCCCTGACCGCGACGACGTCCTTGATCGCGACGGGCACGCCCGCGAGCGGCAGCGTGGCCAGGTCCTCGCGTTCCTGCAGGGCCCGCGCCTCGGCGAGCGCCCGTTCCGTGCGGACCCTGCGGAAGGCCCCGATCCGTCCGTCACGTTCGGCGATCACCCGGAGGTGGTCCTCGACGACCGAGGGGGCGGTGACCTCCCCCCGGCGTACGGCCTCGGCTATCTCGGCTGCGGACCTTCCCACCCAGGACATGAACCGAGTGTTATCCGGCAAGTGCGCCAGGGGAAGCGCATCACGTCTCAATCAGATGACTTGTCCGGCTCATCGGCGTTATCCGCCCCGGCGCGCCGCAGATCGCGGCCCGCCCCCTTGAGCGCCAGGCGCAGCGCGTACTCCAGTTGGGCGTTGACGCTCCGCAGATCGTCGGCCGCCCACTTGGCGATCGCCTCGTAGACGGCCGGATCGAGTCTGAGCAGGACTTTTTTCCGCTCAGGCATACAGGCTGCCGGCGTTGACCACCGGCTGGGTAGCCCGGTCGCCGCACAGGACGACCAGGAGGTTGGACACCATCTGGGCCTTTCGCTCCTCGTCGAGCTCCACGACGCCCTCCTCGGCCAGCCGGTTGAGTGCAAGCTGGACCATACCAACGGCGCCGGAGACGATGTGCGTGCGAGCCGCGACCACCTGGGCGGCCTGCTGGCGGACCAGCATGGCCTGGGCGATCTCGGGGGCGTAGGCCAGGTGGGTGATGCGGGCCTCAAGCACCTCGACCCCGGCCAGTTCGGTGCGGTCGACCAGTTCGGTGGTCAGCTCGGCGGCCACCTCGGCGCCGTCGCGCAGGCTGGTGCCGCTGCCCTCGTGGGAGTCGTAGGGGTGGCTGGTGGCCAGGTGCCGCACGGCCGCCTCCGACTGGATCGCGATGTACTCCTCGTAGTCGTCCACGGAGAAGGCCGCCTTGGCGGTGTCGGTCACCCGGTAGACGACGACGGCCGCGATCTCGACGGGGCTGCCGTCGGCGTCGTTCACCTTGAGCTTGGCCGTCTCGAAGTTGCGCACCCGCAGGGTGATGCGGCGCCTGGTGGTGAAGGGAAGCACCCACTGCAGGCCCGCGTCGTTGACCGAGCCGACGTAGCGGCCGAGGAACTGCACGACCTGGGCCTCGTTGGGGTTGACCACGACGAAGCCGCTGCCCAGGACGACCAGGGCCAGCACCGCCACGACCCCGGCCACGATCTTGACGACGTCGCCGCCGGAGAACGCGATCCCGGCCAGGACGGCGAGGAGGACCAGAAGTCCGAGGAGAACGGCGAAACCGTTGATCCGGAAGGCACGTCGTTCCATGTGCTCCACCTTTGCTATCGGAATGATATCACTAAGATAGCGCGTGATCATCGATGTGTGAACCGGAATTCGGCACGCTCAGTGACAGAGGGGACGGCCAGGGACTCTTCGCTCAGCGTGCGGCCGGTACGGCGGGCGGCCCAGGGCCGCTTCACCCGGCGCTGAGGGCCCGGGGCGAGGGCCGCGATGAGGGTCCGTGGTGGGGATCTGTGGTGAGGGGCGGCGGTGAGGGGTCAGCGCCGGGGGTTGGTTCGGCGGGTGGCCGTCGCGGACAGCGGGTCCTCGGGCCACGGATGCCGGGGATAGCGCCCGCGCAGCTCCGCCCTGACCGAGCGGTAGCCGTCGCCGCGCCAGAACGAGGCCAGGTCGTCGGTGACCGCGGCGGGCCGCCCGGCGGGGGAGAGCAGGTGGACGACCGGCGCGACCCCCGCGATCCTGGGCGCCTCGTCCCAGCCGAACAACTCCTGGAGCTTGACGGCCAGCACCGGCCGCTCACCCGAGTAGTCGATCCTGATCCGCGACCCGCTGGGCACCTCGATCCGCTCGGGAGCGGTCTCGTCGAGACGCGCGCTCCACGGAACCAGCCGGCCCAGGGAGCCCGCCACGTCCAGCCGTTCGAGGTCGGCCCTGCGACGGGCCCGCGACAGTTCGGGCTCAAGCCACAGATCGACCGCGTCGAGCAGGGCGTCGTCGTCCACCGCGGGCCACGGCTCACCCAGCGCCCGGTGGCAGAAGGCCAGCCGTTCCCGCAGGGCGACGGCCTCGGGGGTCCAGCGCAGGATCGACAGACCCTCGGCGCGCAGGCCGGACAGGAGGGCGGGCCTGACGTCGGCGTCGGGCAACGGGACCGAGGACAGCTCGACGGCGCCCAGGCGTTCGACCCGGCGGGCCGAGACGTCACCGCGCCGCTCACCCGGCGGGACCCGCCACACCACCTCCTCCGCACGGTCGTACAGAGGGGCGGCGGCCAGCCTGGCGGTCTCCTCGTCGATCACCACGGCCTGTCTGACCCGGGCGGCGGCCGACCCCGCGGGCCGGTCGGCGACCGCGACCGCGAGCCACGGCGCGCTCCCCAGTCGCGACCCGGAGGGCAGCTCGGCGGCCGTCCCCGAGGCCATCAGATAGGAGCCGCCCCGGCGCCTGGCCACCCGCTCCGGATAGGCCAGCGCCACCACCAGCCCGGCCACCGCGTCGTCCCCCATGCCCGAAGGGGAGGCGCGACCCGCGTCGCGGGCCAGCCGCCGCGCCTCCTGACGCCAGCGGGCGGCGAAACCGTCCCCGCCCCGCCGTACGGCACGCCAGAACGCCACCAGGTCGTCCCCCGCGTCCCCCGGCAGCCGCTCGGACAGCAGCGCCACCACCTCGGCCGCCTCCGGCCCCACGTCCAGCAGGGCCCTGGCCAGGCGGGGATGGACCCCCACCCCGGCCATCTCCCGCCCCCTCGGCGTGACACGGCCCCCGGGGGAGTCGAGGGCGCCGAGCGCGTGCAGGGTACGGCGGGCCGCCTCCATCGCGGCGGCCGGAGGGGGATCCAGCAGCGCCAGACCGCTCGCGGAAGGGTCCCCCCAGCAGGCCGCCTGCAGGGCGAAGCCCGTCAGATCGGCCAGTGCGATCTCGGGGGCGGAGTGTTCGGGCAGCCGTTCGTGCTCGACCGGCGACCAGCACCGGTAGACCACCCCCGGCGCCTCGCGCCCCGCTCGGCCCGCGCGCTGGGTCGCCGAGGCCCGGGAGAGCCGCACGGTGGTCAGCGAGCCGAGCCCCCTGGCGTGGTCGGTCCTCGGCTCCCTGGCCAGCCCGGAGTCCACGACGATCCGGACCCCGGGAACGGTCAGGCTCGACTCGGCGACCGAGGTGGCCAGTACCACTCGCCTGCGCGTGCCCGGCGCGAGCACGGCCTCCTGGACCCGGGCCGGGGCCTGGCCGTGCACCTGGAGCACCTCGACGTCCCCGAGGGGATGCGCGGCCACCCTGGCGATCTCCCCGACCCCCGGCAGGAAACACAGCACGTCCCCCTCGTGCTCGGCCAGCGCCCGCCGTACGACGGCGGCGACATGGGCCAGGAAGGCCGGATCGACCCGCAGGCCGTGCGGGGGAGCGACCGTGGCGGGGGCGGGCGCCCAGACCGGGGTGACCGGGTGCGCGACGCCCTCGGCCCGCACGACCGGCGCGGGCGGCCCGTCCTGGCCGAGCAGCGCCGCCAGGGGAGCCGCGTCCGCCGTCGCCGAGGCCGCCACGATCCGCAGGTCGGGCCTGAGCGCGGACCTGACATCCAGCAGGAAGGCCAGGGCGGTGTCGGCGTCCAGGTGGCGTTCGTGACACTCGTCGAGCAGCACCACGTCCACACCGCCGAGCTCGGGGTCACGCTGGAGCCGCCGCAGCAGCACACCCGTGGTGACGACCTCGACGACCGTCTCGGGCCCCGCCCGCCGCTCCCCCCGTACGGCGAAGCCGACCGGCCCGCCGACCTCGGACCCGAGCAGCCACGCCATCCGCCGCGCCGCGGCCCGCACCGCCATCCTGCGCGGCTCCGCCACGATCACCCTGCGCGGCTCCGCCATCGCGACCCTGTGCGGCTCCGTCGCGACGAACGGCCGGACCGGCGGGTCACCGACCAGCCCGGCCAGGGCGAGCGGGACGAGCGTGGTCTTCCCTGTCCCCGGCGGCGCGGTCAGCACGGCCGTGCCGTACTCGTCGAGGGCGGCGGACAGCTCGGGCAGGGCGTGCCGGACGGGAAGGGCGGACCAGTCGGGGCGCACGGGGAACTACCGGGATCTCACGGGGTTCTCGTGAGGCTCCGCCGGGGACCTCACGAAGGGCTCTGCCGGGGTTCTCACGGGGCCTCAGGACATGGGGTCGAGGACGCCCGTGCTCACCAGGGCGATGATGACCAGGCCCAGGATGATCCGGTAGATCACGAAGCCGGTGAACTTGTGGGTGCTGATGTACTTCAGGAACCACGCGACCGCCGCGTAGCCGACGACGAACGAGATCACGGTGGCCAGGATCGTCGGCCCCCAGTCGGGGCTGTCGGCCTCACCGATCTTGAACAGCTCCAGCACGCCCGCGCCGAGTACCGCCGGGATGGCCAGCAGGAAGGAGTACTTCGCGGCCTCCTCCCTGCGGTAGTCGAGCAGCAGACCCGCGCTGACCGTGCCGCCGGAGCGGGAGACGCCGGGGATGAGGGCCAGCGACTGGGCGAAGCCGTAGATCAGGGCGTGCGGGAAGCTGAGGTGGCGCTGCAGGGTCAGCTTGTTGCGGGCCGTACGGTCGGCGAACCAGAGGATCACGGCGAAGACGATCAGGGTCGTGGCGATCAGCCGCAGGTCGCGGAAGACGGTCTCGATGCTGTCCTTGAACAGCAGGCCGAGCACGACGATCGGCAGCGTGCCGACGATGATGTACCAGCCCATCCTGGCGGCGTGGTGGGAGCGCAGGTCAGGCGTCCACAGGGACCTGACCCAGGTGGAGATGATCTCCCAGATCTCCTTGCGGAAGTAGATGACGACCGCCGCCTCGGTACCGATCTGGATCACGGCGGTGAACGCCGCGCCGGGATCGGTCCAGCCGAACAACGCGGAGACGACTCTGATGTGGGCGCTTGAGGAGATCGGCAGAAACTCCGTCAACCCCTGAACGAGGCCGAGGACCACCGCTTCGAACCAGCCGATCAACTTGGGCACCTTCCGTCCCGGAGTACGTGCGTGACGTAGGCGAGGCTAGCGGAGCCGGGCACCTGACGTGACCCGGTCATTCGGCCGATACGCCGGTGTCATCCGAATCCGTGGGCCAACCGGTAGTCCTCCATGAGGACGTCACTCTGGAGGACAAGATGACCGAGTTCACGGAGTACGTCGCGCAACGTCATGAACGGTTGCGAAGAACGGCGTACCTCCTCACCAGGGACTGGGCGATCGCCGAGGACCTGGTGCAGACGGCGCTGGCCAGGGCATGGCTCGCCTGGCGCCGGATCGACGGCGACCCCGATCCGTACGTGTACCGGATCATCGCCAACACCCATGCCTCCTGGTGGCGGCGACGCTGGCGGGGCGAGGTCCCGACGGAGGTGATGCCCGACCGGGACGACGGACGGGACTTCACCCGGGAGATCGGCGACCGGGACGCGCTGTGGACGGCGATCGGCACGCTGTCGGGGCGTCAGCGCGCCGTGGTCGTCCTGCACTACTTCGAGGAGATGACCCTGGCCCAGGTCGCCGGCGTGCTCGGCTGCTCGGTCGGGGCGGTCAAGAGCCAACTCGGCAGGGCACTCGCCCGGCTGCGGGTCGACCAGGGGGTTCGGACGATGACGGGAGCACAGCGATGAGCCACACCGAGCACGACCTGAGGGAACTGCTCGCCGAACGCAGCACGGGCGGCCACGGGGGCGGCGCCCGGCTTGAGGACATTCTCACCGAGGGCAGGAGGATCAGACGGCGCAGGTGGGCCGCGGTGGGAACGGTCGCCGCCGTGACCGCCGCCGCGCTCGTCCTGACGCCGACCCTGCTGTCCGGCGGCACGCGGGACGGCGGCACGCGGGGCGGCGGCAGCATCATGGCCCAGGTGGGCGAACCGATCAAACAGGTGGGCGAAGAGGGAGTACGGCTGGCGGGCGTCCGCTCGGAGGAGACGGGGAAGGCGGAGCGGCTCTCGTTCGTCCCGAAGAGCGAAAAGACCTCCTACCGCGTCAACTGCGCCCATGCGAGCCGGGTGTTCGTGCGCTACGGCGACCGGGTGGACGTGGGCACCTGCGGGGAGAACGAGCGGGGACAGGAGTGGACGGCGTTCGGCAGCCTCGACGGGCTCACCGCCGGGGTCCCCGTCACGGTCGAGGTGTTCACCGTCCCCACCACGGTCGAGGACGCCCCCAAGGATCCCTCTCCCGAGGAGCAGTCTCCCCAGGGGTACGACCGGGCGCTCGCGGACGCGGTTCGTGGCCCCGCCCTGTGGGAGATCGCGATCCACGACCAGGGGGTCTCCAGTGCCTCCTGTTCGCCGGACATCTGCCTGGACAACGGAGCCCGCCTCGCGACCCAGGGCGAGTTCAACCTCGGGGGCCTGCCCAACAGCCACCAGGTCGCGGGCGGTCACCTCACCCAGATCAACGAGAAGCACGCCTTCCAGGGCACGGTGGAGGGCAAGGGCCGGGTGTACGTCCGCTGCGAGGGAGAGGATCTGCACGCCCTCATCTGGGCGGACAAGGCCGACAGGACCGGGGTCCTCGCCAGGTCCGCACCCTGCGGCGCCAAGCCCGTCATGTGGGAGTTCTTCGGCAACGGTTCGGCGGAGGTCACGGTCGCCGTCGTACGGCGCGACCGGCTGCCGCGCGGGGGTGACCTCGGCTCCGACCTGCAGGCCGCCTCGAAGGAGGCCGACCGCCTGCTGTCCGGGCTCAGGCCCGAGGCGGGGTCCTGGCACGTCGCCCTGCAGCAGCTGGACTAGGAGCTGTTTGGGGTTCGGATCTAGGTGTGGCCCAGTGGCGGGCCGGCCGTGGCTGGTAGAACTCGGACGTGGCGCGTTTTGATGTGACCG